>CACHJY010000001.1 GCA_902580265.1 uncultured Alphaproteobacteria bacterium
GTAGATATAAATCCTGAGAAGATTTTGGATATTATTGAAAACTATAATGTAGCTACCACCTTGATGGTTCCAGCTGTAATTCAAATGGTAGTTGTGGCTGCTGAAAAAAATAGCAAAGTACTTAAAAATGTTAAAAACATTGTTTTTGGTGCATCACCAATGGCTGTTGATACGTTAAAGCGTGCGCAAAAAATATTTCCAAACTCAAATTTTACTCATGTCTATGGAATGACCGAAACAACTGGTATGTTTATGTCCTTAGACCCAAGCGAATTAAAAGCAAACAGAAGGCTAGAATCATGTGGAAAATGTTTCAGCAACTCAGAGATAAAAATAGTTGATTCTCATAATAATGAAGTTCCTACCCAAACTATCGGAGAGATTATATGCCGTACCGATCAAATTATGGATGGCTATTTTAATAGAGAAAAGGCGAATAACGAGGCACTGAAAGATGGCTGGTTTTACACAGGAGATGTTGGGTATCTCGATGAAGAGGGATATCTGTTTATCAGAGATCGAATAAAAGATTTAATTATAACGGGTGGAGAAAATGTTTATCCTGCAGAAGTTGAAAATGCATTGATGTTACAGCGTTCCATTATTGATTGTGCTGTAATTGGAGTTTCAGACCCAAAGTGGGGAGAAGCTGTTTTAGCCCTAATCATAGTTAATGACAATATTTTTTCAGAGATTGAAGTAAGATCATCTTTGAGGTCGCAATTAGCTGGCTTTAAAATACCAAAAATATTTCACATTGTAGATAGTTTGCCTCGAAATGCTGGAGGTAAGATTACAAAACATGTCTTACGTGAAAAATACGCATATCTTGGAAAATAAATGGACATACATTTAGACTCAAATGAAAAAATCAAGGGGTACTATGATAGCCCTTGGCCCGCTGAATGTGGTGGTCCCAGAAGACAAAAAATACCAAGATCACCTGGATTGAATATTAGCAACGGCGAACATTTATCTCAGAAAACTAGAGCAAATGGTGAATGGAATGTAATGATGGTTCTTAGAGATCCAGGAGAAGTGTTTTTGATGGGAAACAACCACATTAATTCTACTGAAAAATATGGCTTTTTAGAAAAGATAGACCCTTATTCTTTAGAATGTATCTCGCGTTCACCTAATTTACCATCTGGAGGCCATACTTGGTGTGGGGGTGTTGTTGTGCATGAAAATGGCTATCTCTATCTCAATAACGGAAATTATTGTTATAAACTGGATCCAGATTGTAAAGTGGTAGCCTCAAAAAAATTACCACAAAATTCTGCATATAACAGTTTTTTGATTATGAAAGATGGAAACCTTGTTATGAAAAATATCGAGCATGCATGGAATGGAAAGTCAAAATTTGTTATTTTAGAACCAGAGTTTCTTAATCAGGTTGCAGATGAAGTTACCATTGATGAAAATTCGATGGGTAGAATAGCCATGGATATTGATACAAAGGGAACACAATGGGTATATGTTCCAGGGCGAGACACTTTTTTTAGATACAGATACGAAAAAGCAAGCTTGACTTTAGATCAGAATTGGATGCCAAAATATAGAACACTGAATTATGAGGAGCAGAGTTTTAGTTGGGATAGCTGTATAAGTGATGGTGGATGTTGGTTTTTAGATAATGGCGATAATAGAGCTAATGTGACTATATTTTCTACAAGACCATTTGGTCAAGAGCTTCCAGCTAGAGGGTCTGTTTTTCAAGGTTTATCATCATCGCCACAAAAATTATTTCGAGTTGATATAAACAATGATAAAAAATTAGAGATTATACAGCCTTTTGATAAACAGCGAGGAAGCATCTTTAGTCCCCCAGCATTTGATCCCATCCATAAAGTAGCGATAGCTTTTGATACTGGAAACGGCTTGATTGCGGGTTTGAGTTACTCAAAAGATTTAGGTTTTAAAAACTTATGGGAAAAGCCTACTAGAATTTCTATGCAAATGGTGATGTACAGCGATACAAAAGAGATTGCAGTAAATGACTTTCGTACCGGCTATGACAATATTGTCATTTTTGATACTATCACCGGCAAGGAAAAAGGAAGGGTGTCTACAGAGAGTACAACAGCAAATGGCATGTTTCTTTCTCCTGGCTGGGAAAGGGACATTTTTTACTGTTCAATAGGTGCTATTGCTAGAGCTTTTATAGAATGATAGACTGCAATATTAAATAAGCAAAGAGGGAAGGCAGTTATGGAACTAAGTGGTCGATGTTATTGCGGTGATATTCAATATGAAATTAATGGTGAACTGCAAGCTAGTTTTCAATGTCACTGTCGTGAGTGCCAGTATATAACTGGTGGAAATGCCAATACAGTGATGGTTTTTTCGGAAGATGATTTCCAATTTACAAAGGGAAAACCCTCGGTCTTTGCTAGAACAGATCTTGAAACACCAGTTAAGAGGTTTTTTTGTCATAAGTGTGGAACTGGTTTTGGAAGCATTAGCCCATCAAGGCCAGGTTCATTTATTGTTAAGGTTGGTACTCTTGACACACCTGAAGTATTTTCTCCTGATTTTGCTATATTTACTTGTGATATAAAAGACTATCATTACATTCCTGAACATTTAACTTCGTTTGATAAAAGACCCCCTAAGAAAAACTAACTTAGAAAATATCACTTGAATAAAAATAATATAGGAGGCTTTGTACCAGTTCATAGTCTGGGCATAAGTCAGATTGTTGCCTACGGTGCGATGTTTTATTCCTTTGCACAAATAAAAGTAGAGTTAGCCGAAAAACTAGGGATGTCCCTCGAAACAACTACTATGATAGTCAGTCTGTCTTTGTTTATAAATGTACTTATTTCCAGTCATGTTGGATATTTAATTGATAGATCTGGAGGGTTAAATGTTCTCTCCACCGGGCTCTTTATCGGATCAGTAGGGTTTATCTCTTTGTATTTCACTGAAGATTTGTTGGGATTTCTATTTTCAATGCTCCTGATAGGAATAAGTTTTAGTTCAGCGTCTTACAACGTAGCTTTCAGCGCGGCAATTCAATTAGATGACCAAAATTCACGAAAGAATATTACCATAATCACATTTTATGGTGCTATCGCAAGTTCGGTATGTTGGTTGACTATCGGTTTTTTACGCAACTATTTCGGGCTAAATTCAATATTTTTGATGCTGTCGTTATCTCTTTTTTTAATGGGTTTATATTTTTTCATAAATTTAAACTTTAAAAAAGGAAGAAAAGAAAAATGAACTTAAAAAACCAATTGAAGATTTTGTTCCTTTAGCATTGTCTAGAAACGAAAAAGTCATAATTACTATTTTGATGATTTTTGGGTTTACAGAATATTTAATTTTTTCTACCACTGCGTTATCATTAATTCAGTTTTTTAACTCAAATTTTAATGATCCTTCAATTGCAATAGTATTAGCAAGTGTATATGGACCGTTTCAGCTAGTAGGTCGCTTTCTAGAAATGAAGTTTGCAACGTTTTTAGATGCTAGACTTACAGGCCTAGTAGCTAGCGCAATTGTACCGTTATCATTAATCATAATACTTACACCCAACTTCTATGTATGTATTATCGCTATGGCTCTTTTTGGCATGGGTCATGGCTTGTTGACTGTAACAGGTGGATATGTCCCAAATTTATTCTTTGAGCCTCAAGTTATTGGGAGAGTTAAAGGATACATATGGGCGCCAACTGCGCTGGGGATGGCATGTGCGCCTTTTTTATCAGGAATATTTCACGAAAATATAAATAATTTGATTATTTTCTTACTAGCTTTGTCTGTAGGCCCTTTTTTTTCATTGCTCTTTATCTTTAAAATGAAAACAAGATTTTAAAGATGTCTATAGATAAAGCGAGCATTGATGTAGTTGCGGCAGTGATTAAGAAAAATGATTTATTTCTTATTGCAAACAGAAGTTTTGAAGCCAACTCCCAGGGGATATGGGAGTTTCCAGGTGGAAAAGTCGAAGAAAACGAGACTTTCACATCTGCTCTGATAAGGGAAATTAAAGAAGAACTTTCTCTGAATATCGAAGTTGGTAATATAATAGCAACTATTGACTTGAATAAGACAGATAAAAATATTTACGTCCACTATTATTATGCAATTATAGTATCTGGTCAAATCAGTCTAAATGTTCATTCAGAGTTTAAATGGGTGCCACATCCTCAACTAAAAAACTTTAAATACATTGATGGTGATAGATATGTTTTAAATTATCTCTGACAAAAAAAATTTATAGGGAAGGGTGATTGTAGCAATATGACAAAATATATTTGTGCTATATAAGAATCTAGTTGTAAGGAACTAAATTCTCCTTTGGTAGTAGAGGTTTGTTTAAAATATGATCTACTGCTTTTTCGCCTACCATAATGCTCGGGGCGTTGAGGTTGCCATTCGTTATTGAAGGAAAAATTGAAGAATCTGCGCAAAAAAGATTTTCTAAGCCATTTACTTTGCATTCGGGGGTTACAACTGTTTCTTCATCAGAAGGGTCCCCCATTTTGCAGGTACCACAAGGGTGAAACGCTGACTCAACGCTCGACTTTATGAATTTATCCAACTCCCTGTTCGACTTCAATGTTGGCTTTGGTTGAATTTCTTCGCCTGCATAATCTTTAAAAGCAGGCTGATCTAGAATATTTCTTGTTATTCTTATTGCATTTCGAAAATCCTTAAGGTCGTCAGGGTGATTAAGATAGTTAAACTTTATAGTAGGAGAGTTTTGTGGATCTGCATTCTTAATGGCAACAAATCCCCTAGATTTTGACCGCATCGTTCCTACATGGAACTGAAAGCCATCCCCTCTGTGTGGTGATGATCCATCATAATTTATTGCTAAAGGTAAAAAGTGATACTGCAGGTTAGGGTACTCTTGTTGCTTATCTGTTTTAAGAAAGCCGAGAGTTTCAAATTGATTTGATACTCCTAATCCTTTTTTGAAAATATACCATTGTAAAAAAATTTTAGCTTTTGAAAATAAGCTAGTATTTCTAAAAAGAGTAACGGGTTGAGTGCATTTCACTTGAAAATATAATTCAAGATGATCCTGTAAATTATTTCCAACACCTTTTAAATCCAGAATAGGTTTTATACCAATGCCCGCAATATGTTTTGAATCTCCTATTCCAGATCTCTGTAAAATACAGGGATTGCCAATGGAACCAGCGGCTAATATGACACCTCTTTTGCATTGCGCAGAAAAAGTTTCAGATTTCTTTTTGAAGATGATACCGTTACATTTATTTTTTAAAAACAGTAGTTTGTCAACTAAACATGAAGTCATTATGCAAATGTTTTTTTGTTTTGTTATATTTTTCAAATAGCCTTGGGCAGTGGACCATCTCTTGCCTTTATATACAGTCATTTCTGCAGCCCCAATGCCTTCTTGCTTATAGCCATTATAATCTTCAGTAAAAGAGTAACCACATTGTATAGCTGCATCTGAAAAAACTTTATGCAATACGTTTTTTTGTTCTGCAGTTTTTATATGGATAGGGCCGTTTTTTCCTCTCCAAGTTGATTTTCGACTTTCACAACACTCCATTTTTTTGAAGTAAGGAAGAACATCTGCAAATGACCAACTTGAGGCCCCTTTGGTGCTCCAATTATCGAAATCTTGAGGATGACCGCGTACATAAATCATTCCATTGATTGAAGATGATCCACCTAAACCTTTTCCTCTGGGACAAATTAATGATCTTCCATATAAGTTTGGTTCTGGTTCTGCGCTGTAACCCCAGTTATATTTTTTCATATTCATCGGGTATGATAGAGCCGCTGGCATATCTATAAATATCGATCTGTTTTGTCCCCCATATTCAATCAATAGAACTTTCATATTGTTTTCTTGCGCTAATCTGTATGCTATTGCTGAACCAGAAGAGCCCGCACCCACAACAATGTAGTCAAAGTCGCCAGCAAAATGCTTAATATTTTTTTTATCTAAAATAGTTTTTGATCCTTTAATTCTTTATAAACCACATCGTTCCTAAGTATTTTTTTATAATATTCTTCTAACGATTCATTGCCGTATTCTGGTGTTTTATTGGAGCTATAAGAACCAATTTTTTCATCCCAGAATAACATAGACTCAGTCGCGTAGTAATAAGCAATCTTAAGGAATTCCCTTAAATCTCGTATTTTTTTTGAGACTATTGATAAGGGGATCAGAGCATGGGTGATCATGAGGAAAAGCTTGGGGGATATATGAGTAATTTTTTTTTCTTTTTTGCATAGCTCAAATAATAATTCAGCTTGGCGTTTAGGGGAGATGGGTGGGCCTGGGCCACCTATTATATGAATTTTATTCTCAGAATGACTTCTAGTAACGAGTGGGATAATGAATTTGCTTAAATCGCGTGCAGAGATTGGCTTACAAGATGTTAATTCGCCATTACCAAAAATTAAAAAGCTTTTTCCTTTTTTAACTCTATCAATCTGTCCAGAGAGACTTTTGAAAAAAGCTGTTGGTCTAATTATTTCATATTCAAGACTTGAATTTTGTAAAAGATGTTCAAAGGCTAATTTCGCTTTTTGAAATTCTAGAGTAGGCTTCTGAACACATATTGCAGATATAAGAATAAATCTCTTTATGCCTACCCTTTTTGATAAATCCAAAAATAATTTATTTAGAGAGTATTCAACATTCCATGAATCCGTAATGCCTCCTCTTCTTGAAGCAATACAGGAAATAATAGTAGTTGGTTTTACGCTTAATGTTTCGAGAAAACTTTCAATTTGAGAGATATCTACAAAAACAATATTTTTCTTTTTCTCAAGATTTTTTTTGTCTCGTATTGGGCAAATAATCTGAATTTTTTTTTCTAACAAAACTTTCGCAAGTGTTGTGCCGATATAGCCTGTATACCCTAAGAGTAAAACTTTAGTGTCAACTAAGTCCGAATTCATTTTGAAATCTCAACTTTTTAGTTACAGCTTACAGTTTCCAGCAATGCTTCCTTTACCGCGGAATGAGTGATCTGTCCCTTTGAGACATTCAATCCCATCCCTAAATTTTGATCTTGCTCTAAAGCCTCTAGTCCCAAACTTGCTATTTTTGAAATGTAGTTAGCTGTAACATTATTGAGAGCATAAGATGCTGTCTTAGGCACAGAGCCTGGCATATTTGCTACACAATAATGTAAAACACCGTCTTCATAGTAGATCGGATTTTGGTGCGTTGTTGGTTTCGATGTTTCAAAGCATCCACCTTGATCAATAGCAACATCAACTAAAACAGAATTTTTTTTCATTTTCGATAGAAATGATTTTTCAATTAGTTTTGGAGCGCTTGCACCGGGTATCAATACTGCACCTATAACTAGATCTGCGTCAACCAGTTGGCTTTTAAGCTCCAGATGTTCCGAGTAAAGAACCTTAGCTGAATTACCGAAGATATCATTTAGGTATCTTAATCTTTCAATAGATTTATCGAAAATTGTAACGTCGGCCCCTACTCCAATTGCCATCTGAGCTGCATTTGTTCCAACCATACCGCCCCCTAAAATAATGACCTTCGCAGGCTTTACACCTGGAATACCAGATATTAAAGTGCCAGGTCCTCCACAGGTCTTTTTTAAGTGGTAAGCGCCTTCAAAAACTGCTAATCTTCCAGCAATTTCACTCATTGGTGCTAAAAGGGGTAATGCGCCTTTGTTGTCAGTGATTGTTTCATATGCAATTGCGTGGCACTTTGCATCTATTAAGCCTTTTGCTTGTTTTGGGTCTGCGGCTAAATGAAGGTAAGTGAAAAGAATTTGTTCTTCTTTGAGCATTTTCCATTCAGATTCTTGAGGTTCTTTTACTTTCACGATCATATTGCTTTTTTTAAAAATCTCTTCAGGTCCATCAACAACTTTTACTCCCACTTTTATGTAGTCGTCATCAGTAGCACCAATACCTTCACCGCTGTTTTTTTGAACAAGTACAGTATGATTTTCTTCGATTAATCGTGAAGCAGTTGAGGGTGTGATACCAACCCTATATTCACTTGGTTTAATTTCCTTAGGCACCCCAATTATCATTAAAATCCCCTTTAAAAAAAATCATAATTTAGAATATCACAATCCAGAGTGTTACCCAAAGTATTAAAAATATAAATTTTAATACTCTGGGTGTTATTTAGCTTGTATTCGAATTCAAAGGTATTATCTTCCAATCATGTTCGAAATACAAAATACTAAAGAAATTCCATTGCTCAGGGTCAATGCTCACGTGTTTAAACATTCAAGATTTGGATGCACGCATCTACATTTAGATTGTGACAGCACAGAAAAGGCTTTTTCGGTTGCTTTCAGGACTATTCCTAAAGATCACAGCGGCATAGCGCATATTTTGGAGCATACGGTCTTATGTGGATCGGAAAAATTTCCAGTGAGAGATCCATTTTTTATGATGACTAGACGCTCATTAAGCACTTTTATGAATGCGATGACTTATCCAGATATTACTGCTTACCCGTTTGCTACGCTGAACGATAAGGATTATAGGAACCTTCTGTCGGTATATTTAGACGCTGTCTTCTTTCCGAATATAGATGAGCTCGACTTTATGCAAGAAGGCCATAGGTTTGAATTAATTAAAGACGGCGATAAAGAAAAGCTTGCCCTTAAAGGAGTTGTATATAACGAGATGAAAGGTGCTATGAGTTCTGTTCCACGGCAATTATGGCATGGGGTTTCGAAGTCACTATATCCCACAACTACTTACGGGTTTAACTCTGGTGGAGATCCTGATTTCATCCCTGATCTGACTTACGCAGATCTAAAAAACTTTCACAAAAAGTATTATCATCCTTCAAATGCGGTATTTTTTTCTTATGGAAATGTAGATGCAAATGAACTACAGCAAGTAATTGAAGACTCAGTTTTAAAAAAGTTTACTCCAAAGCTTGATAATCTTAGGGTAAATCCAGAGCCTGCCTTCGAAGTAGAACAATATAGCCATTCATATTACAACCCACTTCCTGACGACGAAAACAATCATCATGTAGTAGTCGCTTGGTTGCTAGACTCTACAAAAGATCCTGTTGATCATTTAGAGGCTTGTTTGTTAGAAAACATTTTGCTTGATAATTCTTCTTCACCTCTCAGAAAAGCTCTTGAGAGCACTGATTTAGGAAAAGCGCCATCTCCCATAACCTTTATGGAAACGGAACAGAAACAAATGGCTTTCGTAGCCGGTTTAGAGGGGGTTGAAAAAGGAAAAGAGAAAGATGTCGAGGAGTTAGTCTTAAGTGTTTTCAGGGATCTAGTTTTAAATGGTGTTGAAAAAGATTTGATAGAGGCTTCTTTACATCAAATCGAAATTTCACAAAGGGAGATAACAGGTGGTATGCCATATGGGTTGCAACTTTTGCTCGGGACAATGCCTTCCGTTTTGCATGACTCTAATCCACTAGAAGTTCTTGATCTTGAAGGATCTCTTTCAAAATTGAAGAAAAGATTGGAAGAACCAAATCATTTAGAGAGGCTTGTTGAAAAATTCTTTATTAATAATAAACACAGGGTCACCTTTCAATTGATTCCAAACGCTGATTACGATAAAAATAAGATGGAGAAACTTGAGAAGCTACTCTCCAAAAAAAATAGTTCTTTATCAAGTTCACAGAAAGATAATATCCGTGATCTCACGGCGAAATTAGAAACAAGGCAGAACTCAAAAGATGATCCCAGTTTGCTTCCCTGTGTAACGGTAAATGATATTGAGAAAGAGAGATTTTATACCACTGGCTGCAAACAAAAAGATGGCGATAAGATCAGATATTTTTACCATGCTGGAACGAATGGGATAGATTACACGACTAAAGTGTTCTCCTTAGAGTCAGCAAATTTGGATGATCTTAGATATAGTAATTTTTTCTCAGATGTTGTGACAAGTGTAGGCGTAGGAGAGAAAGATTATGAGAAAATTCAGAAAGAACAGTCACTGAGTACTGGTGGAATAGGGTTAAGTTTCAATGTTCTTCCTGATAGTTCAGGTAATAAATTTCTACTCAGTGCTGGTTTGCATGGTAGTGCCCTTAAGAAAAACTTTTCGAAGCTTGAGAGTTTAATGAACGATACTATTCATGGATTTCGACTAGATGAAATAAAGAGATTGGAAGAACTTACGCAATTCGAAATTGCTGGAAAAGAAAAATCAATTACTCAGAGTGGCCACATACTAGCTATGAATGGTGCGTCGGCTCAAATCTCAAAGTTTGGTGCTTTGTCCGAATTTGTCGGCGGCGTGTCGTCTATTCATAATCTCAAAACGCTACGAGACTCAAATGGAAAAATAAAAATGGATGTGTTGCTCGAGTCTTTTTCAAAATTAAAGAGTTTCATTAATCCTGCTTCTAAAATAGAGGTCGTTATAAGCGCAAATGATCAGAATTATGATAAGGAAACTACAACCAAAACCGGTTTAGAAGCTTTAGACGTACTTAACGGGATAGACTTGCAATCTGAGGAAATTGCGTGGATTACTGGATCGGATGTAAACTTTTGTGCGCAGGCATTCCCCACAGTCGGCTATGATCATCCAGATGCACCGATACTTACTGTCTTAGGAGCTGTTTTACGAAATGGATTTCTTCACTCTGCAATAAGAGAAAAGGGGGGAGCCTACGGTTCAGGTGCTCAGCAGGACTCAGCATCTCGTTCTTTTAGATTTTTTTCATATCGAGACCCAAATTGCAAAGAGACTTTTAACGCATTCAATGATTCTATTGAATGGTCATTGAAATCTATAAACTCAGAAAAATTGGAAGAAGGAATATTAGGCGTTATTTCTTCGATTGACAAACCCGGCTCACCTGCTGGCGAGGCAAGAGCGGATTTTAATCAAAACATAAGAGGAATAGATCAATCCAAAAGAAAAATTTTCAGGAGCCGTGTGATTAATTGTTCAGTTGAAAGGCTTGTAGAAGTTTCAAACAAATATTTGATTGGTGAACCTAAGAGATCCGTAATTTCCGGAAAGCATTTTGAAAAAGAGATCAATGATCTTGGTTTATCTATTCATAATGTTTAGCCATGTTAGGCTCTGTCATTACTCAAAATACTGGCTAATGCTATAGACGCAAGCCTTGCTTCCGGTGGATCTGCTCGACTTGTAAGTAGAACAGGTACTTTAGCTCCTAGAACGATGCCTGCCGCGCACCCTCCAGCAAAATATACAAGTGACTTGTAAAGAGTGTTGCCGGATACAATTTCCGGTACTACGATCCCATTCGATTGGCCCGCAACAGGGTCATTTTCCAATCCTTTTTTAATTGCAGCATCTCTACTAATTATAAGGTCAAGAGCTAGCGGGCCAGAAAATAATGCTTCTTTAATATTTTCTGTGGCCCATTCCTTCAAGTTGTGAGCGATTACAGTTGACTCCATATTTTCCATAACAAGCTCACTAGCAGATAAAAATGCAATTTTCGGCGTTTTTATACCCAGTGTTTTCAAACTTTTAACCATTGTTTCAATCACTGTTTTAAGAGTTTTCTCACTAGGTTTTATATTTACTGCTGCATCTGAGACCATAATTCCGGTATTCATATCATCATTGGTTATGTAAAATTGATGAACAATCTTGTTTTTTGTTCTCAGATTATTTTTTTTTGCTATCACAGATCTCATGAAAGTATCTGAATGCAAATCCCCCTTCATAAGGATATCTGCTTCACCAGTTCCACATAAAAGGGCACTGATATCCCCAGCTTTTTCTTCCTCAGTTTCATTTATTATTCTGAAACAAGATATATCCCAGCTTAAACCTCTAGCCTGTTTTTCAATTTGATCTTTAGGGCCTACAAAGATTGGTTCAATCAAATTTAAATCAAAAGCTTGTTTTGCACCTGAAATAGCAGACTTGCTATGAGAAAATGCAATTACTACTTTAGCTAGTTTTGCCCTGTTTTTTGCCATTCTTAGCAAGCTTTTTGGAGCAAATACTTTTGATTGATCTAATATGAAAGAGCTTGGGCTCAATTTTCTAATCCTATTAACCTAGCCAACTGCGTTCATATCGCCCTTTGATATTCCAGCAATAGGAACAGGGGCTTTCATAGCATCCCTTCTGAAAGGTTCTCCAAGTTCTTGATTTATCATCACTTCAATGAAAGTAGTTTTATTGTTTTCCAGTTGTTGATTAATGGCTTCTTTTAAAATCGATGTTAATTCTTCCATAGAGTTAGCAGTTTTTCCAATGAAGCCGCAAGCACCTGCCATTTTCGCGTAAGATACCTTGGTATCTAATTCCGTGCCTACGAAATTGTCTTTAAACCAAAGCGTAGTGTTTCTTTTTTCAGCTCCCCATTGATAATTTCTAAAGATAATCATAGTTATAGCTGGCCATTCAGACCTACCAATAGAAGTCATTTCATTTACCGAAATTCCGAATGCGCCATCCCCTGCAAATCCAACTACAGGAACACTTGGCACTCCAATTTTTGCGCCGACGATCGAAGGCAACCCATAACCGCAAGGCCCAAATAAACCCGGGGCTAGATATTTTCTCCCTTTTTCAAAAGTAGGATATGCATTACCTATTGCACAATTATTCCCTATGTCTGATGAAATAATAGCATCTCTAGGTAATGCTGATTGAACAGCTCTCCAAGCCATTCTAGGCGACATTTTTTCGGGTTCTCTCTTTCTTGCTCTTTCATTCCAAGTTGTTCCTGGATCGTCATCTTCGTGATCTAGAGAACTTAGCTCTTGAGCCCACTTTGACTTAGTTTGCGAAATATAATCAGTACGTTCTTTAACTTTATCATCTATCACTATTTCAGGCATAAAAGTGAGAATTTTCTTAACTACCTTCTTAGCATCACCAACAATACCCAAAGACACTTTTTTTGTTACGCCTATACGATCACTATTTAAGTCTATTTGGATTATTTTTGCTTTCTCTGGCCAATAGTCGATGCCGTAACCAGGTAAAGTTGAAAAAGGGTTAAGACGCGTTCCAACAGCTAAAACGACATCAGCTCTCTTTATTATTTCCATAGCAGCCTTCGATCCATTATATCCAAGAGGTCCACAATGAAACGGATGTGAGCCTGGAAAAGCATCATTATGTTGGTAACCGGTACATACCGGTGCGTGTAACCTTTCCGCTAATTGTATAGTGTCATTTATTGCATCGCTTAATACCACTCCAGCTCCATTAAGAATTACAGGAAAATTTGCATTTATCAACAGGTTAGCAGCTATTTTTATAGTATCCTCGCCCCCATCAGGTAATTCAAATTCAATTAATTCTGGAATATCTATATCAACTTCCTTGTTCCAAAAATCCCTAGGAATATTTATTTGGGCAGGAGCAGATGCCTTTTTCGCTCTAGATATAACTCTATTTAACGTCTCAGCTATTCTTTGAGGATCTCTTACTTCTTCTTGATATGCCACCATGTCTTTGAATAGAGCCATTTGCTCAACTTCTTGAAAACCTCCTTGACCTATTGTTTTATTGGCAGCCTGAGGAGTTACCAAAAGAAGAGGGGTGTGGTTCCAATAAGCTGTCTTTACCGGAGTAACAAAGTTTGTAATACCTGGTCCGTTTTGAGCTACCATCATAGACATTTCTCCGGTTGCTCTTGTGTAACCATCAGCCATCATTCCAGCGTTACCTTCATGAGCAGCATCCCAGAATTGAATACCAGCTGAAGGAAATAAATCGGAAATTGGCATCATAGCAGAGCCAATAATTCCAAATGCATGAGCGATTCCATGTTTTTGTAATACCTTTACAAAGGCTTCTTCAGTGGTCATCTTAGTCATATCAATATCCTTTTTTTTGAGGAATATAAAATTGATTAAAAAATTTAAATTTAATATTCTAACATGTACTTAATTTATAGGAGAATTTAATAAAGGTGCAAAGTTTAAAATCAGGATTAGAAATTATTCATTTCGATGACAGGGGTCCCAAGGATGATTTTGCAATTATTTTTCTAAATTCTTTAGGAACTGATTTTCGGGTATGGGATAAACTATTATATGTTTTAGGAGAACGTTTTAGAACTGTCAGAATAGACAAAAGAGGGCATGGATTGTCAACGAATTTTAAAAACGACATTTCTATTGAGATCCTTGCAAAAGATGTTAGTAATTTAGTTGATTATCTAAATCTTAAAAATATTTGTCTTGTAGGACTATCAATAGGGGGCTTGATTGCCCTCGAATTCATTAAGCAAAGACCAAACATTTGTAATAAATTAATCTTATGTGATACAGCACCAAAAATTGGTTCAAAGGAGATGTGGACCGAAAGAATAAAGCGTGTCAAAGAAGGAGGGATAGAAGCAATTTCAGATGATATTTTGACACGATGGTTTTCTTCTTCTTTTTTAAAATATAGTGCTGATGAATTACAAATGTGGAGATCAATGCTCACAAGGACAACAAAATCTGGTTATATTGGATGTTGTGAAGCTATTTCCCGCTGCGATCTAACTGAACAGGCAAAAACAATTAACATGCCTACATTAGTGATAGTAGGGGAGGAAGACGGCTCTACTCCGATTAATCTTGTTCAAAATGCTGCGAGTTTAATTAGAGGTAGTATTTTTAAAGTAATAAAAAAGGCTGGACACCTGCCGTGTGTTGAGCAGCCAAATGAAGTGGGATCTATATTTTTGCAGTTTTTAGAGAATAATAAGTGAACTATATATCTAATCCTTTTTTTCCTATTGGTTTAAAGAAGCCCTCCAATGTAAAAGATTTGAATGACAGTACAGATATTTTGTTAAAGCTTTTAGATTTCTGCCCAGAGTACATGCCGACAGACTTGTATGAACAAAAGACATTTGCAGAAAATCTAGGTTTAAACTCTGTCCTTATAAAAGATGAAAGAAAAAGGTTTAACTTAGGTAGCTTTAAAGCAACAGGAGCAACATATGCTATAGCAAAGATGGCTTATTCACGCTTGGGCGCAAAAGTCAAAGTTTCATTAGAAAATTTAAGAAATACGTTGAGAGGTGATACTTTTGTGACAGCAAGTGCCGGGAACCATGGTATTTCAATGTCAGTAGGAGCTAAATTATTTGGTGCAAATGCGATTGTTTTTCTTTCAAAAAACGTACCTAAAGCTTTTGCAGATCGGCTTAAAAACATAGGGGCAGATGTTAAGTTTAAAGGGGATAACTACGAGGCAAGTATGATTGAGGCCGAAAACTATGCATATAATAATAATTATGTTTTATTATCTGACTCAACTTGGGAAACTTGCCAGTCGGGCGTTGATGTCATGGAAGGATACATGATTATAGGTGAAGAGGTTCGCAAACAACTATTACCATATAACTTAAATCAAATAACACATGTTTTTTTGCAGGCAGGAGTTGGTGGATTTGCGGCTGCCATTGCGCTATCCCTTCGAAAGTTTTTAAGAAAAGATGCCCAGATAATTGTTGTTGAGCCTAGTCAAGCAAAGACGTTGTTTTTGTCTTTACAAAATGAAAAACCAAGTATTGCCGAAGGACAAGTATCAATAATGGGGCGTTTAGATTGCAAAGAGCCATCCTGGTCAGCATTGTATTCGCTCTCAAAGACAACAAATTACTTTATGCACTTGGAAGATGATTATGTTGAGAAAAAACTTAATTTTATAAATGATTTTGGAATAACTACTAGCCCTTCTGGGGGTGCGGGCATCATTGCTTTGATGTATGCCACTGAAAACCAACTTTTCGAGATAAATAAGGACTCGTCTCCTCTCGTGTTTTTGACAGAAGGTAAAATTTAAAAAGATTTAATTTAGAAACTTTTCATCGAATGGATAAGAGGTAAGATTTTCAAATCCACTATCTGTTACAAGTAATTGATCTTCAAGCTTAATTGAGAATTCACCATTTTCACGGCTGATTAGTGCCTCTACACATAATGTCATTCCTGGCTTGAGGACATAATCGAATGCACCCTCTTCATAATCCTCTGGATATGTTATTAAAGGAAACTCGTCACATAGGCCAACACCGTGAAACCTGCAACTGTATTGCTGTTTTTTATATATATTACCGAGTTGATGTCCTTTAAAGGTTAAATCTTTAAAGTGTACCCCAGGAGCAACAAGTTCAGCATTCTCTTGGATATGTTCCAATGCTATTCGATAATCTTGTTTCATTTTCTTTGTTGGCTCTTGGTCTCCTATCCACCATGTTCTAGAAATATCAGTGCACATAGAGTAACAACCAACTAGATCAGTATCAAAAGCTACTATTTCATTTTTCTGAAGTATTCTCGAACCACATTCCTGGAACCAGGGGTTTGTTTTGGTACCGGACGAGAGTAAGCGAGTTTCAATCCACTCTCCACCTCTTTTAATGTTTTCTGAATGAAGAATTGACCAGATATCATTTTCAGTCATTCCTGGCTTTGTTTCTTTCTCCATAACATGTATTGAGGTTTCGCACGCCGAAATAGAGCATCTCATAGCTTTTATCTCTTCAGCAGATTTTATCGATCGCGCATGCTCCATTATTTTTTCTCCATTTTCGATTTTAAAGTCTCTACGTTCTAGACTTTTAAACCCATCGAGCATTATTTTATCTATTGCCAAATTCTTACTTTTTTTTCTTTTTTTTTCGAAGGCTTGATTAACTTGATGAGAAAAGTTTTCAGCGGCGGATTTCACATTATCTCCTTTTGCAAAATAAAACATAGACGCACCAGCTCTAACTTCATCAATGTACAGATAATTGGATTCTACATAATGCGTGCTTTCTTGGTAATCCCAAAGAATACAGTGGCCGTCATCAAAAACTAAGCAGGATCTAAAAGGATTATGTGTATTCCACAAAAGCATATTTGATGTGCCAGTTGCGTACCGAATATTTAACGGGTCAAAAAGCAAAATGGCATCGACTTTGTTCTTCTTTAATTGCGCTACGACTTGCTCCTTTCTATAAGAATTAATTATAGATACGTCCGGCAATTGTAGGCCTTTATTATTCCATTCTTTTAGAGCTAGATCTGTTGGTTCTGAAAAAACACTGATTTTTTCTGGAGCTTTTCCAGGATTAATTTTTTTTTGAAAAGAAGGTGCCTGCATTTGACTCTCCCAATATAATTTTTATGTTAATATCTTTTTTAAATCTTTTAAATATTTTTTAATTAAGTTAGGTTGTAATTCATTTATTGAGGTGAACACTGTGGGAAGAGTTATTCTTTTGTCAGAAATATCAGGATCGATTTGGAAAATTAATTGTAAAGTTGGAGATGTTATTGAAACTGGTCAAGACGTGATAGTTATTGAGTCTATGAAAATGGAAATCCCCGTTGTTTCAAATGTTACTGGCATGGTTGTCTCTATTTTTGTAGTTGAAGGCGAAATGGTTGATGAAGACCAAAAATTAATAGAATTAAATACTAAAGATTAATCTAAAAGAAAAATATGGATAAAGAAGTTGACGCCACTGAGAGCCTTGGAAAGGTTTCTAAAACGACTTGTTATATGTGTGCATGTCGCTGTGGCATTGATGTGCATATAAAAGACAATGAAGTTGTTCATATAGAAGGTAATAGAGATCACCCGGTAAATAAGGGTGTTTTATGTGCAAAAGGCGCTTCTGGTATTTTTCAGCATAAAGCAGCCTCTAGACTAAAAAAGCCACTACGTAGGGTTGGTAAACGTGGAGAGGGGAAGTTTGAAGAAATATCCTGGGATGAGGCTCTCAAAATTGCGGTTGAGTGGTTATCTCCCATTCGTAAAAAATCGCCAGAAAAACTTGTCTTTTATACTGGTCGAGATCAATCTCAGTCATTTACTGGTTGGTGGGCGCAAAAGTTTGGTACCCCCAACTACGCAGCTCATGGCGGCTTTTGTTCTGTAAATATGGCTGCTGCAGGTATTTATACTATGGGAGGTTCATTTTGGGAATTTGGTTCTCCTGATTGGGATAAAACAGAACTAATGCTTCTTTTCGGTGTGGCAGAAGATCATGACAGTAATCCTATTAAAAGAGGATTGGGAAAGTTAAAAAATAGAGGTGCAAAAGTTATCGCAATTAATCCAGTTAGGACTGGCTATAATTCAGTTGCAGATCAATGGGTAGGCATACGGCCAGGAACCGACGGTCTCTTGGTTCTTTCGCTTGTGCATACATTGCTTAAAAGGAAAAAAATAGATTTAGATTATTTACAAAGCTTTACAAATTCCCCATTCCTTGTGAGTGTTGCATCAATTAATAATAGCAAGGGATTGTTTTTAAAAGATAAAGATGGCTGTCCTCTTGTAATTGATCATTTTTCTGGTGAATTGAAGAAATTTTCAGATAAGGGAGTGAAGCCGTCTTTGACTAAATCTTATTCAAATGAAGATGGCTCCTTTAAGACTGTATTTAGTTTGTTAACTGAGAAATATTTGGATAACTCATATTCTCCAAAATTAGTTGCACCGCAGTGCGGATTGAAGGAAGAACAAATATTAAGCTTGGCCGATGATATAGCTACAACCGCGTTTAACAAGTCAATATACATCGATCAAAGTTGGGTAGACTTTAGAGGGGAAAAAAGGTCGGGTTTCACCGGCAGGCCAGTTAGTTTCCATGCGATGAGAGGTATTTCCGCGCACTCCAATGGATTTCAAACTTGCCGAGCTATACACTTGCTTCAAATTTTAATTGGTAGCGTTGATGTTCCAGGTGGATTTCGGTATAAGCCGCCTTATCCAAAACCGTTTGATGCTCACCCTAAGCCACATTTTAAATTTAGTCCTGATAGTGAATTAGACGGACCTCATCTTGGATATATAGGTGGGCCCGAAGACTTAGCTTATACTGAGGATGGTAAGCCAGCAAGAATTGATAAAGGTTTTACATGGGAGAACCCTATGTCTTCACATGGATTAATGCATACTGTAATAGCTAACTGTCACAGTGGAGATCCATATAAAATAGATACGTTGTTTCTCTACATGGCGAATATGGCATGGAATTCCTCTATGAATACCGAGGAAACAATTAAGAAGTTAACAGAACGAGACTCTGACTCAGGCGAGTATAAAATTCCTAGGATAATATACTCCGATAGCTATTACTCGGAGACTGTTGCCTATGCTGATCTTATTTTTCCTGATACAACCTATTTAGAAAGATATGATTGCATATCGTTATTGGATCGGCCTATAGGTGAGCCCGATCAAGTTAGTGATGCAATACGTTGGCCAGTTGTTAAACCAGATAGAGATGTAAGAAGCTTTCAAGATGTTTTGCTGCAACTTGGTGTAATGCTAAAGCTACCAGGAATGGTAGACAACAACAAGCAGCCATTATATGAAGACTATGCTGACTACATGCAGAAGCATCAGAGACGCCCGGGAGTCGGGCCCTTAGCTGGATTTAGAGGTGATGCTAATACAGATTGTGGCAGAGGGGATGTTAGCCTAAATCAAATAGCCAAATATATAAAAAATGGAGGATTTTGGAGTGAGAAAATTCCCGAGGAGGCCCAATATTATAAACCATGGAATAAAGCTTATCAAAAGTGGGCCGTTGAAATGGGTTTCTACGATAAAGAAGAGCCTTTTGTCTTTCAAATTTATTTAGAACCACTTGCGAAGTTGCAAAATTACCAAAAATTGCCGGTTAATTTGAAACCTCAGAAGCATTTGTATAAAAGAATTGACGAAAAAATGGATCCGTTACCTATTTGGTGGTCAAATCATGATTCAGAAAAAGTCAAACAATATCCAATACATGCAATTACACAGAGACCTGCAGCAATGTATCATAGTTGGGGCAGTCAGAATGTTTGGTTGAGACAAATTCATGGTTCTAATAAGCTATTTGTGTCTGAAGGTATTTGGAAAGAAAAAAAATTCAAAGATGGAGACTGGGCAAGATTGACGTCAGAAAATTCATCAATAGTTGTTCCGGTTGCGCTTATGAAGAGCCAAAACGAAAATACGGTATGGACATGGAATGCAATTGGCAAAAGAAAAGGATCTTGGGCTTTAGATAAAAATGTAGAGGAGGCTAATGAAGGTTTTATAATAAATCACCTTATTTCTGATCTCTTGCCGGAGCATGATAGCGGCTACAGATATAGTAATTCTGATCCTATTACTGGACAAGCCGCATGGTATGATCTATTGGTTAACATTGAAAAGGTGGACAACCCCAGTAAGGTATCTCTCCCGCAGTTTCCAGTATTGAACTCTCCTGTAAATGTTGGGGTAGATAAAAAGAAATGAGCAAGAATTGACAAAATTACCTAAATGCGAAGATAAAAAACTAGGGCTTTTAATTGATCTTGACACTTGTGTCGGATGTCACGGATGTGTAGTGAGTTGTAAGGAATGGAATTCATCGGGAGGCGAAAAGCAGTTAAGTGATATCAACTCTCATCAGAAGGATCCAGTTGGTACTTTTTTAAATCGAGTTCATTCATATGAGAGAGAAAACAGCTGTACGAATGAAACTGAGACCTTTTATTTTCCAAGGTCTTGCCTTCATTGTGAAGATGCACCATGTGTGACTGTTTGCCCGACAGGAGCAAGTTATAAGAGAGAAGAAGATGGGATAGTTCTTGTTAATGAAGATGATTGTATGGGCTGTGGGCTTTGTGCTTGGGCGTGTCCCTATGGCGCTCGAGAGTTAGATTTAGTAAGTGGTGTGATGAAAAAGTGTACTTTGTGTATTGATAGAATTTATAGTGAAGAGCTTCCACCAGAGGACAGAGTGCCTGTATGTGTAAAGAGTTGTCCCACTGGCGCAAGAGCATTTGGCGATTTCAATGACCCTAATTCAGATGTTTCAAAAAAGGTCAAAGAGAGAGGTGGGGTTGATCTTATGCCTGAAATGCAAACAAAACCAGTTAATAAATATCTACTTCCTAGAATAAAGTCTAAGCATTCTGTCAATTCTGTTGGGTCAGTTGTTGAGGAGGAAACAGATGCTACAGGGCTACTTGGTTGGGTAGATAGAGCTCTTAGTAAGTTCTGATGCATCCTGCTCCATCAATAATTCTTTTTACTGTTCTTTCTGGTTTCGGTTTTGGGCTAATTTCAATTGTTGGACTTCTGCAATTTTTGAGTCAGATCAGCGTGGTTAATATTATTATTTTTTCTTTAATAGGTCTTTTTTTTTCAACCGTTGGATTAATCTCCTCTTTTTTTCATCTTGCAAACAAAAAAAATGCAATCAAATCCATGTCTCAATGGCAAACTAGCTGGCTCAGTCGAGAGGCAATCTCCTCGATCTTCTGCCTATCAATTGTTGTAGGAAACATTGGTTGGGTTTTTGTTCAAAATATATATATCAATGAGGTTGGCATAGTGTTATTTCTTCTATCCTTATTTACTATTTTTACTACTTCCATGATTTATGCACAGTTAAAAACCGTTCCATCTTGGAATAATATCTTAACGCCTTCTCTTTTTATTTTTGCAGCTTTGGCTGGTGGCTCAATTCTATTAATGGATTACGCTAGCTTAGTTTTACTACTAATTTTTGGAGTTCTCCAAGTCTTGTTTTGGTATATTGCTGACCAAAGTTTTATTTATAAAGAAACAAGTGTTGGTACCGCTCTGGGATTTAGTAAAAATGAAGATATCAGAGCTTTTGATGTTGCTCATACTAATAGAAACTATTTGCTTAATGAGATGGTTTATAAAGTTGCTAGGAAACATGCGATAAAAATAAGATATATCTCTTTCTTTGCGGCATTTGTTTTTCCAATGTCATTAACTTTAATCTTTTCAGGTAATTTTAGCGTTAGCGTTTTAATAATTGCCTCTCACCTTGTAGGAATTTATTTTTCAAGATGGTTATTTTTTGCTGAGGCCAAACATTCGGTTGGTTTTTATTACAATTAAATACTGAAGGAGTATTAAGTTTACTTTATTTCTGTTTGTTTAGATAAAATAACTTCTAATACTAAATAAAAAAGTTACTTTAAACACGTTTGTAAGTATAACATATCAAATGGTTAGGATAGATAGCAATAAGGTTGCTTAAGTAATGGAAAATGATCAAAAATATCTCATAAAGAATAGAGAAAAATTTAATAAAGATTTGTTAGATTTTATCTCTATACCTTCGATTGCTGCTTTGCCAGAACATGCTAAAGACGTTCAGAGGGCTGCGGTCTGGTTAAAAGACCGAATGTTTAAAGCAGGGATAGAGAATGTGGAAATAATGGATACTGGTGGACAACCTGCAGTTTATGGTGATTGGTTGCATGCCGGAAGTGATAAACCTACGGCACTTATATATGGTCATTTTGATGTTCAGCCCGTAGATCCGCTCGACTTGTGGAATATAGATCCTTTTAAACCAATTATTAAAGATAATAAAATACATGGCAGGGGAGCTTCTGATGACAAGGGTTCTATGTTCATACCTATCGTTGTGTTTGAGTCAATATTTAAGACTTCAGAGACTTTCCCGTTCAATATAAAATTTATTTTTGAAGGGGAAGAAGAGGTTGCCTCACCGAACATGCCTGTGTTTGTTTCCAAAAATGTTGACAAACTGACCTGTGACATGATTTTTTCGGCTGACGGTGGTCAGTTTTCTGAAGATGAGTGTGAGCTAGCTGTAGCTTATAAAGGTATTTTAGGTTTTGATATTGAGGTTACAGGCCCAGATACTGACAAGCATTCGGGATTATATGGTGCAACGATTGCAAACCCCGTAATGGCGTTATCACAATTGATCGCTTCAATGAAGAATGAAAGGGGAGAGATCGCCGTTGATGGTTTTTATGATGAAGTTATTCCCCTTAACTCTAAAGATAGAGAGGAGATATCTCGTGTGCCCTTTGATGAGAAAAAATTTGTAGAACAGGCAGGTGCCATTTGCTTAGATGGTGAAATTGGCTATACACCACTAGAGCGAGTAAGCGCACGCCCTACTATTGATTTAAATGGTATTTCGGGCGGTTATCAAGGAGCAGGTACTAAAACGGTTCTGCCTTCAAAAGCATTTGCAAAAATAACTTGTCGTCTAGTAGCAGATCAAAAACCAAAAGAGGTTCTCAAAAAGATTGAAAAACATGTCGAAAAACATCTGCCCTCGGGCGTTACTGGCAAGGTTATCCCGTTACAAGATGAAGGCGATCCCCTATTAATTCCCAGTGACCTGAATTCAATGAAATTAGCAAAAGAGGTACTCAAAAATATTTATGGGAAAGATCCATATATTATTAGAGTTGGAGGCTCAATTCCCATTCTTTCTGCTTTTTACCGATTTTTAGGCGTCTATACAACAACATTTTCTTTTCAACTTAATGACGAAAACTGGCATGCGCCTAATGAATTTTTCCGATTATCTAGTTTTTATAAGGGGCAGGAGGCATATCGGCAATTGTTTCATAAGATTGGGAGTCTTAGTTTCTAATGCTTATTAAGCTTAAATCTATCTCGTACACCATCTTCTTAGTAGTTACAGTTTTTGTAATCATGCCTTTGTTTGCTCAAGAAAAAATAAACGACAGTTTTTCAGAAAATGAGATGGCAACAATAAAAAAGTTAGCGCTAGAAGCATTACTCGAAAATCCTGAAATACTGCGAGAGGCTTCTAGAATTCTCCAAGCTAGAGAAGAACAAAAAAGGAATGATAATGTCTCTAAGCAAATTAGAGAATATAGTTCAGAACTGACTGACACTGAAGATTCGGTTGTTATTGGTAATCCAGACGGAGATATAACAATTATTGAATTCTTCGATTATAACTGTCCTTATTGCAAAACTGCTGCAAGAGATCTCCAAGATTTAATTAAATCTGATGAGAATATAAAGTTTATACCGCGTGAGTGGCCTATTTTAAATAATAATAGTGTTATTGCCGCAAAAGCTGCTTTAGCAGCAATCGCACAAGGCAAGTACAAAGAATATCATTGGAGGCTTATGAAAGAGGGCAGCTTAACTGAAGCTAAAATTTTTGAAATAGCAAAAAATTTAAAGATTGATATCTCCAGATTAAAAAAAGACATGGAGAGTGAATTCGTTATAAACCATATAGCAAAGTCAACTGCGCTAGCAAGACGAATAGGTTTTTCTGGCACACCTCTATTTATTATAGAGGGTAAATTTTTCCCGGGCTTTTTGCCTTTAGAGGAGCTTGAACTAATTATTTCTGATATTAGAGAAAGTAGAATGTAAACGATTAGATTGCATACACATTTATAATCTCTCAAATGCCTAACGTTGAATAGGTGCTGGCTACCCTACTTATCGAAACCATCATAGCAGCAGTGCGCAGGTCAGGAATATTTGTATCTGAGTTCCAACGAGCGCTTATTACATCATACGTAGTTCGCATGGTATCTTCTAGTCCTGATCTTACTAAATCAAGCTCTGAGTCGCCTTTAACAATCTCTTTTTTAAACTCGTCAGAAAACTTTTCCTTAGTCATAGATTCAATTCCACTGATTAAAGAAGACAGTTGGTTTTCTTGAGCACGTCTTTGTAGTCTACCAAATCTTATTCTACTTAAATTTTTGATCCATTCGAAGTAGCTAACTGTAACTCCACCAGCATTAGCATATAAATCTGGAATAATGATTTTACTGTTTTTATTTAATATCTTGTCAGCACTGGAAGAAATTGGTCCGTTTGCTGCTTCAATGATTAGAGGAGCCTTAATTCTTGCAGCATTTTCTTCAGTTATGACCAACTCCATTGCTGCAGGAATCAGAATATCGGTATCAGCTTCCAGAAGCTCTGGCCCTTTATCGGTAAACCCTGGATAGCCTTTTATTGAGCCATTTTTTATTATATGGTCTCGTAATCTCTGGATATCGATCCCTTGCTCATTTATTATCGCACCACCCCGCTCCAAAACATGAGTTATTTTTGCACCATCCTCTATAGATAAAAATAGTGCGGCATGATAACCAACATTACCCAGACCCTGTACTATTACTCGTTTTCCACTTAATCCCGGTGAGAGTCCTGTTTTTTCTAAATCAATTTTACTGTCAAAGAATGCTTTTAGTGCGTATTTTACGCCACGCCCAGTAGCTTCAGTTCTGCCAGCAATCCCTCCTTTGCTTACAGGTTTTCCAGTAACGCAGGCCCATGCATTTAAATCGGTGGGGTTCAACCTCCTATATTCGTCTGCCATCCAGGCCATTTCTCGTTCCCCTGTACCCACATCAGGCGCTGGTACATTCTGTGACGGATGAATTAAATCTCTTTTAGCCAGTTCTTGAGTAAACCGTCGGGTAATTTTTTCTAGCTCTTCGGCACTCCATTCTTTTGGATCAATGATTAGGCCTCCTTTAGACCCCCCGAAAGGTACCTCAACAAGCGAACACTTATAAGTCATAAGAGCTGCTAAAGCTTCAACTTCCTCTTGATTTACATCTAAATCGTACCTGATACCGCCTTTCACAGGTTCAAAGTGATCAGAGTGTACTGATCTATATCCTTGAAATGTAAAAACTTTATTTCGTAATCTAACGCCAAATCTTACTAAATAAGTTGAATTTGCTTGCATAATTTGTTCTGCAAGATCGTTAGTCAAAGCACTCTCTGATTTATTAATGTTTAAAAATTTTATAGCTTGCTTGAAATTGATTTCAATCGACTCTAAAAATTCTTTTCCCGCCATTTCAATTCCCCCTACGGAAACATTAACATGTTTACTTTATTACTTAAAGCTATTAGAGATTCTTTGTCTATTTGAGAAAAGGTCAATAAGAATAATGCAAACTTTAGAAGACTATGACAGATAAGAGTTTTGGCATTCTTTTAGCTGTTACCGCAGGGATACTTTGGTCCACTATAGGATTAAGTATCAAGAGTATTGAGCAGGCTAATGCGTTTGAAATATTATTTTTTCGTTCAGTTTTCATTTCAATTTTTATTGGGCTTTTGCTCCATTTTTTTTTCAGATTTAACTTTTTTCTCCTTTTAAGAAACTGGGTGTCTTATTTGTCTGGTGGTACTGCACTATTTTTTGCATATATAGGAGGAATTTACGCTTTATTAACTACATCAGCAGCAAATGCTCTCCTATTATTTGCTTGTGCCCCAATATTTGTAGCTATTTTGTCACCAATATTACTAAAAGAAACAATATCAATCAAAACATTACTGTCCATTGCCATTGCTTTTACGGGCGTCCTTATAATGATTTGGGATGATTTTGGTAGCGGTGATTGGAAAGGAAACTTATCCGCTATTATTTCAGCCATGGGCTTTTCTTTTTTTACTATCAATCTAAGACTAAACAAACATATGCAAATGTTGCCATCTGTTTTCGCTTCTGGGATCATCGCATCCTCTGTTGCTTTCTTAATTATATTGTTTTCAAGTTATAGTTTTCAGCTTATCAGCAAAGACTTCTTCATTATTTTCATTTTAGGTGTCTTCCAGGTAGGTGGTGGCCTTGTTTTATATACTCTAGGCTCAAAATTTGTCCCTGCAACGCAACTAACCATACTAATGCTTGGAGAGGTATTTTTGGGACCGGTTTGGGTATGGATTTTTATTGGGGAAGAGGTTTTACTCAATACCATTCTAGGAGGATCTTTAATTTGCTTTGCTCTGGTATATAATGCACTGTATTCTAACACCGACAAATTAATAAAATAATAATTTGAAGATATTTTGTGGTACGGAGTTTTATTATGAAAGAACGAGGTGTTTTTGCAGAGAAATCCAACTGGAATATTTTGAAGTTGTTAAAGATCAGGGCGTCTGAATATGGGGACAAAGAATTCATTAGATTTGACTCCGGCACTTCTCTCTCGTTTAAATTGCTTGATGAGCAGTCAGACAAATTTGCTTATAAACTTTTAGATATCGGACTTAAAGAAGATGAAAATGTCTTTTGTTTTCTAAAAAATAGTCCAGAATTTCTTATTTCTCTATTTGCTGTAATGAAGATTGGAGCTATTTTTGTTCCGATAAATACAGAATTAAGAGGGCAATTCCTAGAGCACCAGTTTCTTAATTGCGAGCCAAAAATATCTATAATAGACAATACTTTATTAGAGGTTTTTAAAAATATAAAGTCACAAAAAAACCAACTGAAAGGTACTATAGTAACTAAATCTTTTGATAAAAAATCATTGCCAACGGCTCTTCATTCCAAAGAAATTTTAAACTTTCAATCGTGCTTGGATAATATCATTAATGATAGCGATATCAGTTTGCTGGAAACTGCTTCAATTCATAAAATTTGTGCGATAATGTATACGTCCGGAACCACTGGTCCGTCTAAAGGTGTCTTATTGCCTCATGGACACTTCTTTTCTTATGCAATTATAAGTGCTGAGGTTACTAATTTTTCTGATAAAGACACACAGTACATCTGTATGCCCTTATTTCATATTAACGCACTAAGTATTCAGTGCTTCGCAGCTCTATATGCGGGCATGAGTGTTTATTGCGTAGAAAGATTTAGCCCCAATCGATGGTTAAGTGACGTTCAAATCTCAAAAGCAACAACAACGCATCTACTTGGTGTCATGCCTGAGTTTGTTTATAGTACCGAGAAGAGCAAGGAAGATAAAAATCATTTATTAAGATTAGTTAGTGCCGTTCCTATCGGTGAATGGGGAAAAGATTTTGAAAAACGTTTTAATATTAAGTTTTTGCAAGGTTTCGGAATGACTGAGAGCGGCATGAGTTTTTGGGCTTCACTTAATGAAGAGACTTGTGTCCCAGGGCGTGCTGGTTACCCAGTAAGTGAATTATATGAGGTCAGAATTGCTAATCCCGAGAATGATGAAGCTCTGCCTTTAAATAATGTTGGTGAGTTACTAATTAGGCCTAAACACCCAGGAATTTTTTCAGCAGGTTACTATAAAATGCCAGAGAAAACCTTAGAGGCTTGGCGAAATTTATGGTTTCATACTGGCGATGCATGCCATTTTGATGAAAAGGGAAGGATGCATTATTTTGATAGGATAAAGGACTGCATCAGGCGTAGAGGCGAGAACATTTCTGCTTTTGAGTTGGAACAAGTTATTAATTCATACCCGCAAGTAGATGAAAGTGCAGCAATAGGGGTGAAAACAGAAAAATCAGGCGGTGAAGATGAAGTCCTCGTTTGCATTGTTAAAAATAAAGGGAACAAAATAGATAACGATAAATTTCTGCTCTTTTGTCAAGAAAAGTTACCTAGGTTTGCTGTTCCAAAGTATATCAGGTTTGTAGATAGTATAAGAAAAACTGGGTCTGGGAAGTTAAGTAAGGTAGATGTCAGAAAGGAAGGCCTAACAGATGATGTTATAATGCTGACTCCTGATCGTTAAGTGTAAATTAAGCTTAAAAGACAAAGAAAATCAAAGCAGCGTTTCTGTCTTTGATTTATTTTCAAGAGCTTTGTATTGGTCGTTTTGTAAAGCACTTTCACTTAAAATTACGGCTTTTTTTATCGGTGACCCCTCAATGCTCACACGAAAATGCTTTATCTCATTTACAAAGATTTCTTTTTCCAAAAGGAGGGCATTGCGTTTTGTTCTTGAATATAGCCTCTGACCGACATTATAAGCAGGTTTTTTACTATTAAGCTTGGATAATATTAAGTTGAACAATGCCACTATAGCCTCCAAAAACATTTTAGGCCTTTTTTATAGAGGGCTAGTGACCGACCTCTTAGAATACCATACAACAAGCCGGCGCTTTTTCAAGCATTTTTAAAGCACTAGTTCAATAATTGAATGAAAATTGGGTCTCAATTGTAAAGCTCGCTACAAAAAAGGTTGTTGCTATTGACAAGGGCTTAATGAAACGGGTAGCCTTATTAACAAACAAATCTTGGTCTTAACGTATGACCTAAAATGGAAGGAAAGAGATATGTATAAATTTTTGATGTCAACTGTCGTTGCTGGCACTATGGCTTTAGCCACAAATGTCTACGCGGCATGTGGGTCAATTTCTATGGCTGATATGAACTGGCCATCAGCTACACTAATGGCAAATGTCGATAAAATTATCCTTGAAGAGGGCTATGGCTGCGAAATAGAAATGGTTGCCGGTGCAACTACTACGACTTTTGCGTCTATGAATGAGAAGGGTCAACCTGATGTTGCTGCCGAATTATGGATAAACGCGGTAAGGGAACCACTTTTCAAGGCAATGGACGAAGGAAGGTTGCATTCAGCAAGAGAAATGCCAATCACTGACCTTGGAGAGGGATGGTGGGTTCCAGATTACGTGCTTACTAAGAACCCAGGTCTAAAGACTGTTTTAGATATTCTTGAAAGACCAGATCTATTCCCGGCAAAAGAAGATCCTTCAAAAGGTGAATTCATTGGATGCCCTGCAGGATGGGGTTGCCAACTTTCAAACATAAACCTCTTTAGAGCGTTTAAAATGGAAGATAAAGGCTGGATCTTAATTGACCCAGGTTCACAAGCTGGTCTTGATGCATCAATGGCAAAAGCTGTGCAAAGAGGAGATAACTGGTTTGGGTACTATTGGGCTCCAACAGCTCCTATCGGAAAATTTAATATGCAGCTTGTTCCGTTTGGAGTTCCCTTTGCTGGTGCAGAGAACTGGGATGGTTGTATTGCAAAAGCAGAACAAGACTGTGCTGATCCTAAGCCATCAGCTTGGACTAAGTCAGAAGTTCACACTATTGTGACTACAAACTTCAAAGACTCTGCTGGTGCAGATGCTATGGGTTATTTTGGGAAACGTATTTTTCCAGGTCCAATAATGAACAAAATGTTGGTGTATATGGAAGATAACCAAGCTAATGGTCCAGATGCAGCTGTTGAGTTCTTAATCGAATATGAAGATGTATGGACACCTTGGGTCTCTGCAGACGTCGCTAAGAAGGTTAAGGCATCTCTCTAAAGATATACTTTTATTTAGGTCGTCTCGGGTAACTGAGGCGACCATTTTTTTTATTTTGTTAAAAAAGGGCACCTAATGGATTGGTTGGCAGAGTTCCCGAGTTTAGGCAAACGAGACTTAAGAGATTTGAAAAAAGGTATTGATGGATCTTTTAGAGAATGGTCTAGGTCAAATGGAGATGCTATTGAAGCGTTCTTTGATCCTCTTTATTTCTTCTTAGTCTGGTTAGAAAAACTCCTAATAGCTACACCATGGCCAATAATACTTATAATCGTTGCGGGACTTGCTTATCTTGGGTCTAGAAGCTGGAAACTAGCTTTAGGATCTGTGGTTTCTTTTATGTTAATTGGTTATTTTGGAATGTGGAAAGATATGATGGCAACTATTTCATTAATATCTGTCTCTACACTCATTTGTATAGCCGTCGGAATCCCAATTGGAATACTAATGTCGCGCTATGATCGCGTACAAAGTGCAATAACGCCAATCTTAGATTTAATGCAAACTATTCCAATCTTCGTATATTTGTTGCCGGTGGTAATGCTTTTAGGAATTGGAAGAGTACCTGGCTTGATAGCTGTTTGTGTATACGCGATACCTCCAATAATTCGTTTAACTAACCTAGGCATAAGGTTAGTGGATAAAGAAATTCTTGAGGCTGCAGATGCTTTTGGCTCTAGCTACAGACAAAAGCTCTTTTCGGTTCAAATCCCCTTGGCATTACCAAATATTTTTGCTGGAGTAAACCAAACTATCATGATGGCGCTTGCTATGGTTGTTATAGCTTCAATGATTGGTGTTAAAGGGTTAGGTATGCCGGTTCTGCAAGCTGTTCAAAATCAATATTTAACACTTGGATTGATGAACGGATTAGCAATTGTAGCGTTGGCAATAATTTTTGACAGGGTATCACAGCGATACGGCCAAAGACTTCAGGCTCATCGTTACGGAAAAGAGCATGAGTAAAACTAAGCTTAAAATAGAAAATCTCTACAAAATCTTTGGTCCTAGAGGTAAGTCTTTTATAGATCCTGTAAAAAATGGAATGTCAAAACAGGAGCTATTGGATAATCATAGTCATGTCCTTGGGCTAAACAATATTAATCTAGATATTCCTGAACAAAGAATACAAGTAATTATGGGACTATCAGGCTCTGGAAAGTCAACCCTGATACGACATATCAATCGTTTGATTGAACCTACAGCAGGCGCAATTACCGTAGATGATGAGGATATTCTATCGATGTCACAACTTCAGTTGCGTGAATTCAGGCGAAAGAAAACGTCTATGGTTTTTCAAAAGTTTGCTCTATTACCGCATAAAACAGTAGCGCAAAACGTTGCGTATGGCCTGACCATCCAAGGAGAGCAAGAGAGTATAGCGAAGGAGAAAAGCCATAAGTGGATTGAGAGTGTGGGATTATCAGGTTTTGAGGAAAGATATCCTGCTCAACTCTCCGGTGGTATGCAACAGAGAGTTGGTTTGGCTAGAGCATTGGCAACAGATGCTCCTATATTATTGATGGATGAAGCATTTTCAGCCTTAGACCCTTTAATAAGAACTGACATGCAAAATATTCTTTTAGAACTTCAAAAAGATTTACATAAGACAATTATTTTTATCACGCACGATTTAGATGAAGCACTCAGAATTGGAGATAACATTGCTATATTAAGGGATGGAAAGATTATTCAAAAAGGTGATCCTCAACAAATAATTATGAAGCCAGCTGATGACTATATCTCTGATTTCATTAAAGATATAAACCGTGGGAAAGTAATTGAAGTTAAATCCATTATGCAAAAAGGTAGTAGTAAAGGCGCTTCTTTAGACAGCTCTTGTTCTCTAGAAGACGCTTTAAAGGTCTTAAATAATGAAAAGAACAATGAGTGTAGCGTCGTGGATGGTAAAGGTAAAAAAATAGGAAAAGTTACGTTAGACGCAGCGATAGGTGCACTTTTCAGAGAGAAAGCTTCTAGAAATAAAGAGAAATATAAATAGGGTCTTATATTTTTCGGCTTAAAACACAATCGGCTGCTATCATGCTATCTTCGTATATAAAAAATGGATTTATCTCTATTGATGTGCATCCATTTTCTTCTTGGCTATGAAAATCTGCTATTTTAAATATTTCATTTATAATCATATTTAATTTTGCTTTACTATTATTTCGAAAGCCATTGATTAAATTGAAGAATTTCATTTTTTTTATTTCTTGTGAAATATATTTTTTTGATACAGGTAATATAAAAGTTTTTGTATCCCTGTATAATTCAGTTAATGCTCCTCCCATACCAACAACTAATACATTACCAAATGTTTTGTCACTTCGAATGCTTAAAAACATTTCTGCAATTGGAGCTGGAAGCATTTCTTCAACAAAAAATGTACCATTATTAATCGCCTTTAAGTCCAATGATTTTTTAATTTCATGATATTTTGATATGAGCTCCGTTCGACTATTAATGTTTAATTTAACAGCTCCTAACTCGGTCTTATGTAAAATTTTTGAGCTAGTAAACTTTAAAGCGATTGGAAATTTAATTTTTATTTTTTCTAAATCTTTTATATTTTTGACAAGCTGAGCATTAGGAACCTTTATTCCTTTTGCTCTAATACTAATTTTTCCTTGGTACTCGTTTGTGTTTACAAATTTTTTATTTTTGTGTTGGGCTAGCTTAAATTTCTGCAACTCTTTTTTATCGCTGAAATTACTATAATTTAGAAGGTGTCTTACTGCGTTTAAACAGTTATATATGCCCTGCATTGGGACACCACCTAACCTCAAAATCTTATTGCCTACACTTTCATTTATATTTTCGGGCAGAGTTGAACAGATAATGGGAGTAAGACCAACGAGTTTACTCTCATCTATAAAAGCCTTTGTATCGTTTAAATAGAGTTGTTCAGTATCGTTTATTTGCTTATGAGGAAAATCCTGTACCAAAATTGCTGTGGAATAGTCGTTTTTCAGTGCGTTTTTAAATACTGGACCTGTCTTTTCTGGAATACCCCATATGGGAGTTGTGTAATCCAAGGGGTTTGATATCGTTGCTATTTTTGGTAACACTTTGTCCAGTGATTTTTTCTGACTTTTACTAAAGTTTGGTAACTTTAATTCTAATTCTTCTGCGTTATCTGCAACCATTGCAGCTCCACCACCAGAACAGGTAAGTGCTAAAATTTTATTTGTTTTTATTGGGCGTGAAACACTAAATAATTTAGCTGTTTCAAGTAATTGTATTGGATCATGCACTTCAGTAATAGTCAATTGCTTAAAAAGTGCTGAATACATTTCATTATTTCCGGAAAGAGATCCGGTATGGCTTTTAGCAATCCTTTTACCAATTTGTGATTTACCGGATTTGTAAATAATAATAGGCTTTCCTGCATTAAATGAAGATTTTGAGGCCTCCACAAATCTAGTTAAATCAGAAATTCCTTCGATGTGTATAGCAATGCAGGACACATTTGTCTTTTTGCTGAAATAGTAAATTAAGTCTTCAATCTTTGTTACGGCTTGGTTCCCCGCGGATACCATAAAGCTAATTGGAAGTGATCTAGTTGCCATAATAATATCTGATGATAGCATTCCACTTTGAGTAATAAGCGCAATTCCCTTTTTGCAACGTTTGCCTTTGTGTGAAAACGGCCAAAGTGCAAGGTTGTCAGAAAAATTAATAAATCCATAACAATTAGGCCCAATTAATGGAGTGTCACCGCATTCCTTAATAAGTCTATCCTCAAGGTATTTTCCAGTCTTACCGATTTCTTTAAACCCTGCCGAATAACATACTATTCCCTTGCACTTAATGGCTTTAAGAGCTCTCACAGTTGAAATAACCTCTTTAGCAGGCACAGCGATGAACGCAGCATCCGGACTCAACGGAAGGTCAGAAACTCTTCTTAAACATTTATAATTATCGATTTTCTTTCTGGTTGGGTTAACAACAAATATTTTCCCCTTATAACCTCTTCTTTTTAACTCCCTTATGGGAACAAATATGTCTTTGCCACCGATAAAAACGACTGATTTTGCTTTAAAAAAACGATCAATGCTTTTAAAAGAGTCTAAAATCATGCCCCAAGAGGTCTAAGCATTGAGCGCGTTACAATATGCCTTTGTATTTCAGAGGTTCCATCCCAAATTCTTTCCAAACGTGAGTCTCTCCAAAGCCTTTCAATAGGCATCTCTTCCATTAAGCCCATTCCTCCAAAAATCTGAACAGTATCATCTGCTACCTTATTAAGCATTTCTGAACAGAAAATCTTAACAATAGCCGCATCCTCATCCATCATTTGACCAGACAGAGCCCTGTCTACAGCATCTTTTACTAATAGGTCTGCGGCTCGTAAGTTCATCTTCATATCTGCTAGCTTGAAACCTGTAGCTTGGAAAGTTCCTATTGGCTTGCCAAATTGTTTTCTTTGAGCAGCCCAGTCTAAAGCTAAATCAAGAATTCGTTCTGCCTTGCCACAACAAGTCGCTCCTACCCAAATACGACCCATGCCAAGCCATTTCCCAGATAATGAAAGTCCATTACCCTCAGTACCTAGTATCTTATCAGCAGAAAGCCTAACATCATTAAAACTTAACTGGTAATTTTTATATCCCCGGTAGCTGATACACTTTGTACCCTCTTGAATATCAAATCCGGGAAGGCCAACATCTACTAGGAAGGCTGTAATTCTTTTTCTTTTTCCGCGAGGCGTTTCATCTTCTCCTGTAGCAGCAAATACAATCGCAAAATCTGGCATACATGGTCCAGAAATAAAATGTTTGGAACCATTCAAAATCCAGTCAGCTCCTTCTTTCTTGGCGTTCGATTTCATACTCATGATATCAGAGCCCGCGTCAGGTTCTGTTAATGCAAATAATTCTCGTTTATCACCTTTTACACAGGGATAAAGGTATTCTTCCATTTGCTTGTCGTTGCAGGCTAGAAGTATTTCGGTAGGACGTGCTATCCATGAATGTAAAGCATGTGAAGTTTTTCCATACTCCCTTTCAACAATCATCATTGAAGAATAATCCAATCCCCCCCCACCGTATTTTTCTGGAAGATTAGCTGCAAATAATCCAACTTCTTTTGATTTTTCTTCTATTTGTTTGCCTATTTCATCTGGAACATAACCAAGTTTATCCACACGGTCTTCATGAGGATAAATTTCGTCAGCCATGAATTTTTGGACAGTATCTAATAGAATTTTTGAGTCGCTTGAAGTGTCATACATAGTTAATCTCAATAATTAGTTTTTTATTAATGAAAGCTTTTTTCTTGTTTCATCTGGGGTAAGAACTCTTCCACCCATTAGCGTGATTATTTTTATAACTTTTTCAACCAATTGTCCATTCGTAGCAAGCACGCCTTTTGAAAGATAAAGATTATCTTCTAAACCAACACGAACATTGCCCCCCATAGTAACGGCTGCAGCGGCCATTGGTATTTGCATTCTTGAAATACCAAACCCAGACCAAGTTGCGTTTGATGGGAGATGATCCTTCATTGCCTTCATAGTATCAACACTTTGATCAGCGCCCCACGGTATTCCTAAACATATTTGAAACATTGGAGGTTCTTTAATTAATCCCTCTTCAATTAGCTGTTTAGCTAATCTAATATGACCTAAGTCAAAAACCTCTAATTCTGGTTTTACTCCCCAAGATTTTGTCAATTCGGCCATTCTTCTCAGGATAGGTAGAGTGGATATATAAATAGAATGATCGTTGACACCAAAATTTAAGGTTCCGCAATCTAAGGAACAAATTTCTGGCTTACATATCTCTATATGCGCGAGCCTCTCATCAGGACCTATCATGTCCGTTCCAGGGCCAGGCATCGAAAAATCATTTTCATCAGGAACCCAATCACCACCCATTCCTGCAGTAAGATTTATCACTACATCAGTTTTATCATCTCTTATTCTGTCAACTGCTTCTTTAAATAAGTTTACATCTCGGGATCCTTTACCAGTTTCTGGATTTCGTACATGAACATGGGCTGCAGACGCACCTGCTTTCGCAGCTTCGATAGCAGCATTTGCAACCTCTTTTGGCGTTACTGGAACATGAGGACTTTTATCAACAGTCTCACCGGCTCCTGTAACCGCACATGTCACTATTACCTCAAAATTCATGCTAACCTCATTATTTATTTGGATGATTGTTTTTTATGGCACTCAAAATCGCAGCAATTGCGTTATCACGATCTTTAGCCATTTCAAGAAAATGCTTACCTTTTGACATGTCTTTACACCCATTAACCATCTTATCACGTAATTCTTGTGTTAATTCAGGTCCTTTAAGTCTAGTCCATGGTAATTGTAATGCAGGGCCGAATTGGTCTAGATTTGTAGCCATACCTCCTTCACCACAGGCTACGTGAAATGCCATGCATTGACCTTGGTAAGCCATCCTAGGTGCTGGCCCATTAATTAGTGCTAAATCAATTTGTTCAGGTGTTGCTTCATCATTTGCGACCATGTGTAATGCCTCTCGCCACAATGCTTCCTGTAAACGAGTTGCAATAAATCCTGGAATTTCTTTTTTAAGCACAATTGGGACTTTACCGACCGCTTTATAAAAGCTGACCGCCTGATCAACACATAGTTTATTTGTGTATTCACTAGCAACAACCTCTACCAGTGGTAGTAAGTAGGGAGGGTTAAAAGGATGTCCTACTATTGCTCTATCTTTTGTATTGCAGTTCTTTACGATGTCTGAAATTAATAGCCCAGAAGTTGATGAAGCTATAATAACGCTCGGGTTTAAAAATAAATCAATTTGGGAATAAAAATCTTGCTTCACATTTAATATCTCTGGAATGCTTTCCTGTACGAAGTCGACCTCGGTTAAGCTCTCTTTTAAGTTGGTGAAGATTTGCATTTTTTCTAACGATGCTGTTTTATCAATCCCTAATTTTTCCAATGTTTCCCAAGCCGTTTTGATTAATGACTTATAATCATCTATTTCATTCTCTGAGTGGAGATAACATTTTACATTTAGGCCTTTGGCTAGAAAGTGAGCGGCCCAACCAGCTCCTATGGGTCCGCCTCCAATGCTAGCCACTGTTGAGATCTTATTTAAACTTTCCAAGCTATTTTCCTTTAAAATTTGGATCTCTTTTTTCAACAAACGCCGCCACACCTTCAGCTGCATCGTCAGATTTAAGCATATTCGAATATGTCGACAAATTGCCTGACCGCATTTCTGAAAAAGCCTCTTTTAAAGCTTTACATTCTATCGCTCTTAAAACTTCCTTTACGCTTTGCATTGCCAGAGGAGCTGTATGCGCCATTTTTTCTGCCCACTCTCTTGCAGAATCTAAAAGTGAAGATTTATCAACCACTTTATTTACCAATCCAAAGCTTTTTGCTTCCTGAGCTGACATTCTACGACCAAGAAAAAACATTTCCATTGCAATATTGTATGGAATTCTTCTAGGTAACCTTTGAAGTGCACCTGCGTCAGGAACAATACCTAGCGGCATCTCAGGCAGACCAAATTCAACATGTTCTGCTGCTATAATCAAATCACAGGACATTGCAAGCTCAAAACCGCCACCAATTGCGTGACCATTTAGAGCGCAAATCACTGGTTTATTCAAATTCCAATTTTCTGTTAATCCTGCAAAACCACCGTCACCGTAGTCCGCCTTTTCCCACCAATTGTCTAACGCCATTTCTCCAGAATTAACGGCTTTGAGGTCCCATCCAGCTGAAAATATCTTATCTCCTTCACCAGTAATTATTCCAACTCTAAGGTCGGGATTGTCTCGTAATTCCGCAAAAGCTTTTCCAAGATCTTGACTAAGTTTAAGGTCTATAGCATTTACTTTTGGCTTATTGATTTTAATTTCTAGTACTTTTTCTTTTACTTCTACCTCTAGATGACTTGTCATTTTTTATTCCTATTGAAAAGCAGGAAGAACTTCTTCACAGAACAACTCGAGTGATCTCTTCTGTGAACCATGATCCAACCCCATTGATGCGTAATAGATAAAATTATCCACCCCGAGATCTTCATAACGCTTTAATTTTTCAATAACCTCGTCTGGTGTTCCAAACAGTAGATTTTCTTCAAGCATGGTTGGATTATATTCTTCTCTATTTTCAAGTTCTTTCAAAGCAATTTCCTTAGGAAATCCGTCTTTAACGTCACCTAAATTTTTAAACAAATTTTCAAATTGGCCTAATATACGTTGAATAGCTCTGATATAGATACTCGCTTCTTCTCTGTTTTTATAGACAGCAGCATGCCTCATCATCGCAAAAATGGGTTTAAAGCCATTAGAAGCACTTTCTAAAGCATCATCAAGGCGTTGTTTGTAGAGCTCTGCCTCTGAAAATGGTCTAGTTAAAGGCCAAGACATTATATTGCAATGATTTTTTACTGCATAGTCATAGGTTATAGGTGCTCTAGCAGCTACCCATACAGGGGGTCCGCCTTTTTGCACAGGTTTTGGAACAGACGTAGATAATGGGAAAGACCAAAATTTACCATTATGCTCATAATCTCCTTCCCATAGCTTCTTGATAACTGGAAGACTCTCCTGCATATATTTCCATGCATCAGATTGCTTGAGTCCTGGATGCATTCGATCAAATTCTCGTTGATATGCCCCCGAACCTATACCAAATTCAAGGCGACCCTCAGTAATCAGGTCTGTGAAAGCAGCCTCTCCAGCAAGTTTGATTGGATGCCAGTAGGGGGCTGCTGCTACAGCAGTGCCGAGCCTTACATCGTTTGTATTTTCTGCCCACCATGTAATTATTTGAAAAGGGTTTGGTGCAATTGTCATTTCCAAGGCGTGGTGTTCGGCAGCCCATACAATATTAAAACCACTTTGATCAGCCATTTGTACCATCTCTAGTGTATGGTTTTTCACGTCCTTCATTGACAAAGAGTTGTCTGCTCTTTCTAGATTTATTGCTAAATCAAATTTCATTTACTTAATCCCCCTTAAAAATCCTTTATACTTTATTTCATTACAAATGGATTAGCTGCCGGTTCATCTGACATATTCATCCAAACCGTTTTAGGTCGAGTGTAGTCATATATGGCTTGAAAACCACTTTCTCGACCATAACCTGAGTTTTTAAATCCTCCAAATTCTGCAATCGGAGACACAACCCTATATGTATTAACCCATACTATTCCAGCATGAACTGCCTTACTTACTCTTAGACACCTAGAATTACTTTTTGAAAAAATGCCTGCTGCCAAACCATGTTTTGTATCATTAGCAAGAGATATGACCTCTTCTTCGGTTTTAAATTTTATTACGGATAGTACAGGTCCAAATAATTCAGTATCTACTATTTTTAGTTTCTGACTAGGGCAGTCTACTATTGTTGGCTCAAAAAACAATTCACCAAGACCTTCGGGTGATTTGCCACCGCACAACAAGGTTGCACCTTCTTCTACAGCAAACGCAAGCTCAGTTTTAATATTTTCGAGTTGCCCTTTAGTGCATAGAGGGCCCATTTGGGTTTCGTCCAATAACGGGTCTCCAATTTTTATCTTTTTTGCTTGTTTAACAATTAAGCTTAAAAATTCATCTGCTATATTTTCTTGGAGGTATAATCTCGATCCGGCAACACAGCTTTGACCTGTTGCGCCAAAAATTCCAGCTATAGAACAATTAACTGCGTTCTCTATATCAGCATCATCAAATACAATAAAAGGTGACTTGCCCCCTAGCTCTAAAGACACTTCTGCAAAATTTTCGGCAGAATTTCTAATAACATGGCGCGCAGAAGTTGGTCCTCCAGTGAACGAAATCCTGGCGACCTTGGGATGGCTTGTTAATTCTTTTCCACAAGGGTCTCCATGGCCTGTTATAATATTTACAACTCCAGGAGGAATACCCGCTTCTTCGACGCATTTACCAAAAGCAAGCATTGCTGCAGATGCGTGTTCGGACGCTTTCAAAACGATAGTATTTCCTGCAGCCAATGCTGGACCAATCTTTACAGCAACAAGAAACAATTGTGAATTCCAAGGAACAATTGCTGCTACAACGCCTAATGGCTCTCTGTTTGTAAATACAAATAAATCTGTTTTATCAATTGGTAATGTTTGACCAGAGACTTTGTCAGCGCACCCAGCAAAGAAATTAAAAAATTGCGAGATATATTTTGCTTGCCATTTAGTTTCCTTTAACATTTTCCCGGTGTCTATGGTTTCAATTTTACCCAATTCCTCAGATTTGCTAGCTAGTATATCGGCTAATTTTCTGAGATGCTCTCCTCTTTCTGTCGGAGTCATTTTTGACCATGGTCCATCAATAAATGCTTTGTGAGCCGCTTCTACGGCGCTATTAACATCCGTTGTCGATGCTTCTGGTATAGTGCACCAACTCTCTCCCGTTGTGGGGTTTGAGCTTTCAAAGTTCTTATTATCAGAGGATAAGACCCACTCTCCATCAATCAACATTTTAAAGTTTTCTAATCTGCCCATTTTTGCTCACACTTTCTGGTTATTCGCCCTTAAGTCTATAAGAGAAAAATGATCAAAAACAATAACTATTTATTCTATGATAAATAAAAAGTTATTTTCATAACCGTTATTTTAACCAATAATCTAACAGTCAAATATAGGTGAATAAAATGTCTAAAAAAATTATTGGGGATCCATTGATTATAAATGGACGGAAGCTGTCATTATCTAAGGCCGTTAAAGCTGGTGACTTTGTGTATTTAACGGGTCAAGTTCCTATGAAAAACGGTGTGGTCATAACTGAAGGCTCCATAGAAGAGCAAACAAGAATAGTGCTCGATGAAATTAAAAATACATTGATAGAGGTTGGCTGTGAACTGCAGGATGTTGTTAAAGCTATGGTTTGGCTGAAAAATAGAGAAGACTTCCCTGGGTTTAACTCGATTTACGGGGAGTATTTTGACCATGATCCACCAGCTAGATCTGCTGTGGTCAGCGATCTTTTGGTAGATGTTTTAGTTGAAGTAGAAGTAGTAGCTTATAAACCTGGGTTGTAACATGAAGAGGCAATATTATAACGGTTCCTGCTTTAAATATTTTTTTAAAAATCCTAAGTTTAAAACTATTGTTTTTATACATGGTTTAGGACTCAACCAAGATGTCTGGTCATGGCAGGTTTCATTGTTTAAAAACCATAATGTACTTATATATGATCTTCTTGGTCATGGTGACAGTAAAGATCCTGAAGGTGAAATTTCTTTAAGTATGTTTTCAGATCAACTTCTACAAATAATCAATCACATTAAATTAGAAAAATTTATACTAGTTGGGTTTTCTCTGGGATCAATGATTTCTCGAAAATTTGCGTCTTTATACCCAAGCATGGTTGAAGCATTAGTTCTTTTAAATTCACCCAATAGGTTATTAGATCAGGAAAGGGATGAAATTTTAGAAAGAGCAAAGTTGTTGAAAAACGAGGGTCCAGAGTCTACGACAGAAGCGGCGATAAAAAGATGGTTTAGCATTCCTTTTCAGAAAAGTAATCCTCATATCGTTCAGCTCGTACGTAACTGGGTAAATAATAATAGAAAAGAAGTCTATGCAAATATTTACCCCATGCTCTATTACGGATCTATTGACCTTAAATCGCTACATGAAAGCAAGCCGACTCTTATAATTGCCTGTGATCAAGATTTTGCTAATGGCCCTGACGCTGCAAAAGAAATTGCAAAAAATTTTAAAAATAACCATGTCTGTATTTTACAAAACTTAAGGCATATGGCATTGGTTGAAGACTATACAACCGTTTTTGTAAAAATTTATGAATTTCTTGTATCATTGAATTTACATCAACATTTTTTTGATACTTAATTACAATGTAGGTTTAATGATCGTAACGCGCTTTATTTATTTGCTAAAGAATAGGAGCTCTAGATGCTTAAAGAACTGAGAAAGATTGTCACCTTTGATGAAGATATATACAGTGAAGGAGGAAAAGAAGCCAATCCTATTCTTCGCATAATAGGTGTTGCTGCAGTATTATCTAATCCTTGGAAAGGTAAGGGGTTTGTAGAGGACTTGCAACCAGAAATTAAAAGAATTGCTCCTGTAATGGGTAAAGCTTTGACCGACCGTTTGATTTCAATGGTTGGTAGTGGAGAAAAAATTGAAGCATACGGGAAGGCAGCATTAGCTGGGACCAGTTGTGAAATAGAGCATGCTTCGGCTATTATTCATACTTTGCAATTTGGAAACTTTTATAGGGAAGCGGTTGGTGCAAAAAGTTACTTAGGTTTCACAAACACAAGGGGTCCAGCAAATACACAAATTCAAATACCATTAATGGATAAGCATGACACTGGAAGGCGATCGCATTATTTGACCGTTCAGTTCTCTATATATGATGCGCCTGATGTCGAAGAAATAGTGTGTGCTCTTGGAGCTGCTACAAGCGGAAGGCCCCATCATAGAATAGGTGATCGATACTCAGATCTAAAAGCCCTCGGCAAATCTGTTGATAATCCAGCTGGTATATAATAGAAAAGGTGAAATCAATGAAACTAGATAAATTCTACATTAATGGCGAATGGGTCTCCCCTGTAAAAGATGAAAAAATTGATATTATTAATCCATCAGATGAATCAGTTATTGGGACACTAAACGTTGGATCTCAGCAGGATATTGATAAGGCAGTAGAGGCTGCAAAAGCTGCGTTCTCAAGCTATGCGCGGATAAGTGTAGCTGAGCGTTTAGACCTGTTGAAAGAAATAAGAAACCAGTTTAAAAATCGCTTTGAGGATTTTGTGGAAGCTATCACTAAAGAAATGGGGTCACCTGTAAAGCTTTCTCGCGGTGCACAAGCAGCTGTAGGGTTAGGCCATTTAAAGACTGCAATAAGGGTGCTAGAAGAACATAAATTTGAATACCCTTTTAATGGCTACACTGTAAGGCACGAACCAATTGGAGTTTGTGGGCTTATCACACCTTGGAATTGGCCAATAAACCAAACTATATCGAAGCTCGGACCTTGTCTTGCCTCAGGGTGCACAGCAATACTGAAACCAAGCGAAATATCACCAGTATCAGCTAATATAATTGCCGAAATAATGGATGCTGCAAAAGTTCCTAAAGGAGTTTTTAATATGGTGCATGGCTTGGGTCCGGTTGTAGGAGAGGCCTTATCCAACCATAAGGATGTAGATATGATGTCTTTTACTGGTTCAACGAGGGGAGGGGTCGCTGTTGCTCAGGCTGCAGCAATGTCGGTCAAGAGAGTAAGTCAGGAACTTGGAGGAAAATCACCAAATATAATTTTTGATGATGAAAAGTTTGAGCAATCGGTCACTGTTGGTGTGCAAAAAATTATGGAGAATACTGGACAGTCTTGTAATGCGCCAACTCGAATGATAGTACCAAAAAATCGACAACATGAAGCTTTGGAAATTGCAAAAAATGTTGCAGAAAAATTGATAACTGGTGACCCTACAAAAGAAGACACAGACATCGGTCCTCTAGTAAGTCAAGCTCAATTTGATAAGGTACAAAGGTTAATCGAATCTGGGATTAAGGCTGGTGCTCAATTAGTAACTGGTGGATTAGGCAAGCCTATAGGGCTTAATAGCGGTTATTTTGTTAAGCCAACTGTTTTTGGAGATGTAAATAACTCCATGGAAATTGCACAAGAAGAAATATTCGGCCCCGTCTTATCTGTAATCCCGTATGAAGACATTGATAATGCGGTTCAGATTGCGAATGATACAAGCTATGGCCTTTCTGCTTATGTATGTGGTAGTGACTCCGAAAAATTAAGGAGTGTCGCAAGGCAAATTAGAGCAGGTCAAATCCATGTTAATTATGGTAGCGGGGGAACCAATGCACCATTTGGTGGCTTTAAGCAATCGGGTAATGGGCGAGAGAAGGCTGAGTGGGGTTTGGAAGAATTCTTAGAGACTAAAGCAATAATGGAGTAAAGGATATCAGCAGGGAGATTTGATTTGTCTATTGACTCGGACACAAGCAATAATTTTATAGTAGATTGTTTGCAGTATGCTAATTGGTCTAAAGAAATTTTTGAGCAGATGAGACAAGGTGGAGTTGACTGTGTCCACGTAACTATTGCCTACCATGAAAACTTTAGGGAAGCTGTTTTAAACCTTGAGGAATGGAACGAATATTTCAATAGTTATTCGGAGTATATCGTGCAAGCAGGTAGCTATAATGAAATATTATCTGCTAAGAAAAATAATAAAACAGCGATTATTTTCGGTTTTCAAAACCCGTCTCCAATAGAAGACGATATTTCTTTGTTAGAAGTTTGGCAAAAGCTTGGTGTTCGATTTATGCAGCTGTCTTATAATAATCAATCGCTCCTTGCTACAGGTTGTTATGAAAAGAATGACCCTGGCTTAACAAGAATGGGGATAGAAGTTATTAAAGAAATGAATAGGCTTGGGATTGTTGTTGACATGAGTCATTCTTCTGATCGGTCAACTTTAGAGGCAATTGATAATTCGTCACGGCCGATTGCAATTACTCATGCTAATCCAGCTTTCTGGCATTCTGCCTTAAGAAATAAGTCAGACGAAGTTCTAGACCGAATGTTTAAAAATGGTGGTATGCTGGGATTTTCTCTTTATCCTCACCATTTACATAATGGGAGTAATTGTACCATTAAAGACTTTTGTAAAATGATCGCAAAAACGGCAGAAAAATTTGGATCAAAAAATATTGGGATAGGAAGTGATCTTTGTCAAAATCAGCCTGATAGTATCGTAGAGTGGATGAGAAATGGAAGATGGACCAAAACAAAAGACTTTGGAGAAGGAGATTCTTCTAACCCTGGCTTTCCTATTCAGCCTAATTGGTTCAAATCAAACAAGGATTTTATCAATATTAAGGATGGATTAAAGCATATTGGATTTGATAATGATGAAATTAATTCTATTATGGGACTCAACTGGATGAAGTTTTTTAAAAATTCTTTTAATAAAGAGATATAAGTTGGTGATAGAAAAAGAAGTACAGTTGTGTGGCCCAGAGCCAAATATTAGAAAGCCTTCCGAAGTTATGAAACTGGAAAGAATGGGGTCCTTCCATCCATCAAGGCTGTCTTTTTCAAGAATATTGATCCGTAAAATGATACAGCAAAAAACGCGCATCAGTTGTTCGCGTTGGGAAATGGATGAAAACGGATTTGGTAATGCGGTTTATCAATTGAACCTCTTTGGTAAAAGCCTGGCTTTAATCGCATTTTCTAATCATATAGAGACTTCACAAAGGACTGATAGAGTTATTGCATCTGCTTGGGATACCTCTTTTGCACTGTTTGATGGCGTTCCATTAATTTCAGATATTGAAAGGCTTAAAACGCAGTTACCTTTTCAAGAGGCGGGTAGGTATAAAAATACAGAGTTAGTTCTGAGTAGGGCTAATAAATCTGTAAGAATGTTTGAGTTGGTAGCGCAGTCATTAAGTGAAGGCAAGCAACCGTCAAGCGAGCTGATAAATAAAATTGGATATTTAATGCGAACCACAGCAGTGTATGGAAACGGAAAATTCGGCATTGATGACAGAAAAAATCATTGTGAACTTTCTGACTTTTCTGTACCGTTTCAGCTTGAAATGCTCACCGTGTACTTGATTAGAGGCTTCTCACTAGACCTAGTTAATCATGTTGCAAAAGCCCGTAACCCTAAAAAATTTGTTCCCCTTGATAAAAAAATTCAAAGATATCTAGGAATTGGTAATGCAACTGGGCTTGGGATGGCTCCATTTTTGGTCAAACATCCTGTCTTATTGAATAGTTGGTTTCAAGTTCGTGAAACTGCATTGTCGCGGATGATTGATTTAGCAGAGCTTTCTAAGGAAAAGGCTGAAAGATTAATTGAGCTTACATCTAGAGTTAAAGCCTTTATTAACTCTTGGAATACTGACGATGATAGACAGAAGAAAAGAATTGATGTTTTAAAAGCTGAGTGGGTATCAATAATTAATGAATTTACTTTAGAAAAAATGTTAAAAATCAATGCTTTAAAAAATATTTTTAATATTTCAAAAAATTATTCGACAGAATGCCAAGAGCTAATCGTTTCATTGTTTTTGGAAGTTGGTGGAGATCTGATTGACGGGCTTGATCTATGTTTAGAGAGCACCAAATTGCCTATGCTCTACCCTAAAATGAGAGTGCATGAGTTAGCTGACTTAATAAAAAAGAACTTCTCTTGGGCTTTGAAAATAGATTTTTCTTTGAAAGAAAATCAATCAAGATTTTGGTACGTTTCAGAAGAAAAGTTGGAGCCAAGATTGGGGAACAGGTATGAAGAGGAAGGGCAGGATTTAGAAAGGCCTTTAGATATTGCTAGGAGGGTGTATTCTTTGCATGCCGATCTTGGAAGTTTCCACGATGATATGATCGTAGCAGAATTTTTAATGAAACACCCTGAACATCGATTTATTATTCGCAGGATACAAACGAATGCTTGGGCTCCATACTCCGAAATACACGATAATTTAATTGATGAACATTGCAAACCTATAGATATGCTACGTTGTAAACTATCCTTTTTTGGCGCGTCTAAATTTGATCCGAAATCAGACAGGTGGGTTAGAGTAAACTTATTTCAAGGAGCACCTCTAAAAAACGAACTTAATGACCAAAAAAATGACGATTGGTGGATGCCTACACTCGAATATTCCTAATGGATCTTTCTTTTTCGGAGCTAAAAGACTTAGTATTTAACGCAAGTATGGGTAGCAACCTTCCTGCTGGGGTCTGTGAAGATTTATCGTTTGGTGTTACCTTTCTAGAGTCACGTTCGTTGCCTGGTGGCAAAGAGCTGTTATATTCCCTTAAATGTAAACGCCACCCACCCTTATCACCTCAAAAGAACGGCGTAAGTCTTATTTTTAGCAATTCACGAGCAATTTTTGAAGGTGTTAGCGCAATTGATTTGCTTGTTTCAGAGGCTTGTAAAAGTGTGATATTGGAAAATATTGACTCTTCGATGCTTTTGGTTGGACTAGCTTCTAACTATTATGGTTTTAGTTTTAGTTTCCATAAAAATAAAGAATTCTGTGCTGCACTTTTTAATGATCAACTTAATTGGGAAAACGACAACTACAGACGTAGCAATGATATAGAGATACGCTTAAACAATGGAGAGCTGAACAATCCATTAGCTAAACGCTCAAGAATGTTTTTAGATGACAATGTATTCAAAGAACTTTCTAATCTAGCATCTAACATGCTGGTTCCCGAAAGCGAACTATCTCGAACAACGGGAGCAGGGGCTGGAAATATAGATAATGATTAATTGTGTTAGTTAAAATTACCTAAGCCTTGTAACAATGGCGCAAAATTTTGAAGCACACCAGGAAGCGACCTTATATCTTCAATCACCCCATCTTTTGCAGATACGATTGCTGAAAACAAGTCATTTCGATCCTGTGATATTTCATCAATTGAAAGACTATTAGATCCATCATAATCAATATTAGCCATTAACGTTTGGGTAATAAGAGGCAAAAAAGGAACAATTGCAACATACACTCCAAAGGTGGTAGTCTTATCTAAGTCATCATTAGTATTTTGGCCTAAGAGAACTGAAACCAAGCTTAGGGAACGAAGTCCTCTATTTATTTCAGCTCGGTGAAGTCTCTTGTCTTTGTTTACATCTAAAAATTTAAATAAATCTTGAAGGCATTTGTCTTGCTCAGGGTTTCTGCATGACTGTACTACTGAGCTGTTTAGCAAGCTAAGTAATTCTCCATATTTGCTCTCTATTAACGGATCATTACTTTCGCATTTATAGTATATTGTGTCTTGCGTTTGCTGGTTTTTTAGAAAACTGTAATCAGACCCATCCCAGTTTTCTGGAGGATATCTTTCTACTAGTTGTCCCCTATCTATTTGATAAAAGTAGTTGAAATTTGGATTGTTATCACTTGTTTGGAATGCTGTCCAATTTTCTACATTTTTAGGAAAAACAAAATTAAATTCAACTTGAGAGTCATCTTCATAAATATAACCGTTGGTTCCAATAAATAGAGCATATTGCTCTATTGAAAACTTACAAGATTTACCGGACCAATACCCTTGGTACTTTAAAGGAATTTGATCAGAAAACGCGTTGCTAGTTACTACGTAAAAAGAAAGAATAGCAAGTATAATGATCCTCATATTACATCTCCTAACATCCAAGAGGTAGACTAACGTCGTATCAGAGTTTAGTTTATACTATAAATTGGTCAAGAAATCGAAAGTATTTTTATAGTGAGGAGTCTCAGATGGCACAAGAACACGATAACTCAATGATGGAAAACTTATACTGGTGGGGTGTGCCTACTCTTTTCAGATGTCCTCAGGATAAAAGTTTAGGCAGCGATATTTCATTAGTGGGCGTTCCACATTCCACAGGAAATGGGACAACGGAAAGAGATCAACACCTGGGGCCAAGAGCGCTTAGGAATATCTCAGCAATTGGTCGACGAGCACATTTAGATTTTGGAATAAATCCTTGGGATATTACAAAAATTATTGATGCGGGTGACGTACCTTTCCCAAAGGCGAACGATAACGAAGATTGTATAGCGCAAATAACTAATTTTTTTAAAACAATAGATAATGCCAACTCTAGACCTATCTCTATTGGGGGAGACCATTCCATAACTGGTGGGATAATTCAAGCTCTTGGAAAAGGCAAACTTTCGGATGGGAAGCCGGTTAGTTTGCTACATTTAGATGCACACACCGATGTTTTTACGAAGGTCGATCATTTTTTAGGTGCAAAGAAGTCTGCCGCGCATTGGGGCGCTTATCTTGCTGATCAGGGTAATGTTGATCCAAAATCATCTATGCAAATTGGTCTAAGAGGACACCCACGTACATTGGACTGGCTGGAACCAAGTTATGAGTACGGATACAACGTTGTTACAATGAAAGAATTTAGGGAGAGGGGTCTTGAATCTGTAATTTCTCAAGCAAAAAAAATACTCGATGGTAGGCCTGTATATATTACGTTTGATCTAGATTGCCTTGATCCAACAATAGCTCCTGCTGTTGCAAATTTGGAAGCAAGCTCTAGAGGCTTCGATATAGATGAAGCAATAAGTTTGGTAAGACTCACACGAGGCATGAATGTTATTGGTGGAGATATTGTTTGTATGATGCCAACAAAAGATAACCCAAATAATATAACTGCACATACAGCTATGGCTATAATGTTTGAGATGATATGTGTAATGGCCGAAAACAAGAAAACTTCAAAAATGTGAAGTCATTTTTTGTTTTTTTCAAGAATTTGACTAACTATATATCAAGAGTTTTAAGGAGACTGAGATGATAATAAGGTTCTTAACGTTTGCCGCATATGTATTTTCGTTTTTCACCCTAGTGGGTGCTGGAGGGTTGCCCACCTCAAATTCAGGTAAATCTTCAGGTAGTGGTTCATCCTCAAGCAGTTATTCAGGGGGTGCCAGTAATTCTTTATCAAATCCCTTAATCGCCCTTGAATTAAAAAACGGTCTAAATATGGTGCAATCGCTTGTCTATGGAAAAAAATATGAAAAGGCTGAAATTAAATTAATTTCACTGGAGGTAAAATATCCACAAAACGCAGACATTCAAAATTATTTGGGCTTTGTTAGCCGTAAAATGAATAAATTGGGGAAAAGTGATGCATACTATAAAAAGGCACTTCAATTAAACCCCATGCACAAAGGAGCCTTAGAGTACCAAGGAGAGTTATTTATACAGTACAAAAATTTAGAAAAGGCAAATGCTAATCTGAAGTTGCTTGAACGAATTTGCGGTGTAAACTGTGAAGAGTATAAAGATTTAAAAAAAGCTATTGAAAATTTCAAGTAAGATAAAATTTACATATATTTTCATTACATAATATTGTTAAAAGCTTGAAAATTTTATATCGAGGGTGTTATGTGTGGGATAGTCGGTCTATTTGCAAAAAAAGAAAATATATCTGCTAATCTAGGGCTTCATCTATCAAAAATGCTTGAAAGTATGAGCGATAGAGGTCCCGATAGTGCTGGCTTAGCGATTTTTGGGAAGCCAATTGCAAAGAGAGCCAAAATAATGGTTCAGTCTCAGTCCCCTAAAGATGATTTTCAAAAGCTAAAAAGGTTTTTATCTGCTAAGAAAGAAATATCCTTCAGTTTTGAAACTCATTCCACGCATGCAGTCATAAAGCTTGACGTGAAGCAAAAAGATAAGGTTACCAATCTCATAAATGACACCTTCCCCAATTTGAGAATACTAAGTGTTGGTAAAAAAATGGAAATTTATAAAGAGGTAGGCAAGCCGGCTGAAGTAGTAAAAAGATTTGAAATAGCTAAAATGAAGGGGACCCACGGTATTGGCCACACCCGTATGGCAACAGAATCCGCAGTTACAACACTTGGTGCGCATCCATTCTCCACAGGTGAAGATCAATGTTTGGTACATAATGGGTCGCTATCAAATCATAACTCTCTTCGAAGAGAATTAATGAGAAAAGAGATGACCTTTGAAACAGAAAATGACTCTGAGGTAGCGGCCAGCTTTATTACTTACAGAATGAATAGTGGAAAATCGCTTAAAGAAGCATTGGAAAGTGCACTTGTAGAGCTTGATGGCTTTTATACGTTCGTAGTTGGTACGGAAAACGGGTTTGGTGTTCTAAGAGATCCGATTGCCTGCAAGCCCGCTGTACTGGCAGAGACCCCTGATTATGTAGCTTTTGGGTCCGAGTATAGAGCATTAACCTCTTTACCAAAAATAGAAAAGGCCAAGGTCTGGGAGCCAGAGCCCGCTACTGTTTATTTTTGGGGACATTAAAAATGCATATTCTTGATTTTAATAAATTATCCTTGAGAGACATTAATAAGACTTTGCAAGGATCTGATAAAAATAGCTTTTTTTCTATAAAAAACCCAAAAGGAAGCCACGCGTTAGCTGTTGGTATAAATAAAAAGATTACTGTGAAAGTTGTTGGTAGTGTTGGATATTACTGTGCAGGAATGAATAAATTTTCTGATATCAAAGTTGAAGGATCAGCTGGCCCAGGATTAGGCGAAAATATGATGTCAGGTAATATTCATGTTACCGGTGATGTAAGCCAATATGCAGGAGCTTCGGGACATGGGGGAAGTATCCTAGTCGAAGGAAATGCCTCTTCAAGATGTGGTATTTCAATGAAGGGTGTAGATATCATCGTAAAGGGAAATGTTGGCCACATGTCTGCCTTCATGGCACAAAAGGGGAATTTGGTTATTTTCGGTGATGCAGGACATGCTTTAGGGGATAGCATATACGAAGCTAATATATATGTCGCAGGTGAAGTTGCATCTTTAGGCGCAGATTGTATTGAGAAAAAAATGACAAAAAAGCATCTTAGTAATTTAGAAAATATTTTATCAAATGCTAATGTTTCTGATTATAATCCAGATACCTTTAGGCGCTTTGGCTCTGCTCGGTCACTTTATAACTTTAATGTAGATAATGCTAAAATATATTAGGAAAATCACGTGAAAAAGAAATCAATAACAGAACCAAGAACTTCGCATGCTTTCGATGCATATACAAACTCTGAAATTAGAAGAGCAGCTGAGACTGGTATATATGACATTAGGGGAGGGGGGTCTAAAAGAAATTTACCAAACTTTGATGATTTATTATTTCTTGGAGCTTCAATTTCCAGGTATCCTTTGGAGGGCTATAGAGAGTCTTGCAATACAAAAGTGATCCTAGGCGACCGATTTAGTTCTAATCCTCTAAATCTCGAAATTCCAATTACCATAGCAGGAATGAGCTTTGGAGCTCTATCCGCGCAAGCAAAAGAGGCTTTAGGAAGAGGTGCTAGTTTGGTTGGAACGTCAACAACAACAGGTGACGGGGGAATGACAAAAGAGGAAAGAGGTCATTCAAAACAGTTAGTCTATCAACTTCTTCCTTCTAGATACGGAATGAACCCTGATGACCTTAGAAAGGCAGATGCAATCGAAATCGTTGTAGGTCAGGGTGCGAAGCCAGGTGGTGGAGGGATGTTACTTGGTCAAAAGATAAATGATAGAGTTGCAGAAATGCGAACGCTTCCAAAAGGAATTGATCAAAGATCACCATGTAGGCATCCTGATTGGACAGGGCCAGACGATATGGAGATCAAGATACTTGAGTTGAGAGAAATTACTGGGTGGAAGGTTCCTATTTTTGTAAAAGTTGCTGGTTCCAGACCATATTATGATGTAGCTCTAGCTGCCAAATCTGGTGCCGATGTAGTGGTTGTCGACGGAATGCAAGGAGGTACAGCAGCAACTCAAGAGGTATTTATTGAAAATGTAGGTATACCCACGCTGGCGTGTGTAAGGCCTGCTGTTAGAGCATTACAGGAATTAGGCTTGCATAGAAAGGTACAGCTCATTGTTTCAGGAGGTATAAGGAATGGTGCTGATGTAGCAAAAGCATTGGCTTTAGGTGCTGATGCAGTATCGATTGGATCTGCTGCATTGATTGCACTTGGAGACAATGATCCCAGGTATCAGAAAGATTATGAAAAATTAGGTACAACAGCTGGTTCGTTTGACGATTGGCACGAAGGTCTCGATCCTGCAGGAATAACTACTCAAGATAAAAAACTGGCTAAGCGTTTAGACCCTAAGCTAGGAGGAAGGCGGTTGGCAAATTATCTTAACGTAATGACAATGGAAGCGCAAACCATTGCAAGAGCTTGTGGTAAAAATGATCTTAGAAACTTAGAACCAGAAGATCTATGCGCTTTAACGGTGGAGTCCGCTGCGATGGCTGGAGTGCCATTAGCTGGAACCAACTGGATCCCTGGCACTTAATTATTCTAAAAAACTTTTTCTAATTTGCTCCAAAGTTTCTACTTCATTAGTTGGCTTATCCCATCTAATTCTTTTGAACCTAGGAAACCGTAAAGCAATTCCCGACTTATGTCTATTACTCAAAGACATTTCATCGAATGCAATCTCTACGACCAATGATTTTTCAACCTCTCTAACAGGTCCAAATCGGTTTATAGTTTTTGATCTTACAAATTTATCTAATCTATTTAACTCTTCATCGGTAAAGCCGGAGTATGCCTTGCCTATAGGAACAAGTTCCTTTTCTTTGTTAAAGACACCAAAAGTATAGTCTGAGTAAAAAGAACTTCGTTTTCCATGTCCTCTTTGTGCATACATGATTATCGCATCTACATTCTTTGGGTTTCTTTTCCATTTAAACCATTTGCCGCGCGGTCTCCCAGCAATATAAGGACTGGAAACTGATTTGATCATTACACCTTCATGTATTTGCTTGTTGGATATATCTCTTATTTTGTCTAAAAATCTCCAGTCTTTAAACTCAATTTTTTCTGATAAAAACATTGGAGATCTATTCGTTCTAAAGTAGGAATCCAGAATTTTTTTCCTTTCAATAAGCGTTTTATCTCTTAAATCATCGCCGTTGAAAAACAAAACATCATATACCTTTATAAAACATGGATTTTTTTTTATAAACTTTTCTGAGGGAGCTTTTTTGTTTAGCCTTTGCTGAAGATCATTAAATGTTTTTGGATCATTGTTAATTCCAGCAAGTAATTCTCCATCTAGTACAAAATTACCTTGTATTGTCTTAATTATTTCTGGAAAAGACTTAGAAACTTCATCGCCTGTCCTTGAATAAAGGCGACATCCTTCACTATGGCTTACAATTTGAACTCTAATTCCGTCCCATTTATATTCAGCAACAAAATCTTCTGGATTTGCTGCTGCCAAATCTTTTTCCATCACAAGCGGATGAGCAAGCATCATTGGATGAAAAATGTCATAGATCGAAATTTTCGGTTTACCACCTTTATTCTCAAGCCACGAAAACAAATTAATGTAAGGAAAGTGTAAACCATGCCAAATCTTTTCAATTTCTTCAAGATCAACGTTGCCATAATTTGCTAGTGCTTGCTTTACAAGCCTGCTTGAGACCCCAATGCGCAAGCCTCCTGTAAAAAGTTTAATAAAAGCCCATCTCTGATCAACCGTACTGATGTTTAGAATGTTAATTATATGGTTCTTAAGCTCATCAGTTTTAGCCTTTTTTAGGTTTTCGAATAAAGAAGAAAGTCTCGGCATATTGCCACCTTTTTCTTGGTCCCATAACAAAGATATAGTTTCAGCTAAATCACCTACATAGTCGTAAGATAGGTCAAATAAGTGTTCGTCTTGCTTTTCTTTGATTAAATCTTTAAAGAATGAAGATTTTATATTTTTAAAGTTAAGTGAGCCAGTAAGTGCTGCCAAAGCATACCCTCGGTCGGGGTCAGGTGTTGAGCTAAAATACTGTTCTAATAGTGATAGTTTTCTATTCCTCGAGCTCGTCAAAATAAGATCCGATAGTAAATTCGAAAAAGCTTTCATTATAGTTCGCTTGTTTCATCCCTATGTTGAAGAGAAAGCGGCTCAGCTTGAATTCCGTTTTTTTCGCACCAATATTTCAGAGCATCTTCTCTTCCGTGTGTTATCCAGACTTTTTCTGCACCAGTCTGTTTAATAGTATTGGTAAGCTCATTCCAATCGGAATGATCCGATATAACAAGAGGAATTTCAATTTGGCTTTGCTTAGCGCGCTGTTTGACTTGCATCCAGCCTGAAGCATAACATCTAGTAATATTTTCAAAACGTCGTGACCATCTATCCTTGAGTGCAGAAGGGGGTGCTATAATGATTTTCCCTTTAAAGTCTTTTTTGTTGTCTAAAGTAGCCTTTCTTAGAGTGCCAAGCCTAATTCCCTTGCTTTGATAAAAGTCACACAATTTATCCATTGATCCATGAATAAAAATATCGTCTGAAAAACCTGCCTCTCGAAGAAGCCAGATAATCCTTTGTGCTTTACCAAGTGAATAAGCCCCAATTAAGAATGTATTTTCTCTATTTTTGGAAATATTGTCCAGCAATCGCTCCATTTCCATTTCTGGTTTATTAAATTTAAATATTGGCAATCCGAAGGTAGCCTCGGTAATAAGCAAATCACATGGAACGACCTCAAAGGGATCTAAATGTCGATCTAATATTGTTTTATAGTCCCCAGTAACCACAATTCTATGCTTTGCTGTCTCTAGTAAAACTTGTGCGCTTCCCAATATATGTGCCGCAGGGTAAAACGTAACGCTTATCTTTCCTATTTTCACCGAATGCCCATATTTAATTGTTTGAAAACTGCTTGCACAATTCTCACCATATCTAATTTTCATAATTTCAGAGGTTTCAGGAGTGCAGAGTACATGCTTGTGACCCGCTCTTGCGTGATCAGCGTGCCCATGGGTTATTATTGCCCTTTCTACAGGAAAAAAAGGGTCTATATATGTATCGATGTCTTTAATATAAAGTTTGTTATCTATAGATATCATATTTAGAAAGATTAGTTATTGCAATAAGTCTTAAACATAATCCAATTGACATGTGGCTCAAGAAAAAAGGTTGGTCTTTATATGACCATCAAATTGAAACCTTAAGCTTGATTAAGAAGGGTTTCGATGTAATTTTACACGCTCCAACGGGCGGAGGTAAAACAATTGGTGGTTTTTTGCCATCGATCGATGATTTTTTTAAAAAATAATTACAAAAGCCAGGACTTTCATACATTATATATATCACCCTTAAAAGCCTTAACAGCTGATGTTCAAAGAAATTTACTTCATCCTATCAATGATTTAAAACTTGATATTAAAGTAGAAACTCGAACGAGTGACACGTCAACACACAATAAAGCTAAGCAAATTAAAAAGCCTCCTAATTTTCTGATGACAACTCCTGAGTCATTCGCACTTCTGATGGCAAGAACAGATGTCATTAATTTGTTTAAGGATTTAAAGTTTGTTATTATTGATGAGCTACATACATTTTTCGATTCAAAAAGAGGGCACTTATTAAGCTTGAATGTAGCGAGGCTAAGATCTATAAAACCGTTTCAAATAATTGGGCTCTCAGCTACTCTAAAGAATACTAATCTTGCTAAAAAATATTTATCAAATAATAAGAATACAAAGCTTGTCAGTACTCATTCAAAGGTCCGGCCAGAAATTACGATATTAAATTCAGATAATAGAATTCCTTGGTCGGGCCATTCCCCGAGATATGCTCTTTCAGAAATATATTCAGAAATACTCAAATTTAAGTCATCTATTCTTTTTGTAAACACACGAGCTCAGGCGGAAATATTATTTGAAAGCCTATGGGCAATTAATAATAAAAATAAAAAAATAGCTATTCATCATGGAAGTCTAGAAAAAGAGCTTAGGAAAAAAGTAGAAAAGGAAATATTAGAAGGTCATGTGGAGTGTGTAGTTGCCACAAGTTCATTAGACTTGGGTCTTGACTGGGGTAACATTGACATGGTGATGCAGATAGGAGCTCCTAAAGGTGTTGCAAGGTTGGTCCAGAGAATTGGTAGAGCAAATCACACGATCAATACTCCTTCAATAGCTATTTTAGTTCCAACTAATTGTTTTGAGTATGTAGAATGTATTGCTGCAAAAAAGTGTGTGGAGTTAAATTTTCTTGAAGATGAAACATACTCTGAAGGCTCTTTAGATGTTCTTGCCCAGCATATTGTTGGTGTTGCGATTTCCCAAAAATTTAAAAAAGAAGATTTATACAAACAAATAAAAGAAGCATGGCCGTACAGAAATCTTAATATTGAGGATTTTGAAAAAACTCTGTCATTTGTTGAAAATGGAGGCTATTCCCTTCAGGGTTATGCAGAGTATTCACGGTTGAGGTATGAAGGAGAATATTATGAAATTAGGGATAAATCACTAGTAACAAAATATAAAATGAACGTTGGAACTATTGTTGAAGCAGAGATGTTGCGTCTAAGGGTAGGCAATAAATATTTAGGAAATATTGAGGAGTGGTTCATTAGTGGTTTGTCAGTAGGGGACACCTTCATATTCGGTGGAAAGAGACTGATGTTTGAAAAGGTTATTGGTAATATTGCATATGCTAAAATAACTGCCCTTGAGCATCAAAAAATACCATCTTTTAAAGGAGGAAATTTACCGCTGTCGACCCATCTCTCAAAAACTGTAAGAAAGATTTTTTCCAAACGAATTGAGGGAGTAGAACTTCCTGATAGTTTAAAAAAATGGTCAGAGCTACAGACAAAGTTTTCTTCCTTCCCAAAAGAGAATGAATTTCTTGTTGAAACATTTAAGAGAAAAAATGGCAGGCTGCAAAAATATTATATGGCAGTTCATCCATTTGAGGGAAGAAATACGCATCAAACTCTAGGATTTCTTATTCTAAGACGAATTAAAAAGCTTGGCGTGCAACCATTTGGATTTGTTGCGAATGATTATTCTATTTTATTTTCATTTTCTAAAGAAATTGAAGATATCGACTTCCTTTTTTCTCAAGATATTTTAATCGAGGATTTATATGAATGGTTAGAAGAAACTCCATTAATAAAAAGATTATTTAGAGAGATCGCTATAATCTCAGGACTAATTTATAAAAATCTTCCAGGCAACCAAAAAACGGGCAAACAAGTGACTTTTAATACTGACTTGATTTATGAAGTATTAAGGAAGCATGAGCCGAACCATATATTATTAAAAATCACTACTGAAAATGCTAAGAAAGACCTCGTTGATCTTGATAGGCTTTCAACGTTTTTATTTAGAATTAAAAACAAAATAAAGATAAACAAACTCAATAGGGCATCTGCTCTCGCCTTCTCTTTACTCTTTGAATATCATAAAGAGACACCAGATAAAAATGAACTAGATAATTTTTATTTAGAGAAGCTCGAGAACGAATTGCTTGAAGAAGTCAATGCATTATAAGGACGTTTTTTTTGCTGAAAAAAAGTTCTCCTTCTTTGCAAATGGTGAACTTTATTGGCCAAGTAAAAAGACTTTAATTATTTCTGATCTGCACTTTGAAAAAGGTTCTTTTTTTACTAAATCAAATCAGTATATTCCACCTTTTGATACTATTGAGACGCTTAGACAACTGACAAATTTTATAAACGATCATCCTGTCGAAAAGATAATTTTTCTTGGCGATTTGATTCATGACAAATTAGCCTTTCAAAGGATGACTGAAAAATCAAAAGAACTTTTTTTTAAAATCCTTGAAAATATCAATTGTACCTTAACTGTTGGCAACCATGATAATACTAGTTTTCTAAAAGATATTGGATTAAACATAACTGATAAGGTTGTTATTGATGGTATTTGTTTCAGTCATTACCCATCAATTGATCAGAGGTTTTCTGTTTTTGGTCACTATCATCCAAAAGTTAAGCTTATAATTAATTCTAGAGGAATTTGGGTTTCATGCTTCTTATTAAATAAAGAAAGAATACTGATGCCATCATATGGTTATTATACGGGAGGCCTCTCTATAAAGAGCTCACAAATACAAAAGTTATTTGATCCCCAATACGAAATTTTTCCTTTAGCGAAAGAAAAAATTTACAAGCTGAGTTTAAAAAAATAATGTCTCTTTATTTAAAACGTTAATTGCCAATAGAAGAACAACATGGGCATGATGATGTATTTATTATTTTAAGAGATTGTGGTCCTTGCATTATTCCTGCTCCAATACTCGTTAAATTATCTTTTTTAATAACCTTGTTGAATTCACCTCTTTTCTTCGCCCCTGACCATCCAGTATAGATTTCAAGCTCAATATCAGAATAAGAAATATCAATTTCAATTGAGCTTTTTCCAGTTGCTTTCCACATATCGTAGAGATATCCATCCCTTTTGACCGTAATAGAAGATAAGTCTGGTATCTTTTTTATAAAAATCTTTGAAGGACTGTTCTCCTTAATTTTATTTGCTACTTTAAGTTTTATATATAACGTTTGCCTGTTTGGGTCGTTAAAGGCCTGATTTACTAAAATATTTGGAAAGTCGACACCCTCAAGTGATGGAGCATCGAATTTTTCTAGATTAGGGTTTCTAAATAAGTTTGACCACGCACCTGATTTCCCAACTTCTGCCATCATAGCTAGTGCAGCCCATTGTCCTCTTGGCCATTTTTCATTCAAATTAAACCAATAGCCAAAGTTTAAATTATTCTCCCCAAACCACCGCGGCTCAAAGTGTGCTTCAGCAAATGCTCTTAAACGCATTTCTACTGTTGTATCCCCAAATTCCTTTGCACAGGCTAACCCAAGAGCCATAAAGCGTGGTTCAGGCTTCATTTTTATTTCTTTGTTGATATTGTCCCAACCAAGTTTTTTAACCGCTGTTCGATATAAAAACTCCGCAAAAACTGGATCTTGAGGCATCATAAAGTTGAAGGCCTAATCCTGCTGCCGATAAGCAATATGGCCATATTTTCGTATTTTCACAATGTGGGCCCATTCTGTTTTTAGTCCATTGTGAAGATAAATGTTCAACTAATCTATGTTGTGTCCAATCAAACTTCGATCTATCGACCCCAGCTACTTGGAAACTCGATCCCCATGTGTCTTCACCGGTTGTGTAGACATGTAAGCTTTGAATTAAATTTAGCCAACCTTTAAAAAATAAATTCCCATCTGCACCAATAGGATCTTTCTGAAGACCCCAAGGCTCAATGCCGTTTGCAACCCAGCCTGGAGTATCATATTTTCCTACCAAGTGATCAGGTATCCAAAGATCTATCCATTCTTGAGGATATTTGCCTCGATTAGGATCAGGTCCAATTTGGGTTAACCAATCGTAAGCAGCCCAAAAGGTAAGATGTCGTTCGCTCAAACCTTTTAAAATGAAAGCATACACTTCTCGCCATGCTGGTGTAACATCAGCCATTAACCCGAGTGCATAGCTAGACTCAGAAAGATCAAATCTAGCAAAATTCAATACTGGGGGGTTAGATGTTTTATCCCACCAATCTAAGGGTTCACCGTCTTCTGACCAGTCATCATTAATTGAAACTTTTCGGTGTAAAAAAGTTAACCATCCAAGCGTTTTATCATTTAATGACGGAAGACTTTTAGTATTCATGCTAAATTTTAACATAAATAAAAAAATAGTGGTAAGTTTCTATTTGCAACTCATTAATTATTAGTAAAAATATATGCTAGCCACTCACTTCTTTTATCAAATTGAGTATTAATAAATGCCCACAAAAGAAATTGACCGAAAGATTGCTGTAATTTTTGCTACTGATGTAGTGAATTACAGTAAGCATATGGAAATAGATGAAAGCGAGACTGTAAAAAGTCTTAGGTTTTATGAAAAGATACTTAAAGGTTTTTTTAAAAAATATAATGGCAATTTATTTAATTCGGGGGGCGACTCCTTTATGGCAGAATTCGTTAGCGCTGTGGATGCGGTCGAATGCGCTGTTGAGTTTCAAAAAAAGATAAAAACTAGTAATTCATCATCTACAAAGGTTGCGCTGGAATTTCGTATTGGTATCAATGCTGGAGACGTAATTAAGGAAAAGGGAAATTTATTAGGTGAAGGGGTTAATATAGCAGCCCGACTGGAAGCATTAGCATTGGAAGGAGGTATCTCAGTATCTAAGAGTGTTTTTGATTATGTGAAAGGTAAAACAAAACATCAATTCAATGATCTTGGCATTCAAAAAGTAAAGCAAAACGAATTCCATGCCTTTGATATCGTGTTAGATCCTTCCCATAAAAGATCTCTGAAGCCCAAACAGTCAAAAGGCCTCATAGCGATCTTGGCTGTAGGCATTTTAGTCTTAGTGATGGGTGTGTTTTCCTTTTATTTAAATGACGGTACGGAGATAAAGAATGCTGAACAAATTATTGCCGAGTCGGATAGGCCAATGGTTTTAGTAATGCCATTTGAAAATAGATCAGGAAATAAATCAGACGACCAGCTCAGCAGTGGTATGACTGATATAATTATCTCTTCATTAGCCAGTCATCCAAGACTTTTAGTGCAATCAAGCAGCACTAGTAATTTCATAAAGAAAAAAGGTATGTCTGATCAAGAAATAAAGAATGAATATTATGTGAACTATATCTTAAGAGGTTACAACCAAGTTTCAGGAGAAAAAATTAGAACAACGGTAGAGCTTTCTGATGTTATAAAGAATAAGATAGTCTGGACAGACAAGTTTGACTTTAAATTGAACGATATATTTGAAATTCAAGATACAATTTCAGAAAAAGTACTAGAAAAACTTCAAATTAAACTAACTTTAGGAGATTCCTTTGATGATGATAGAAAATATTTTAAGGACCCTGAAAACTGGCAGAGGTTTCTAAAAGCTAACCCTCTTTTCCTCTCTATGTCGTTAGAGGGTGTCAAGGAAGCTGGGAAATTATTTGAGACTATTTTTGAGACAGAACCAAATAACCCTGTTGTTCTTTCTATGTATGCTTGGTATTTCACAGCTGAGGCAAATGTAGGGCTACGCGATTGGAATATTGGAAAAGATATGATAGAAACTGCCAAGCGAGCAGTTAAATATGGCCCAGATTTATCAGATGCCAATAGCCTTCTAGCAACTTTAATGGCTAAAAATCCCAAGGAATTCCCTGAATATTCAGAAGAAGAATTGATTGAAACCGCTAGAAAATATGCGATTAATTCATCAGATTTAAATCCGACCGGCATCATAAGTATCTTATCCGCTGCAAATTCTCTTTTTATCGTAGGCCTGTATGATCAGGCAGTTAAAAATTATGAAAAAGCTTTAAAAGTCGCTCCTCATCCACCAGGAAATGTAAAGTTAAACTATGCTTTGGCGCTTACATATTTGAAAGAGTATGAGAAAGCCTATAAGTTGGCGTCTGAATTATCAGAAAACGAGCAATACTTTGGAGGGGCACAAATGGGGGCTCTTGGAATCAGAGCCTTTATAGATATGGAAAAGGGCAGGTCAAATGATGCAAAGAAAGTAGCCGGAAGGATATTAGAAATTGATAGTAGTATTAATTTTAAAAAGTTAAGAAGAGCCATGAAAACCTTCATAATTATGGATAAATCTTTTATGGGAAAGCTTGCTAGCGCTTTAGAAAAAGCGGGCATCTCTTCTTGAATCCACTTAAATCCTTTTTTTGTGTACCCATTTGTACTGAATACTTGCTTACTGACCGAATTTATAAGAAGATCGTCCATACTCAGAACTTTTTTTAGTAAAGATGGAAAACGAGCTTTTTATAAATAAAAGATATGTGAAAGGGCTTAGGTTAGCCTCAATAACCTTGTTTGGTTTATACCTAATTGGTTTTCTGAATATCACTTTTGTTCCTGGACTCGAAACTTTGTTGGTGAAACAATTAGCTACTGTAGTGATGGTAACCGGCTTTATTACATTTGGTGCGATAGCCACACTTATTAAAGAAGAGAATTACAATATTTGTCTTTTCTTTGCTGTGGCTATGCAGATAGCTTTTCCCTTACTTTTTGGTGCCGTTATAAATTATGAGTTTTCAATGGTGGGCGCAAACGAACTTTTTGGAGCAAGATTGATGGATTATGCTTTTGTGGGGGCTGCCGGACCTATGGTTGTATCAATTTTATTCGCAAGGTTTTATTTATCTATATTTTTTGTTGTATACAACTTTGCCATCGCACTATTCCAAGCATTCAGCATATTCAACAGAGGAGAGGTGTTTTTTTCATTTAATTACAATGAGATAGCAACAAATATTAATGCTATAAATGGAGGAATATTTGGTCAAAATATAACTTATTTAATTGTAGTGGCCGTTGGATTGCTTACTCTAGCATGGGTTATTGAAAGTAATCTTAGAGAAGCAACACTTCAAGAAAGATCTAATAATCTCCTAGGAAGATATTTTTCACCCGAAGTAAGAGATGAGATTGAAAAAAATAAGCTTGATTTCAATCAAAATTCTGAAAAAGAACAAAACATCGCTGTAATGTTTACTGATATTTCTGACTTTACAAAGATATCCGAAGGACTTGAGCCTAAGCAAGTTCTTAAGCTTCTCTCAGAATATCAGACCAAAATGGTTGCTGCAGTGTTTCAGAATGGTGGATCGGTAGATAAGTTTATTGGTGATAGCGTAATGGCGACTTTTGGAACTCCTGTATCTAGAGGTAATGATGCACAAAATGCTCTTAATTGCATTAGACAGATGCAGATTTCAATGCGAGAATGGGAAAAAGAGAGGTCAGATAACGATCTTCCAGTAATAAAACATCGAGTAGGGGTGCACTATGGATCATGCTTTGTTGGAAACGTTGGAAGTGAGGATAGAGTTGAATTCACGGTCATTGGAGACACAGTTAATGTAGCAAGTAGAATTTGTGAAGCATGCAAAGAGGTTAAATCCAATATTTTAATCTCTGATGAAGTAAAGTTACGACTTAGCGAAAACTTGCCTACGGAAGAAGTGACAAACTTTGAAGTTAGGGGAAGAGATAAAAAAATTACACTGCACAAGCTAGTTGTTTGAAGTTAGTAATTCTATTGCTAAAAAGAGTATGCTATTTTTCTTTAAAGGAATTAAACTAAAACACTGAAAAATTGCGATATTGTATAATTTAAATGTTCATGAATGACTAAAGTAAATAGAAAGCTTACGACCATTCTAGCCACCGATTGTGTTGGTTTTAGTCGTCTTATGGAAGAAAATGAGGAGCTAACTCTTCAAAATTTAAAAGCATGCAGATCAATAATTGATCCACTAATAAAAGATTTTGGAGGTAGGATTTTTCATACAGCTGGGGATTCTGTGATTGCCGAATTCAATAGCCCCGTAGAATGTGTCAACGTAGCAATAGAGTTTCAAAAAAGTATTTCGGAAAGAAATAATACTTTGGATAAATCCTCATCGCTTGTTTTTAGAGTGGGAATTCATTTAGATGACGTAATTATTGAGGGAGACAATATATATGGATCTGGTGTTAATATAGCCTCAAGGCTCGAGACTGAATGCTCTCCTGGACAAATTTTGCTTTCTAGAGCTGTTAAAGAACAAGTTTCAAAAAAAATTGATTTTGAGTTTAACTCTCTTGGATTTAGAGCGTTGAAAAATATATCTGATTCATTTGAAGTATTCCAAGTTTCACATGAGACGCCTGAAAATATAGCAGCACAAAAAATAAATACCCAATCAAGCCTCACAAAAAAATATAAACCTAAATTGCTCGTAATTCCCTTTACCAATACTGGTAAGGATGAAGACAGTGAATATTTAGTAGATGGGATTGTAGAGGATTTAATCACCGAATTCTCAATGATTAAAGAGTTAGACATTTGTTCCAGACAGAGTGCCTTTGAATTTAAAGGAAAGGGAAGCCAGTTTTCTGATTTTGCTAAGAACCTCAATGCAAATTTTGTTGTAGCAGGGAGTATACGATCCTCTGGAAAAAGAGTAAGGATATCGGTTGAACTAAACGATGTAACAGAAAATAAAGTTATTTGGAGCCAAAAATATGATCGAGTTATTGAAGACATTTTTGATGTTCAAGATGAAATAGTAAGAAAAATTACAATTGCACTTTTAGGTGAAATAGAAATTTCAAGCCTGAATCGATCCAAAAGAAAGCCTGCTGAAAATATGACATCATATGAGTATTTAATAAGGGCCAAGCAATTGCATCATAAGTTTACCAAAGAAGCTAATAGAGAAGCTTTAGATTTTGTTAGCAAGGCAATTGAAGCCGATCAAACAAACGCGCAAGCACTAGCTTGGAAGGCCTGCATTATGGGTCAAGCAAGAGCCAGACAGTATGTTGAAATAATAGATCAAGAAGCCTATTACGAAGAAATGTCAGGCTATGTGCAAAGAGCAGTTGACTTAGACGAAAATGATTTTGAATGTAATAGGATGCTTTGTTTTGCCTATCTAACTCAGCATAAATACGATAAGGCAGAAGAGTATGGGAAGAGGGCCTTTGACCTAAATCCAAATGATCCGAGGGTCTCTTCAGGTTATGGAGAGGTTCTTGTAAGAGTGGGGAGAAGTGAGGAAGGTATTGAATTGTTAAAAAAAGCACTTGAACTCGACCCTGTCCCAATGGGTCAAATAAATTCTGATAAACGCCTTGCCGATCTTTTATTAGGTCTTTTTATGAATAAGAATTATGTTGAGTGTTTAGAAATCGGCATGAAAATTCAAAATATTGACTTTAGATCTTGGTTATTGCTTTTAGAAGCCCATAAAAATGCTAAAACACCTGCAAGCGAGTTAGATAAACTTCTAACAATGAACACCAAATTTCGGGATGCCGATTATGTAATGGAAATTGATAGGTTTCATATTCAGGATACAAAAATAACGAATAGCCTAACAATGACCGCTAAGGAGGTACTATCGGATAGGATTATGTGAAAAGATTGTGGATCTGGTGATACTCGAAGAGATTCAGACTCTATTATTGAAAGTAGGGGGCTTAGTATAGACGAAGGAATAAAATTAGAATTGAGAAATGGAGTAGACGCTTCTTCTAAGGAAGGCGCTAAAGGTGCAGCTTACTTTTCTGCCGGTGTAGGACGCCACGGAGACTTTAAAAATATTTAACTATGAATAAAAGAAAAACACTTTTTTACTTTGGATATGGGTCCAATATGTCAACCCATTACCTAATAAAGAGAAGAAAGATTACACCTTTTTCAAGTAATGTTGGGGTTCTAAAAGATTACCAGTTAATTATGAATATGGGTGGGCCAAACTTTTTGGAACCTTCTTTTGCAAATATAAGACCCTTTAAAGGTTCTAATGTCGAGGGAGTCATACACGAAATTGATGAAGAGGACCTGCAAAAGATTGTAAATACTGAAGGAGAAGATTATCAGTTAGAGAAGCTATCAGTTTACACAGAAGGTCAAATCAAAACAGCATATACATTGATATATATTACTGCAGAAACAAAAGATATTCCTCCATCTAAAAGATATTTGAAAATTTTAATTAGTGCTGCAAAAGAAAACAATTTATCCACAAATTATATAGAAACTTTGGAAAGAAGGCCTAATGTTTATTATCCAATACTTTCCGAGATCTTTTCATTGCGAGTATATCTATGGGTATGGCTAAGAACTTAGAGAATCAAATAGAATAATTTGAACTTATCGAAGCTCAGCAGCAGTATTTCCACCATCTACTGTTAAAACATGACCAGTAGTCCTATCGAGCTGCGCTAGTGCGATGAACGCGTCTGCTACGTGACGGGCTTCTACTTCCTTTTCCAGCAAATTGCCTGACATATATTTCTGTTCAGATATATCTCTAGCCCTCGCACGTGTTTTTATAAAATCAGATGTTAGCAGACCAGACCTTATACGATCGGCATTAATGCCATTAATGCGAATACCTAATGAACCAAGCTCTAATGCCAGTTGTCTCATTAAGAACATAGTCGTAGACTTAGGCATACCGTAAGCTCCCATTCCTTTGCCAGGATTAACTGCTTGCTTTGATATATTAAATAAGATTTGACCTCCTCTGCCCTGTATCTCAAGTATTTTTGCAGCCTCAACTGAAAAAGATTGATGAGCAAAAAAGTTAAGCTCAAAAGAATCTCTTAGTTTCTTATTTGGTAAATTAAGTAAATGCCCGCTTGGGGCATTGCCGGCATTCGAAACTAATATATCTAGGCCTCCAAAATTCCAAATAGCAGCTTCTATTGCTTTTTTAGCACTATTTTTATCAGTAATATCACAGCAGAATGATTTATCCCACGGTGTCAGCTTTGATAATGCAATGTCTAATAGCTTTTGATTATTATCAACCAATAAGATATTTGCGCCCAATCGAGAAAACGCTTTAGCTGTTTCTAGTCCAATTGTTCCAGCTCCACCTGTAATAACGACCACTTTCCCTTCAAAAGCAGGAGGTTTACCCTTTCCTAATTTTGCTTGTTCTAGTGACCAATACTCACAATCGAACATATCTTTTTCTTTGATAGGGAAAAACCCTCCAAATTTCTCACTTATGATACGAATATGTAAGTTTTGTTCTGCCAGGTCAGCTGTGGCAGATGCTTCTTTAGCATTCTTGCCTACTCCAATAACTCCAATAGTTCGTAACCACCCATGTTTTGGGTCTGCAGTCAAAATTGATTTCTTTTCATCTGCCTTTTTCGACTGTCTATTAAAATATTTAATATACCGATTAGAGAAACCCTCAATATGTTTCTTTAATGCCTTTTCATTTAGATAGTCCGCTGTATTTTTAATGTGAAGCGGAGTCCCTTTAGTTCTGATAACGTGATCCGGGGAGGCCATGCCTCTATTTTCTAGCTTTGTAAGGTTTTTATTATTCAGTAAATTTAATACTTGTTTACTATTTCTTAGATCAATTATTGGCATCGGATCTTTTTCTCTTAACGCTATGTCTGCGATTAAACCTCTTATTTTGGGGACCATATATAAATTTTTTGTGGGAAGTCTTTTGCCAAGTTCCAATTCTTTTTTTAAGCCAAAGAATGTAGCTACTTTATTTGTTTGCTCAATAACTCTCCGATAACTTTCCTCAGCCGTTTTTCCAAAGGTAAAATGACCGTGATTTAACAAAATCATACCCTTTACAGACGGATTTTTTTCATATATTTCAACAGCTTTTTTTGCTAACTTAAAGCCAGGCATTATATATGGAACTATAGCTAGAGAGTCACCAAATATTTCATTACAGATCTTCTTTGCATCTGGTAGATTAGCCAAAATTAAAAATGGTGTAGAGTGAGTATGGTCTACGAATTTATGAGGCAAAAATGCATGAAGTAATGTTTCAACAGACGGATTGGGTGAGCCACTATCAATAAGGTTATTTCTCTGGATATTAACCATATCCTCATCGGTCATCTTTTTTAACTTTCGAAACTCTCGCAGTGGATCCAACCTTACACCTGGTAATCCTGGAGCTTCAATAGTATCGAGGTTCCAGCCTGAACCTTTCACATGAAGAATGTCTTCATTTTCCCCAAAAATATTTTTTCTAGATACTTTTACGGACGTATTTCCACCACCGTGCATTATTAGGTCAGGAACTAAACCAATTAGTCTTGAAGTATAAACTCTCTCCCCAAGATCCTTATCAGCCGCTAATGAACCCGCTTTTCTTCTCCATCCATTTGCATCAGTTCTATTATAATTATTTCTTACAAACATCTTCTTATCCTCTATTTAGTCGGGAAAAGGTCTTCTAGTTTTTGGGTATTTGGATTACAAACACCATTTTCGGTAATTAATCCAGTAATCAAGCTGGAAGGTGTAATATCAAAGGCAGGATTAAATCCAAAAGTTCCTTCAGGCGTTACTTTAACGCTATTTATCTGATTATTTTTATCGTTTCCTTTTACGTAAGAAACCTCTTCTTCATTTCTTTCTTCTATGGGGATTTCTTTTAGTCCGTCATAGACTGTCCAATCTATTGTTGGGGACGGTAGGGCCACATAAAATGGTACTCCATTGTCCTTTGCAGCCAACGCTTTTAAATATGTTCCAATTTTATTACAAACATCACCTTTGGCTGTAGTTCTGTCAGTTCCTACAATTACCATATCAACCTGACCAGTTTGCATTAGAAATCCACCGGTATTATCTACGATGTATTCATGATCAATACCATGACTATTTAGCTCCCATGAAGTTAGCGCTCCTTGATTTCTTGGCCGAGTCTCATCTACCCATATTTTAACGGGCAGCCCTTTATCATATGCCTGATACATAGGACTAGTTGCAGTGCCCCAGTCAACTGTCGCTAGCCAGCCTGCATTGCAGTGGGTAAGTATATTGACAGGATCACCTTTTTTCTTGTTAGAAATCTTTGATATTATATCCGCTCCAAACTCACCAATTTTCCGATTTATTTCAACATCTTCATCCGAGATCTCCAGAGCTAACTCCATAGCTTTTTTTGCTCTATCAGTAGTAGCTACTTGCGACAAATAATCTTTACATCGATTGAGGGCCCATCTTAGATTTATTGCAGTCGGTCTTGTCGCGTTAAGAACTTCCCAGGCGTTATTTAGTGCTTTGTCTGTACAGTCCTTTTGCATTTGTTTTGCAATGCCGAAAGCGGCTGTGGCACCAATAAGTGGAGCGCCTCTTACCGCCATATCTTTAATTGCAATTCTGAAGTCTTCTAAGCTGTCTAAATTAATAACTTTAAAAGAATAAGGCAACTCTCTTTGATCGATTATTTTTACAGTATTTGAGTCTTTTTCATACCAAATAGATCTATAGTGTTTGTTGTTTACCTTCATAAAACATCCTTCGCATTATAGTCTTCAGCCATACTTATTAATTTTTCAACATTATCAATATTTTTAGGCTCTAAAATTAAGTCTCTTCCCATTAGAAGATTTCTAGCCTCCAACTTGGCGCGTAATTTAGTATCTTCTATTAATTCAAAATCAGCATTATGAGCCAAAGATAAACATCTACGATGCATTTCTATTCCACAAAATCCTACAGTATCTGACCAAATGGTGTCCAATAAGTTTTCTAAAGCTGATGAAGATGAATGCCCTTGATCTTCGAACAAAGTTTTTGGAAATAATATTCCATTTCTCTTACTATGCCATAATGCACTAAATTCAGATTGAAAATGCTCAACCGTTTCTTTCATTATAGTTGATATCCATGATTGGTAATCTGATCGCTCTGAATTCTTTCTGTGCCCCTCTTGGCTAAAATAAGCCATCAAAAAATTTGCCAAAAGCATACCTAGATCGAAACCCATAGGGCCATAAAAAGCGAATTCAGGGTCTATCACTCGGGTTTGATCATTTATGCACATAATTGAACCTGAATGTAAGTCACCATGGCACATGGTTTCCTTATTAGAAACGAATTTTCTAAGCATGTTTTGAACGCAACCTTTCATTTTAATGTCGTCTCTGAGAATGCCAATAATTTTTTCTAATCCTTCAGTATTACTATTCATCTCAGCATTAAAATATGGATCTGTGAAAACAAGGTTTTCAGTGATCGCCATCAGTTCAACATTTCTTTCAAACAAAGATACATCGCTTTTTTTGTTTTTGGTCTCCATATATAAATCGGATCCTTTAAACGCAATTCTCGCACAATGCAAACCTAATACCTCTGAAAGCCCATTAACCTTCTCACCATCTATTAGCTTATTCCTTAGAATTTTGTAGTTCTCGAGATATTCCATTGCTATTAGACCTTGAGTATTATCGAAATATAAAACTTTTGGAACCACTCCTGGGTCTCTTTCTTCCTGCCTTGTTAATGCATTGTATTCAAAAAAAGCTCTCTCGAGGGTCAGTGGCCAACTGTCACCTACTAAACGGACATATGGTAGCGCCTGTTTTATAATCACCTTACCAAGGTCACCTGTAACGATAAAAACCAAATTAAGGTTACCATCTCCAACTTCGATAACATCCCAGGAATTAAGATCTGTTCCCACTTTTCCTGCTATTTCTTCTACTTTACATAGTCTTTCAGGAAGACTTTCGGGGGTTAACGCTAGGTATTTATCTGGCATTTATTTCTCCCATATTAGCTTGAATAAATTAAAAATTTGTAAAGAAAGTAAAGCATCTATAATCTGAAAAGTGAATCATTTTTTACGTTAGGTAATATTTTATGAATAAAGTTGCCTGTGAAATATATAATTTAGAAAAGGCTTTTGGTCCTAATAAGGTTTTAAGAGGCATAGATCTAAAACTTTTTTCTGGTGAAATAACTGTATTAATGGGAGCGAATGGAGCTGGGAAATCAACACTAGTAAAGATTCTGTGTGGCGTCCATCAGCCTGACTCTGGAAAAATTAGTCTGTTTGGTAATCTCTTTACGCCAGAAAAGCCTGCGGACGCTTTTAGGACAGGCGTAGTAACAGTTCATCAGTCAATAAATGATGGGGTTATCCCTGACTTGGACGTTGCTTCTAACTTAATGCTAGATCAGCTTAATCAAAAGGATTTTGGTTTTTTTGTGAAAGATAAACTCTTAAGAAAACGTGCTAGAGAAATTGCACAAAGTATGAAACTAGAGATTAATATGAAAACACAAGTAAGCGAGTTAGGTATTGCCGATAGGCAGCTAATAGCGATAGCTCGCGCTATGACAAGAGATCCAAAGGTATTAATTCTCGATGAACCTACATCATCTTTGTCTGCAAAAGAAGCTGAAAGACTATTCACTATTTTGGATACCCTCAAAACTCAAAGCGTTGCTATCTTGTACATTTCACACAGAATGTCTGATATCAGAAGAATTGCAGATCGGATTGTTTCAATGAGAGATGGAACTATTTCTGGCGTGTTTGATAAAAAGCCATTGAATTTTGAGGGGGCAGTGACTGCGATGCTGGGTCATAAAATGACAGATGTATCAATAAAAATTCCAAAGAAAGGTAAAAAAGTAATTGAAATTCAAAACCTCGCTTTGTCTAAAGGTTCAAGAGCAATCAATCTATCGATATTTGAGAACGAAGTTGTTGCAATAACTGGTTTGATAGGGAGTGGTAAAAGCAAATTGGCTTCTATTCTCTTTGGAGCAGCAGTCCCACAAGGTGGATTAATTAAACTTGGAAATAAGAACTACAACCCAATAAGTACCCAAGAAGCAATCAAAAAAGGTGTGCATATGTGCTCAAAAGATAGAGCAAGCAATGGCGTGATTAAAACGTTTAATATTGAAAAAAATATTTCTCTACCTTTTTTATCCGACTATAGCGTGGGTTCTTTGTTGAAATTCTCTAGATTAAAAGAAGTGGCAAGAAAGAAAATTGATGAATTAGGTATAGTATGCCAATCTGAAGATGACGATATTGATACTCTTTCTGGCGGAAATCAACAAAAGGTTATGGTTGGAAGGTGGTTAATTAAAGATAGTGAGTTATTGATATTAGATGAACCTTTCCAAGGCGTTGATATTCAAGCACGAAGAGACATAGGTTCCTTTATTAGAAAAACTGCCAAAGGAAGGGGAACAATTGTATTTGTTGCTGAACTAGATGAAGCCCTAGAAATTGCGGACAGAGTCATTGTAATGAATAACAATGCAATTTTAGGAGATCATTTGAATAAAAATATCAATTTAAACAAAGTGCTATCTGAGATTACTAGTGAGATTAAGTTATAGAATGTTAAATTTTTAAATTCTCTGTAGCCAATAAAAAATAAGAATGTAAACTGAAAGGTTGTATATATTTAGGTTAATATTAAATGTCCAATGATTTAAATGTATTTGTAATAAAGTATGGTTTTTTAGTTCTTCTTGTTGGGTTAATAATTTTTTTCTCAATCTTTGCAAGTGGGTTTGCAGGTCCAAGATCAGCAGTATTTATATTTCAGTCAGTAGCCATAACAGGAATATTAGCTTTAGGCGTAACTTGTACGCTCGTGGTAGATGGCTTTGATTTATCAATAGGTTCTGTAGCTACTTCCTCTCTTATGATGTCTGCGTACTTTTTGGTTATTTTAGAAACCGGTGCCTTGACCGCCATATTTGCTTGTTTGCTTATGGGTGCGTTTGTTGGCTTAGTGAACGGCATTCTAATAGTAAGGATGAGAGTTCCCGACCTTCTTGCAACACTGGGAATGATGTTTCTGCTGATTGGGTTGCAACGAGTTCCCACAGAGGGAAGATCTATAGCTACTGGTATGAGGTTACCTTCAGGTGAGGTAGCAGACGGTGTTTTTCCTGAGAGCTTTCTATGGATTGGTCGTCACAGATTTGATTTATTTTTAGAAAAATTGATCCCAGTACCCGTTGTTATATTTATATTAGTTGCACTTTTTATCTGGATTTTTCTGGAATTAACTCGTCATGGACGTTTGATGTATGCCATAGGATCAAATGAACGAGCTACCGCTCTTTCTGGGACTAATACTAATTTTTATAAAGTTCTCGCTTACGTAATATCTGGTGTAACGGCATCAATAGGTGGATTGCTTCTTGCCGCAAGATTAGGTCGGGGTGATATAGCATCTGGAAATAACTTGTTATTAGACAGTGTCGCTGCTGCGCTCATCGGCTTTGCCGTTCTAGGTGCGGCCAAACCAAATGCGCTTGGTACCGCCATAGGAGCTCTTTTTGTTGGTATCTTATTGCAAGGTTTAACAATGATGAATGCACCTTATTATACGCAAGACTTTGTAAAAGGCGGAGTGCTTGTAATTGCATTAGTTTTTACATTCGCTCTAACTTCAAGATCTCGTCAAGGAGGTCATTAATCGAAAATAAATTTAAACTGGGAGGTATTTATGAATTTATTTAAAAAATTTATGTCATCAATTTTAGCTACTTTGATGATGTTAACATTTGTTGCAACTGGGGTATTCGCTGCGATGCCTGCGCCACTTGATAACCCTAGTAAGGTTAAAATCGCGTTAGTAAGATATCTTAGCACTGGCGATTTTTTTCAAGCCTACTTATCAGGTGTAGAAACACAAGCCAAAGCTCTAGGTGTTGATCTTAGGGTATTTGATAGTCGTCAAGACGCAGCTCTTCAGGCTGACATGGTAGACCAAGCCATAGCATTGGGAGTTGATGGTATTATAATCCAACACGGGCTCACAGAGTCAATGCAAGCCGCTGCGCAAAGAGCAGTGGATGCAGGAATAAAGGTAGTTGCTTTTGATGTTAATGTAGAAAATCCAAAAATTCCACAGATTGAGCAATCTGATTATATGCTTGGAAAACTTGCCTTAGAGCAGGCTATTAAGGACAATGGTAATACTTTTAAAGCAGGTTATGTCTATGTGCCTGGTATTGCTCCACTTGATCGTAGAGATAAAGCATGGCAGGAAATTAAAGCAGCTAATCCTGGAATTGAAGAAGCAGCAGTTTTTGGAACATTAGATAATCCAATTGCGAATTCTAACGCTAACCAAGCAAGATCTGTTCTTCAGGCTAACAGAGATATCACAGTAATGTTTGCTCCTTATGATGAGTTTGCAAAAGGAGTAAAAATTGCAGTTGATGAAGCAGGGCTTACAGATCAGATTGATATTTACTCAGCCGATGTTTCAACAGCTGATATCTCTGCTATGAGAGAACCCGGTTCTGCCTGGGTTGCAACAGTTGCAACAAATCCTGCTGTGGTAGGTGAGGTTTGTGTAAGGTCTCTTGCGATAATGCTAACTGGTGGTGACCCGGGGAGAAGTGTTATTGTTCCTCCGACTTTGATTACACAAAAATTCCTTAATGACAATGACATTAAGAACATGAGTGACCTTGGCTCTAAAATGCCGCAATTTCAGCATGCTGATGTTGCAATGACAGGTTGGATGCCTCTTCCAAAAAGGTAGTAAAATTTTAACGTTGAGGTGGCTTTGGTCACCTCAACTTAATATTTCGATAATTTTTATGTTGTACAAAATCCCAACTACACTAACTCCAGATCTTTTACACATTTTAAGCAAAATGGGCCATGGAGATGAGTTAGTTATTGCAGATACAAATTTTCCCGCAGCATCGACTTCTTCATTTTGCAAAATAAAAGATCCCATATTTATTCCAAACGTTAATGCCCCGAAAATTATAAGTGATATTTGCAAGCTATTACCTATTGATCATTTTTCTGAGTATGGAGCAGCAAGAATGGAAATTGATGGCATGCCTGAAGAAGAGGGCGATGTTCACATTGCTGTGAGGAAAGTATTAGAAAAAGTTATGCTAAATAGAAAAAATAACTTCAACATTATTTCTCTCGAAAGACAAAAATTTTATTCTCATGCTAAAAATTCTTTCGGCGTAGTATCAACAGGTGAGAGTAGGGCTTTTGGATGCTTCATTTTAAGAAAAGGTGTCGTTTTTTAACGCAATTTGAGACCCAGTTGAAAATTAGTGCAATATTGTGATCCTTGCTAATAAATCATTAAATTAAAATGAAGTAGATTTATTGTTTTACGAATTTAGTTGATTTAACTATAAAGTAGGAAAAAGGCCAGTGATGCTTAATCAATGCTAAAAATCATATCAGTTTACTAATAAAAATGACAAAAATATCCCAATTAATAAGTGAATCAGACGAGTTAGAAAAAAAAATTGCAGTTGAGGAAAAAACAATACTTAAAAATGCAATTCAACAGTTGGAAGTTAAGTTACAGAATTCAGACCCTTCTGTTATTGATCTTCAGAACAAGATAATTGCCAAACAAGAAATGGACTTCAATTCACTAAACCTTCAAAGAGATAAAGGGATAGAAAAACTCAATAAAATTCTTATAAAACTTTTCAAGCGAGAATTCTCACATAATGACTCGGAGCACTTGCTGCTTTTTTCGTCATTGTCAGTCTCTTCAAGGGTTCCATCAAAAATCCTGGAAATTGGCACCGCTGATGGTATGACAGCAGCTACGCTAGCCTTGCTATTTCCAAAAGCAGAAGTCGTTACCATAGATTTACCAAAAGAAAATGAAAAATTTAGAATGTCTTATGATCGAGTTAGAACTTACGAAAAGTATGTGGATAAGCGTAATCGATTACTTAATGATTTCGAAAATGTTACGTTTATTCCCATGAATTCAATATCTTTAAACAGTTGGTCAGATAAATCCTTTGATCTGGTTTGGGTGGACGGAGCTCATGGTTTCCCAGTATTGCCGCTAGATTTATATAATGCCTGTCGGCTTATAAAGAAAGGCGGGCTTGTAGTTGTTGATGACGTTTTAATTAATCTTCGTAAAATGGATGATATGTACAGAAGCACTGCAGCAATTCAAACACTTAAACTTTTTCATGAAAATAATTTGATAAATAGCTACAAACTAATTAGAAAGAGGCTTGCGTTAAAATACAATTTTAAAGACCTTAATGAGAAGTTTTTAGGGGCTATACAGTTTTAAATTAGTAGAAAAAACTTTATATTTATATCTCAAAAAATATCTGTCTGCTATTCTTAATTGCCCAGTCACCACTTGAAATGTGCACACCGTCAAAAGATTGTTTGGAATCAAGCAACTCACCATTTTTATTAAAACCCTTCAAAAACTCTGTGTCTGATATCAAACAAGAGGTTTTGATTGTTTTTTGTAGAAAATTATATCGTTTCAATCTTTCTTCAACATCTAGAAAAACAGGGTAGGGCTCGTTTTTAAGCAACTTCATTAGTTCTATATTAGATTTTGGTATTCTTGTTGGAAGTAAGTCAGAAGGTGGAGGAGGGGACTTAAAATAAATTGATGTCTTACAATGAGAGAAAAGACTGGAAAGACCCACCCGTAACAACTTTAGTTTGCTTACGAGTAGATCCGTGCAATATTTTAAAATAACTTCTTGATAACTCAATTTGCTTGCATAACATTCTAAAAATAGCTTTGTTCTAATATCTATTTCTCCTAAGCTTAAAATCACATTAAGTCTATTAAACCAAAATTCTTTTTCTAATACCTCAACTATAATCGCTAATGATCGTAGCATATTATTGAAATAAATATCAGATTGAATTGACCCAATAAGAGTAGTTGGGCCTGTCCAGAATGAATAGGTTCGGTTTATTTTCTGTTTTTCAGAATCTACTTCATTGATGACTTCTTTAAAAAGCCTTCCAAGAAACTCAGCATGGCTATCACCTACTATAATATTTAAAGTGTCATTGAAATTATTCCATTTCTTTAAATCAAATAGATTAGGTAATTCTCTGTTCTCAATATAACTGGGATCTTCTAGTGAAGCTCTTCTAGGATGGTTGCTAAAACTTTTGCAGATAAGATCTAAATTTACAGGTGAAATAACGTGTTTTGAAAAATTTTTGTTCATTCAAGATTGATCCAGTAGGTGCTTTTAAAAATAAATACTATCTTATATTACAAATTTTTTTTTTTTAAGTTTCTTTCGTTATATCAATGGCTATAAGGCTTGGACTGAAAAAATAATTTTTGGTTTGTAAGGACATTAGACATTTATAGGCAAAAAATAGTTGCGTGTTGAAGACATAGATTTTTTTGTTAAAATGCTTTTGATTTTGCATAGTGGAGATAAAAATGGACACTCTTGATATTTATTCAAGCTACCAAGAAGCGATATTGTATCGTATATACAACGCGATAGTGCATCGATATCCGTTTTCTCATGCTGAGATACAAAATTTTTTACCCCAAGAACTTCTCGACTCTCTTCTAGAAGAATGGCCTGAAGATGAAGCATTCTTAACAAACTTAGAGTCGGGTAGCGTTAACTTACCTAAAGAAATATCAAAAAATAAAAATCTTTTGAAGGATCATCCTTATAATTTTAGACGACAACTAAATTTAAATAATGAAGATGAGTTAGAAAAAATAAAAGGATCAGCTCACAAAGTTTGGGAGGGTTTCACTAAAATTCTTAAATCTAGACAAACGATTATAGCCTTCCTGTCGCTTTATTCGTCTGCAATATTGAGAACATTACAAGTAAAAAATATGCAGGAACTAATTCAAAATTATGATTTCACCACCAGACTTATGCTTCTTCATGATAAGACAAATTATTCATTGGGGCCACACACCGACAATCCTGGCAAGGTTATAGTTTATTTGATTTACTTTGAATCTGAAACTGCTCATAACGACGAAAAACCTATGGGTACGTCGATATATATTCCCAAGAACAAAGGTTTTATATGTAAGAAAGGTATACATCACAAGCATGAAGACTTTATCAGGGTAGCTAGTGCTGATTTTATTAAGAACAATGCTTTTTCTTTTTGTAGAAACGATATTTCATTTCATGGAGTAGAAAAGGTTGAAAACTCAAATACAGAAAGAAAATTGCTTCAAGCTTCAATTTATTGCGTGCCAAAAAAGTAAGCTGATAATTGCGACTTATTTTGCTTAATTTTTAGTTCATTTAAAAAAAAGATTGTTGTATAAGTAGTTTTAAACTTTCTAAAAGTTACTATTTTGGGTTTTTTAAAATGCTTAAATTTTCAATTATATTTTTTATTTCATTGTTTTTGGTTAATGCTGGAACTATTTCTAGCCCTGTTGAGGACACACCAACAATATCAGGAGTAGAAAGACATGATATGATGTTTCTGGCTTTACAGCTTAAGCAAGTCGAAACACTTGTATATGGTAAAAAATATAATACAGCTATAAAAAAACTAAGAAACTTGGAACAAAAATATCCTGATAATGCTGATATAGAAAACTATCTTGGTTTCAGCTATAGAAAATTGGGAGAATTGGGTAAGAGTGCATATCATTACAATAATGCACTAAGAATAAATCCAAGACACGTTGGTGCTTTGGAATACCAAGGAGAGCTTTTTATTTTATATAGACAATTTGAGAACGCTAGAAGAAATTTAAAATTAATTAAAAATTTTTGCGGCGTAAATTGCGAGGAGTATTTAGAATTGAAAGCTGCTTTAGAAAAATCTGAATAGAACTCCAAAGCATATAAAAGTGTTCTAAATTTTTTAATGTCAGGTTATATTGCTACTAGTTTTTATTAATACATAAAAAAGGCAATAAATGATTCTTACACCAGATAACAATAATAACTTGCTTCGAACCATAGTTGAGTTCACTTATGCTGAATATGGTTCTGCATTAGAAATGTTAATTGCTGCCAAGAAAGTGAACTCACCTAGGTTGAAGATTGGTTATATTCAGCATTCAATTGATGAATATAGACATGCTAGGTTGTTAACAAAAGTCTTAAGCAACCAAGTTAGTAATGGAGTTGGAACTTTTGAAAAGGACTTTAAATTTATTCCAGGAAACGTGGTAAAGAAGGGTTATCTCGATAAGAATGGTTTTCTTATTGAAAAACTTAACCTAAAAAAATTTGTTGAATTTGTTTACTCAAATGAGTTTTTGGCCAAGGAAGCTTTTGATAAACTGGCATTAAGAATTAAAGATGCTAAGTCTGTTAAATTTATTGAAAGTATAAGGGACGATGAAGAGGGACATGCAGATGATTCTTTAGGTACACTAGATGAGATAATGGAAGATGAAAAAGGGCATCACGGTCATGCAAGAACTTATTATGAAAGGAACTATCCAAAGTCAAAAATCCAGTTTGCATTCTTTCGTGAGAAACTAAAAAATAGGTTCCGAGTTTTATACCTCAAAAATTTTAAATTTTTAACCTATGTAATTGACCCCTTGGCACATTTATTAATAAGGATATTTGGGAGGGTTATTTTGCTAGTTAAAGTTCCCAGTTCTGATTCTAAAAATCTGATGGAAAGTTCATCATCTAGTATTATTTAGTGACCTGCTGTTTTGTTTAAAAGGCCTTTATTGTTTATTTTTTTGTTTCTTGTTCTTTTAGAGGTTTGCCTACGTATATCTCTACTTTTTAACCTAAATGGGTTAAGAGATAACCCTATAGTCATTTATAATCCATATTGTGATCAAAATTACTGGCTAACAAGAGACATACCTTTGAAGGTATCTAATGACATTGTTTCACATCCAATACTTTCATATGCTAGAAAGTCTTCAAAACTTCCAAATACTTTCGATAATAGTGATGGTTCTATCCAGGAAGCCACCACAGCATTCTACGGAACTTCTTTCATAGGTCATGAGATTTTTAAAAAACAAATCGAAGAGATAGATCTTTCTTACAGAAACTATTCTTTGCCGTCTTATGGGCTAGACCAAATGTACTTATCATACCTTCTTACTGAAAAAAGGCATAAAGAACGAGCTATTGTATTTGGTTTTTTACTTGAGGATATTGATCGAATGCTTTTTATGTTCAGAGACTACAACAAAGTATTATTAAAAATGCGAGGAAACGAGTTAGAAACTCTCAATATGCCAATTCAACACTTAACCAAGCCAGTAAAAGGCTTTGAGCTTCTGTCATTGAAATCTGTATCAAACCTGTTTACCTTAATAACAAATAACTTTAATTTTTCAGCGTCGGAGTGCTTTAAATCGAAAAAAGTTGCTCTATTAAAATACATAATTGAAGACGTTATTTATAGATCAGATAAAAACAACCAGAAACTAATTTTTTTAACCTTTAGATTTGCAAAGGATTATTTCGATAGCAATTGGAGGTTTGAAGAAGTTAAAAAACTCTTATATTCGAAAGATATTGTTTGGATTGACGTTCAAGACTTATTATCAAGGGAGGTAAGTGATGAAAATCAATATTTAAAGTTTTATGGAAAAGACAACCATCTAAATGAAAAAGGTTTTGCAAAAGTTGTTTCAGAAATAAATAAACATTTATAAAGCGATATAAGTAAATGGCAGAAAAACCTTTACTAATGAAAGAAGCCCTAGAAAGAAAAGAATGAAAAACAAAAATGCTATAATCAAAAATTGTACCATGCTGGTGTTTTTCCAAATATTAGCTAACAAATTAAAAATATAAATTATGAATCTCATCTTTTATACAAACCCTCTCTTGTATAAATGTATTTAATATTCATTTGTATCAATGATAAAAGAGCATCTTCAAAATCATAAACCATCGGATCAGAAGAAACATTAAAAGATGTATTTGCTAATACAAGTATTTTATGTTTTTCCAAAGAATTTAAAAACTTACCTAATAAATCCTCCTCATCGCAAAGTTGAACTCTGGCAGTATTATCTGCATGTACTACGCCTCTAATATCATTAATAGTATTTTGTTTTACCTTAGTGGTAATGCTCATCGTTTTATAGAGGTTGACAACTTTTTCATTTATTTCAAAGAATTTTCTTGCATTTCTATCTAAAACAGCTGGTGCCGTAGGCCGGTAATTACTTCTATTTTTTATCTTTGAGTTTAGCTTTTTAACTATTTCTTCCCTATGACCATTACAAATTAAAGAACGATGTCCCAATGCTCTCGGTCCTGTCTCAATGTTCCCATAGCATGTAGCAATAACTTCTCCGTTTTTTATGAGCTTAGCTACTTCCTCTATTCCCTCCTTCATCCCACAGATCCTTGTCATTCCTGTGTTTAGAAACTCATCACTCTTTTTTTTATTTATTTTAAAAATACCTGGAAAAAGATTTGAAGAAACGAGTTTACTATTTTTTTTAAAATTATTTTTAGATTTTAAAAAAGAATAATATGCGGAACCAATTGCTGCACCAGAGTCACCAGGAGAGGGGGGTGCTGCTAACGATTTAACAAAACTTAGTTGACTTAGCTTCATCATAGCCAAGCTATTCATTGCTACGCCACCTGAGAAATGAAAGGCTGTAAGTTCTGTTTTTTCATAAGCGATTTGAAAAATCTTGTTCAGAAGGTTTTCAACTATCAATTGAGCGGAAGCAGCTAGGTCTGCGTATAACTTAAAGTTTTTTCTATTCAATTCGAGAGGCTGTTCTGATGAACGAGGAGGGATTTTGAGAAGAGTTTCAAGCTTGCTAGAGTAAGACTGCTTGATGCTTCTAACGAAATCAAAATATGTATCATTTAAAATCAGTTTATCATTTTTTATGAATATTGTTTTGCAAAGATTTTCATAGTGTATCGGTTTTCCATAAGCAGCCAAACCCATAACTTTATATTCGCCCTCATTAACTGCAAATCCAAGAAAGTCAGTAATAGCTGTATAAAATAAACCTAAAGAATTGGGGTATTCGCTGCTCCATACTTGATTGATTTCGTTTGAGTTTTTGACGTGATGGATAGAGCTACAGTATTTATCACCATAACCGTCTACTACTACTGAGACGCAAGGAGTTTTCCCATTATAAAATATTGATGATAAAGTGTGACTTAGATGATGTTCGCAATATTCAACTGGTATAGACCTAAGCTCCTTTATTTGAGACAAGTGATATTGAAAAATAATTGATGACTTCCAAACGTTTTTGAAGTAATTCCTTGTTAATTCATTATTAAGACTATTATTCCTTACACTATGTTTAGCTACTGTTAACCATGCGCGAAATGGTTTCTCATAAAAGCATATTTTTTTCACATTATTTTTTGATAAGCTGTGGTCAAAAACCAACTTTTCTAACGCCATCCTTGGAAATGAGCTATCGCCCTTAACTCGCGACAAAGATTCTTCTTTAATGAAATCCAATAGGTCTCCTTTTGGGCTTAAAAGGCAAACAGATGAGTCGTGAAAATAACCAGAAATACCTATGAACATATAAATAGCATGATTAAAAAGTTAAAAGAAATTATAAACAAAAGGATTAACAACAAATTGTTTAGAAATTAAAGTAGTGAAAAATAAAAAAATAAAAACCACTACTAAGGGGCCTAAAATAAGAAGTTTATTATTCTTTATAAGGATCAAGAAAAAATTTAATAAATTCATAATTTCTCATTTGCTAATCAAAGTGGTGTGGCAAGTAAACTTTCTTTATAGTAATCATAAAAATTTTATATATAAAACTTAATATGTACTAAATAATTAAAGATTTCAAAAACATTTTGATTTAATGTAAGTTTATTTCAAAAAGGAATGTCCTTAATCCTTTCTTTAAGCCTGTTTGAGGTTCAATCTATGTTTTTAAAGAGAAATTGCACCTATATTTTAGCGCATTATATAATAATATATATTTGGTTAAGACCAACGCTAGACTAGACAGACTAACCTGACTAACCAGCCTAACTAAAGAGGTTAGGTTATGTTAATAGATTTATTTAAGCTAGTATTTATATTTATAAGTTTCGTAATTTTAGCGTATCTCCCTGTAATCCATGCGAGTTCGTCATCATGGTAGGGAAGATAACAGATAGTAAATTTTTATCAGGGTCTGTTATACCAACATTTATCGATGAACACCCACTATGCAATCCCAAATATCCTTTTGACTAATATCTTGGACTAAAGAAATATTATTTTTACGTATCTGCCAATGGGTATGGTTATCCAAACTTCTTGACTCTAGAAGTCAAGCCACTCAACATTACAAATATGTTAGAACAAATAGCTTAAGTTAAAAATTATTATAAATTTTACTTCAGAATATAAAGAGTTTGATGCTGTTAAACTAGCCAAACTAATAAAGAATAAACAAGTATCTCCATTGGAAGTCTTGGAAAGTTGTATAGAATTAGTTGAACTTTATAATCCAAAAATAAATGCAGTGCATCATAAGCTTTACGACTTTGCGAAGGATAATTTGCAGAAGTTTTCTAATGGTCTTTTTTTTGGAGTACCTTTTTTAATGAAAGATTTAGATAGTCCTATAGCGGATATTCCAAATTCTATGGGTAGCGAATACTTAAAAACTTTTAAAATGCCCTACAATAGCAGTTTAGCAGAAAGATTTTTAAAATCGGGTCTAAAAGTAGTTGGGAAATCCGCAACGCCTGAGTTAGGACTAATGTTTACAACAGAGCCCAAAGCATTTGGGCCAACAAGAAACCCGTGGGATCTCGCTATGACAGCCGGCGGTTCTAGCGGTGGTGCTGCTTCAGCTGTTGCGTCGCGGATTGTACCTATCGCTCATGCTAGTGATGGTGGAGGCTCTATAAGAGTGCCTGCAGCATCCTGTGGACTAATCGGTTTAAAGCCCTCTAGAGGACGAATTTCGTTTTCTCCGAGCCACGGAGAACTTTGGGGTGGGTTGGCAACGCCAGGTATTTTATCTAGATCAGTTAGAGACACTGCCTACATTTACGATAATATTTTTGGCTCAGAAATAGGGGATCCGTACACTCTTCCGTATGAAAAAGGTAGCTTAATAAAAGCGCTTAAATTTAAGAAAACTCTTAAAATAGGCTTCTTAGCCGAGGTTTTTTTACCAGTAAAGCTATCCGAAGAAGTTAAGAAAGCGGTGTTATTCAATGCAAGACTTTGCTCTAAACTAGGGCATAAAGTAGAAGAAATTGAAATAAACTATCAAGCGATGGATCTTGCAAAAGCTTTTTTAATTTTAATTGCATGCCATACATCACAGTTATTAGAGGAATTAAGGGTATTGAAAGGAAAAAAATATAAAAATTCTGAGTTAGAAAACACCACTAGAATGTTGGATTATGTAGGAAAAAGTTTTTCTGGCTATGATTATGCTCTTGCCCGCCATACGTTACAAGTAATTTCTAGAAGAGTTGTAGAACAGACAGAAAGCTACGACGTAGTTTTGTTACCTGTAACGTCAGAACCACCAGCATTAATAGGCAGTTTAAGGCCCAAATTTACTGATGAGCTCCTTAATTCCATAGTAATGAACCTTAAATTAGGATGGATTTTTAGAGTACCTGTCATCAGAGATGGTATTTTACAAAAGCTTGCCCCAGAAAATCTTTGGTATTCACCCGATACTTTATTGCAAAATGCTACAGGTCAACCAGCAATGAACGTTCCTTCATATTGGACAGATAAGGGAATACCGTTAGGAACTCAATTTGTTTCTAAGATAGGGGATGAGGCTACCTTGATTGGTCTTGCAAGCCAAATAGAAGAAATTGCTTCTTGGAAACATAGAATTCCGACCCTATAACTTTAGTGTTAAGATTTTTTTAATATTTATAAGTAATTCAAATAAGGCCTCTAAATAACGCTTTTTTAATTTTTATTGTAATTGCGTGATTATTAAAAAGGTTGTAACAAATATTTATTGTAATATTTATAAATGACCAAGAGATTGCCTTGAGCATTTATACGAAGCAATGTCTGAGGTAATGTAATCAATCTTTCAAAGATGTCAGAAAAATTATCAAAAAGCGTTACTGAAATAGCAGAAATAGAAAATCTAAAAGGTCTAGATTTTTTAAATCGTAAATTGTTTAGCAAATCAATAAAGTGCTTTAAAAGGGCAATAAAAATAAATCCCAACTACGTGGACGCTTATAATAATTTAGGAGTTCTCAATAAGAATATTGGAAAATATGATGAGGCAATAAAAAACTATTCAATTGCAATAAGTAAAAACCCGAAATATGCAGGTGCTTACTATAATCTTGGTAATATTTACAGAGAGCTTAACAATACTAAGAGAGCAATAATAAATTATCGGGCAACAATAAATAATAATCCTTGTTATTCAGCAGCAATTATAAAGTTAGCAGATATTTATAGAGATACAAATGACTTTGACTCAGCAATTATTCTTTACAAAAGCTTTTTGGAACTAAAGCCTAGATCTTTTGATGCGTATAACAGTTTGGGCAGCATTTTTTTTAAAAAAGATATGTTAGATGAAGCAATTGACTATTACGAAAAAGCCATAAGTCTTAATCCAAATTACTTTCAGGCAATAAATAACCTTGGTTTGGCTTTCAGAAAAAAAGGAATGCTTGAAAATGCTTTAATTTTATACAAAAAGGCTATCAATTTGGAGCCAAATTCTATCAAGGTGATGAATAACATTGCATTCGTTTTGAAGCAAAAAGGTGAAATAGATAATTCAATTAAAATTTATAAAAAAATTTTAGAAATTGAGCCTAAATATTTTGAAGCATTGATCAGTTTACATAATCTATATTTGCAGACCGGTAAAAGCTTTTCAAATCTTTCTAAGAGGCAAAAGTGTCATGAAGAACTTAAATGTTTTCCAAAGTATTGGATCCAAAATGCCATTCTAAACTATATAAGGGAAGACTTTAGAAGTTTAGAAAATTCGCTAAAACAATTCTGTATTTCAAGGAAAAGACGAGCAAGTTATTCTATATTAACTGATGAAGAAAAACAGTTTTGCGAAGCATATTACGTTTTTTTGAATAAACTTTTAAATGGTATTAATTACAAAAAACTGCCGTCACGTCTAAAAGTCTATCACATCGGCGAAAGCCATTGCTTGAGCTATGCAAACAGATTAATTGAGATCAAAGATAGGAGATATAAAATTATCCCAAGAATCGTTTTCGGTACTAAAGCATTCCATTTATCAAACAGTGAAGAAAACGAATTTAAAGTGCTTGTTTCCAAAAACATCGATAGTTTGCCAAAAAATTCAATAGTATTCATGTCATTTGGAGAAATTGATTGTCGATTAAATGAAGGTTTTTTGATGGCATCTGAAAAGAAAAAAACAAATTTGGAGGTTCTGATTTCAAATACTGTAAAAGGGTACATTTCATGGATATGTGAGGCAATTCGCATTAGAAATCACAAAGTTTATATTTTTAATGTTCCAGCACCGATATTTCGTACTCAGCTTTCAAGAAGTACAAATTATTCCTTAAGGATGGTAGTTGAGATTTTCAATAAATATTTAAGAAAAGAAATAAGTGGCTCTAATTTACTCGAAATTGATATCTATAGCCTTACCTCCAACAGTCGTGGTTTTTCAAACCTTAAGTATCATTGTGATGGCTATCATCTTGACAGTAGGTGTCTTAAGCTCATTGAGGAACAGCTTTAATTATTTAGCTATACTAACATAACGTTCCTATGTCGAATTTCGAAATACACGATAGGAAACAATCGTTTAAATGATATGTCTTGTATATGAACACATATAGTAAATGCAAATAATTGATTTAATTGCATAATTATATTGATCAGAAGTAACGAGTGAGAGAGTAGGAGTTGAGATAGTTGGTATAAATTATTGATTATCTTGGATAATATAAATGACGGCTGGGTAATTGGCAATATCTTTTTGGCGCATAATATATATTATGTTATTTTTTTAAATTTACAAAATGGGATAAAACGTATAAAATACAGTTACTAAATCAATTATCCCTTTATTTAAATTTTTAAGCCAACTCGGTAAAAAAGTTTCAAGTTTATCGAATCCTTAATTTCAGAGAATTCTAAGCGTGCTAACACCTTTTATTTGTGATCGAGAGACCCGTCTAACGCTGCTTCAACATCGTCTGCACCCGACCTAGCAATCTCACATAGGACTTCTCCCGTTATCGGTGTCGGATTCTCAAAATATTGACCAGTTTTTGGTTCAACAAATTTACCATTAATAAAATTATTATATCTGCTTTTAAATGGGAAACTAATATCTAAATGTTTTACACTTAAAGCAAAGGTTGTCATAGTACTACTAGCACCATCCATAGTTACCTCCCTTAGGTTTATATTATTCCCAGTCTTTTATAGTTTACCTTAGGTAAAAAACATTAATCAACAACAATATTCAGAAATTAAGTGTTTTATTGACGCACCAATTAGTTTTTACAAATTTTCATCTGTATACTCTATACAACCCCCCCTTCTTTTCATCAGATATAATAAGAAGACTGCCATCATTAAGTTGTTCGATGTCCCTAATTCTACCAAACCTTTTTTTAAATAACACTTCTTCTATTTTGGGTAGATCGTTTTCTAAATTTACTAAATACAGACTTTTAAACTTTAGTGAGGACACTAACAGATGCCCATTAAATTCAGGAAACATTTTTTTATCATAAAATGTCATACCAGAAGGCGCTATTGAAGGCACCCAATACCATATGGGATCCTCGAAGCCCTCTAACGAAGTTATCCCCTGCCCTATCTTTCCACCCCAGTATTCTTCTCCATAGGTGACTATGGGCCAACCGTAGTTTTTTCCGGGCCTCAGCACATTGATTTCATCTCCACCTTTTGGTCCATGCTCATTAACCCAAATTTCATTGGTCTTACTGTTTATTGCCATTCCTTGAGGATTTCTATGCCCCTTTGTATATACTTCCGCGGGCCAGCTATTGTAAGCTTTCTTCCCCTTGGTAGAACCATCATATTTATTTACTCTGATGACTGAGCCAGCATGAGAGTTTGCATCTTGGGCTTCGTATCTATTTCCTCTATCTCCAATAGACATAAAAATTTCATCATTCAGAATTGCTAACCTACACCCGAAATGGACTCCTGAATCCGAAACATTATTGGATTTAAATAGTATTTTTTTTGAAATAAGTTTGTTTCCTTCTAAAGACCCGACCATCAACGTAGTAGAAGAGCCTCCAATAACCTGGGATGAGTAACAAATATAAACTTTTCTCTCAGAGATCGAATCTTTATCAACAAGTACGTCTAAAAGACCACCTTGTCTGACGTTAAAAACCTCTGGTAAGTTACTGATTTTTAATCTTGAACCATTTTTTATATTTACCTTAAGCAGGTTTCCTCCTCTCTCAGTGATTAAAACCTCGTTATTATCAAAAATAGAAATTCCCCAAGGATGAGAAAAAGTTTTGCCAACTTTTTTAACTTTGTAATCTTGTGCGAATGATAGAGCTGAAAAAGCAAATAATGCAGTTGTCAGCAAGAAAATCATCAAAGAGTTGAGCAAAGTCATTTTTATGATTTTCATGCTAATTTTTTCTCAGGCAGTATTTTCAATAAGATCATGCAGATACATATCTATGTTAACCTGTGCATTAACGATCTTATCAAAGTCAACTTTTTCAATAGTATCGACTGGTTTAGCAATGACCACATTTGAAAAACCGTCTTTTAAAGCAAGAACAGCATTGACCCCAAGCTCTGTAGCTAGAACTCTGTCCACTGCAGACGGATTCCCCCCTCTCTGCATATGACCCAATGTTGTAATTCTTAAGTCTAAATTTCCCTTTTCCTTTAAGGCAACGGCTAGTGAAGCGCCTCCTTTACTGAAGCCACCCTCTGCTAGTATAATAATACATCCTTTTTTGCCCGTATTTAATTGATGTTTAATTTTCCGAGCAAGCTTTGTAATACTAATTTTAACCTCTGGAATTATTGTAACTTCCGCTCCAGCGCCAATTCCTGCCAGTATTCCAAGCCATCCACAATTTCTACCCATAACCTCAACTATATGCGTAACATTGGCAGTAGTAGCTGTATCTCTAATTTTATCTATTGCTGATAATGCTGTATTTATTGCTGTATCAAATCCTATGGTAGAACCCACTAAAGCCATATCTTTGTCAATTGTTGCTGGAACCACAACACATTTTGTTTTAGATATTTTTGATAATTCAATAGCACCTTTAGTAGACCCCTCCCCACCTATTACGATTAGTCCGTCTATACCAAGTGTTCTAAGATTATCTTCGGCGACTTGTCTATATTTCTTTTTAAGGAATCTTGAAGACCGGGAAGTATGAAGTATGCTACCACCTCTCTGGATAATATTTCCTACCGAACGCTTACCAAAAGAAACATAGTCATTGTTAATGATGCCTTCATACCCATTTTTAAAGCCTATAATGCTGGTATCTTTGTTCAATGATGTTCTTACTATTGCACGAATCGCAGCATTCATTCCTGGAGCATCTCCACCACTTGTCAGAACTGCAATTTTTTTCATTTTTATCATCGAACCTCAAAAATTAAATTATATTACTTCCTTATTTGCACTGAAAACATGGCACTTGTCTGGATTGAAAGCCACATTAATGGTATCTCCAACTTTTATTTTCGAGTCCCCATCTGTTTCGACTACAAGTGGCTCTCCTTCCTTATCTAGATATAGAAAAGTGCCAGACCCCAGTTTTTCAACAACAAAAACCTTGCCTTCCCAAGCATTTTTTAAATCTTTGCTAACTTTTAAGTGCTCAGGTCTTATACCTAAAGTTATTTCATCCCCAGTCTTTAAATTGGTGCTGGTTTTTTTTAATAAAAAGCTTTTTTGACCAAGCAAATCTATACTAACACTCTGCCTGCTCTTTTTTAATATTCTTGTTTTTATAAAATTCATTTTAGGAGAGCCAATAAACCCTCCAACAAATAAATTTTTGGGATTATGGTATAAATCCATGGGGCTTCCAGATTGAGATATTTTACCTTGATCTAACACAACAATTTTATCAGCCATGGTCATGGCTTCTGTTTGATCATGGGTCACATATATCATAGTTGCATCTAATTGATCATGTAATTTTGCTAATTCAACTCTCATTTGAACTCTCAATGCGGCATCGAGGTTTGATAAAGGCTCGTCAAATAGAAAAACCTTAGGTTTTCTAGTTATTGCACGTCCAATGGCAACCCTTTGTCGTTGGCCACCTGAAAGTTGTTTTGGTTTTCTTTGTAGAAGTTCTTCTATCTGAAGAATTTTTGCAGCATCATAAACCCTGCTATCGATTTCATCCTTAGTTAGTTTCTCTAACTTTAGCCCAAAGGCCATATTATTATAAACCGTCATATGTGGGTATAAAGCATAAGACTGGAACACCATCGCAATATTTCTGTCTTTTGGTGACAAGTCATTGACAGTGTTTCCATCTATAGAGATTGTCCCCGAGTTTATACTCTCTAGTCCTGCAATCATTCTTAAAATGGTGGATTTACCACATCCACTCGGTCCAACCAGAACAGTAAATGATTGGGTATCTATGTTGAGAGAGACATCTTGTATAACGTGGTTTTTGCCATAGTATTTATTTAGGTTTTTTATAAGAATTTCAGACATATTTGTGATTTACTTTAAATAACCTAAAAACTTACTTTGGGTCTCAAGCATATTGTTAAGAAGTCTTGCGGCCTGATTGGAGTCATTCACAACAGGGTCAGCCAAAAGTGCTAGATAAGCCGAATGTTTTGAGCAATTAAGAACGGCATCTGTTGTCATCTGAATTACACCCGATTGCAAACTTAATAATGATCCAAATGCACTAGGATAATTTTCGAATGAAACTCCATGTACGCCAGATTTATTAACCTTTCCAGGGACCTCTACTACAATATCCCTTGACAGGCATGCTATATAACCCCTATTCGGTATATTGACCGCAGCTTCCTCATATCCGGAGTCACCTAAAATACCTTCAATTATAGGAATTACTCTTTCGTGTGTGCCAATATTATTAGGATCGAAGAAATGATCATACGAACTTTTATCATCATAAAAAGCTAAACACTTTGCCTTATAATTATCATAAAAATCTAGAATTGCATCATGGTCGGCTACGCTGTAAGCCCACTGTATGTATTCTCCTAAATGACTATCCGTTGTAATTGGGAGGTATCCATAAATTCTAAAAAGTTCACGAAACAAGCCTCTTTCCGCACCAGGCTTAGATGGCTTAGCGTCATGTTTGTTAATCAAGTCTGCAAAATAGGTTGAAAAGTTTTGCTTAATTATCGGATAACCGTCTTTTCCGGTATTTTTATATTTAGCTTCTAATAATATACTGAAATGATTTAATCCAGCTGCCCTAAATTCAATGTTTGACAAGTCAGTTTCCATTAAGTCAGGTAGTTGCCTCTCCATTGATGCAATTTCATGGCACATCCCAATAAATTTTAAATCTGGAAATTTTGTCGTGACTGCATGACAAATGCGCTGCATTGGGTTTGAAAAATTAAAAACAAAGGCATCGGGACAAATTGCATTTATGTCCTCGCAAATATCCAAAATTGGAGGTATTTGTCTTAAAGAGTGGAATAATCCTCCAGGCCCACCATTTTCTCCATAGACTTGCCTTATTCCATATTGTAATGGTATCTTCCAGTCCTGATCCCAAAGATCAAATCGTTTTCCAACCTCGATTGAGATTATACAAAAAGTTGCTCCCTTTAGAGCCTCTTTTCTTGAAATAGAGGCCTTTATATCAACAGTTACCCCTAGCTTTTCTTTATAGTCATTTGCAATTATTTTAGTATTAGCAAGTGTAGTTTTATCTATATCATGAAGAAAAATCTCACAACCATCCAAAGTGCCTGACTTAAAGATGTCGCTAATTATACCCAATCCAAAATTTTGGCTACCGGCACCAATTAAAACAATCTTTTCCATTTCTACCCTTTCACAGATCCAGCTACTAAGCCCCTTATAAAATATCTCTGCAAAGAAAGAAATACAAATAGCGGCACTATCATTGAAACGAAAGCACTTGTTGTCAAAATCTCCCAGTTCTGAGAAAACTCACCTAACATTTCTCTTAAGCGAGAGGTCAAAACTATTTCACTGGGCATTTTATCTAGAAATACCAACGCAACCAGCAAATCATTCCAGACCCACAAAAACTGTAAAATGCCAATTGATGCAAAAGCTGGTATGGATAATGGTAATATTATTTTCATAAAAATTTGATAGTGGCTTGCTCCGTCAACTCTAGCAGCCTCAAACATCTCATGCGGAAGGCTTTTTATGAAATTCCTCAACAGAAAAATTTTCAAAGGCAACCCAAACCCAGTATGAGCCAACCATATGCCAACATAGGATTTTGCAGAAACGCCAAAGAAGTTACCTATTTGATTGTAAACAGTTAAAATAGGAATAAGTGACATTTGCAAAGGAACAACTAAAAGGCACACAATAGTAGCAAAAATAAGATCTCTCCCATAAAAATTCATCCAAGATAGTGCATAGGCTGCAAAGGATCCGATTATTAGCGGTATAATTGTTGACGGCACAGCTACTGTCAGGGAATTAATAAAAGATTGCCCTAGTCCCCGGAACACTAAAACTTCTTTGTAATTTTCTAAGGTTAGGCTAGGAGGCGTGCTTACAGTAAGAAAAATCCTTTTCCCTTTCTTATGCTTAAACTCTTTATCAGACGTCCATCTATAGCTCCCATCCTTTTGCAGATAAAAAGTACTTCCATTCTTCATTGTTACTTTTGAAGGAGCCTCAAATGCTTTTGGATTTTTGCTAGTAATTCCAAAGTTTATCACAGATTTAGATGGTGCATTTTTTAGTAAATTGCCTGTTATGATAAAAACACCATTCTCTTCAAATTGAACAGCGCTTTTTTCAGTTCTAACAATTTCATTAAACTCATTATGCTTTAATGCCGTCCACCAACCAGTTAACGCTACTTGGTCTTTGTCTCTTAAAGAGCTAATTAACAACCCAAAGGTAGGAATAACCCAAATAAACACAATTATCAGCAAAAAGAAATGAGCAAGAAATTTACCAAAAGAAAAGTGTTTCATCTTTCCTGTTCCATTTTGAACCGCCTTAGGTTCCAAATCATTATTGGGATAACGCCAAGCATTATAAACAGCGCTATAGTACTACCTCTGCCCGAGTCCCCTCCACCTCTGAACATCCAATCGAACATTAAGTTTGCAAGAACTTCCGTTCCCCATTGCCCATTTGTCATTGCTAAAACAATATCAAAAACTTTTAGCACTAATATAGTGATAGTAGTCCAAATAACTAATATTGTTTCTGAAAGAAACGGAATAATAATATAAAAAAATATTCTTACTTCACTTGCGCCATCTATTCTTGCAGCTTCAAGTGTTTCTTCAGGAATAGCCCTCAGGGCTGCACTGAAAATAACCATTGCGAGTCCAGTTTGAATCCAAATCATAATCGCCATTAAAAAGAAGTTATTCCAAAACGGGATAGCTATCCATGCATGTGGATCACCTCCAAAATAAACAATTATTGCGTTAAGAATACCAATCTGATCATTCCCAGGCCCTCTGTATTCATAAACAAATTTCCATATAACACTTGCCCCTACAAAAGAGATTGCCATGGGCATAAATATTAATGTTTTTGCAAATACGCCCCACCAAACCCTATCCGCTAACGTCGCTATGGTTAATCCTAAAAAAGTACAAGTTGTTGGAACAACGATGAGCCACAAAAAATTGTTAAGAATGCTTTGACGAAAATCACTGTCATTCAGAGCCCAAACATAGTTACTCACTCCAGTAAACTCACGGCCATAGTTATCAAAAAAGCTAAGACGAATAGTCTCTGAAACTGGATAAATTAAATAAACTAACAAAATTATTAGAGCTGGTGCCATAAATATCCATGGCCGAAACATAGAATCTTGTAAGTTTTTTTTGCTGAACTTACTTACCAGATAATCGTGTGCCCAGTTAGCAAGCACGAAATAGCTAAGGACAGCTGAAACGCCTATTACGACGTAAACTATAAAATTAATAAAAGTCAATTTTCTGGTGATTAATAGGAAGAGGCGGTTAAAAGAACCGCCTCTAAAATTTTAACGAGCGATTTACTTTATCGCGTCCCAGCTCTTTTGGATTGCAGCGGTTACATCCTTAGCAGATTTACCTCCCGTATAATCAACCATTCCTGTCCAAAATGAACCAGCTCCGATTGGGCCAGGCATTAAGTCTGAGCCATCAAATCTAAAAGTGGTCGCATTAAGTAGAATTTGATTTAAACCTCTGAAGGTATCGCTTGAGTGTTTTGCTAAATCAATGCCCTTGTGAGGGTTTAAAAATCCAGAACCTTCAATCTCCATCCAAATATGGTTAGATTGAGGATGCTTAAGATAATTTATAAACTCTCTTGTTGCCGGACTGTCATTAGTAATCGCGAAAAGTGTTCCACCGCCCAAAACAGGGTTTCCTAGCTTCTTAGTTGAGTAAGCTGGAAAGTAGAAGAAGTCATAGTCTTCGCCAGCTTTAACACCTTCGGGAAAGAATGCAGGAATAAAGCTAGCCTGTCTATGCATCATACACTTTGGAGGTGAAGTAAATAGACCTTTAGGACTGTCTCTGAAATCAGTGGTTGCCACAGCGGCAGCTCCACCATCAACATAAGCATCATTTCGTGCGAAAGAACCAAAGAAATCCATAGCTTCAATAACTTTTGGGTCATTAAACGGCATCTCATTGGTAACCCAAGCATCATAAACTGAAGGCGCATGTGTTCTTAGCATTATGTCTTCCATCCAGTCAGTTCCAGGCCAACCTGTTGCATCACCTGAGCCTAGTCCAATGCACCATGGTGTATTTCCGTCTTTAGCCATCTTTTCTGTAAGCGCTATTAACTCTTCCATAGTGTTTGGAACTTCATAACCATTATCTTCAAAATTATCTGGTGAATACCAAACTAAACTTTTAACATTAACTCTGTAGAAGAAGCCGTAAAACTGGTCTTTGCCACTTTTATCTGGGTATGTTCCCAAGTCAATCCAGGATTGCCCAGCCGCGTAATTATCCAATACCCATTTCTGAGTATCAGCTCCAAGTGGTATTAATCCACCTATAGCTGCAATATTAGCTGCGAGTCCTGGTTGTGGAAAGATCGCTAGGTTTGGCGGGCTTCCTGCTTTAACGTCAATGGTGATCTGTTGTTCAAAAGAGTCAGACCCACCATATTCGACAACCGCACCAGTAGCATCTGTAAATGCCTTGATAACTTTTCTAAACTGGTCATCTTGTGGCGCCAACCACGGTCCGGAAATAGTTATTTTTTGACCAGAAAGATCTGGCCCACTGTAATGCCCCCCTGCAAACGCTGAGGTAAAGGGCAAGATTATTATTGATAGTACAATAAGAAAAAAACGTTTAATTCTCATTATTCCCCCTAATTGTTTATTGTTATAGTAAACTTAAACTGTTACTTAATGTTACAAACGTAGCTTAATTATTTTATGCATTCAATTTTTATTTTGGAAAATCGTAACTATATCTGATTAAATTAAAAGCGATTGACTAATTTATAACCAAATGTACAACAAAAAGAGCTGCTTTATTGAATGATTTGTCTTTAATAAAAAAATTTCCAAAAGATTTTATATTTGGAACGGCCACTTCTAGCTACCAAATAGAAGGAAACGGTTTTGGCGACTCTGGAAAAAGCCATTGGGATCAATTTGCTAAAATTGATGGCATGGTTTTCAATTCACAAGATGGACGAATAGCGTGCAATCATATTGAAAATTGGGAAGAAGATCTACAGTTAGTCAGTAATGCTGGGTTCGGTGCTTATAGATTTTCGTTCTCTTGGCCAAGATTGATGCCCGATGGAACTCGGTCTTTAAACCAAAATGGAATATCCTTTTACGATAAACTCATCGATAAAATGCTTGAGTTGGATTTAAAGCCATTTGGAACCTTTTATCACTGGGATTTACCAATTTATTTAGCAGATTTAGGTGGCTGGGCAAGTAGAGATACAGCGAAGTATTTTGCTGATTACTCTGAAGTAATAATGAAAAATTATGGAGATAGGCTGTATTCAGTGGCTACAATAAATGAACCTTGGTGTGTCGCATGGCTTTCTCACTACTTAGGTGTCCATGCGCCAGGTCTTAAAGACGTTAAAAGTACAGCTAAAGCAATGCACTACATTATGTTAGCGCACGGATATGGAATGGAGGTAATACGGTCTTATTCACATAGAAATGCTGGAATAGTATTAAATAAAGCTGCTGTAGAGAGTTATTCAGATAAACCTGAAGACATTGACGCCGCTCACTTATTTGAAGAAATTCATAACTCCTGGTTTAGTGACGCCGTTTTTAATTCTAAATACCCAGTGAAGCTTTTAAATATACTTGGAAATCATATGCCAAGTGAATATGAAGAGGATTTAAAAATAATAGGAACCCGTTTAGATTGGCTTGGGATAAATTACTACACAAGAAATTTAATAAAGTTTGATGCAAAAGAAAAAATATTCCAATTAACAGATATCGAAGGACCTTTGAATAAAACTGACATGAATTGGGAAATTTACCCAGAGGGCCTTAAAACAGTAATTGAAAATGAAGTTAATCGCTACAATCTGGAAATACCCATTCATATTACTGAGAATGGAATGGCAAACAATGATTTAAATATAGACGGGAAAATTGATGATCAAAAGAGGATCGACTATTATCTTTTGCATCTTCAAGAAATACAAGCGCTTTTAGATAGAGGATATAATATCAAAAGCTACTTTGCTTGGTCTTTATTAGATAATTATGAGTGGTCTTTTGGATACAATAAACGATTTGGCCTTGTATATGTTGATTTTGAAACCCAGAAGCGTATAAAGAAAAGATCATGGTATGAGTTTTCGTCTAACCTAAAATAGAAACTTTTTGCCTTTGAAAAAATGGATTGTAGAAGGCCTCCGCTGATCCCTTCAAGCCATTGTTATCGTCAAACGACAATAGATAAGGTACATCTGAAACGTAATTTTTGTATTTTCCTTTATTACGGAGCCTGTCATAAAACATACTATCACCAAAGACTTCAGATAGCTTTGCCGATATTCCACCTCAAATAATTACACATTTTTGACTTCCAGTTACAAGAATGTTGTTTGCAATAGACGTTGCAAAAATTTCGGCCATAAGCCTAGCAGCATTTCTGGCTAATATATTACCTTCCTTTGCAGCAAGCCCAATTTGATCTGCAGTAGACATTTCAGAGGTATGATTTTCTTTAAAGCAAAGATAATTATAGATATTCACAAGACCTCTACCACTTAGAACTTCTTCTGTTGAAACATAATCAATCTTTTTAGATAACCACTCTAATAGGCCTATTCCTTCATTAGTAAATAAATACAAATGTTACTCACTAATAAGCTAGAAATTACTTTCAGAGATACCGAAAAACTAAACCCATATTGTATTATTTCGCCTCAATATCATATATTTATCTTTGTACCCTCTTGATCAAAAAAGTGGATTTTAGATAATTCAAACTTTAATCCGATCTTAAGCCCCTTCTCTAATTTGTTATTACTTTCACATCTTATACGCACTCCACCCAAGGTGTCCGCATTCACTATCACAAAAGTATCTGCCCCCAGATATTCTATAACATCTGTAGTTGCTTTAACATGTCCCTTACCATTCTTTACAATTTTTATATGCTCTGGTCTTATGCCTATATTAGCTACCCGTTTTTTAGTAAGAAGAAAATCTCTCAATTCCTGATCAAAATTTGAGCTATTATAGATATCCCTATAATTTATTATATTCATTTTTGGGCTACCTATAAATTGAGCAACAAACAAATTTTGTGGCATTTCATAAAGATTTTTTGGTGTGCCAATCTGAGAAATTGAGCCAGAATCAAGTACTACTATTCTGTCCGCCAAGGTCATAGCTTCAACTTGATCATGAGTTACATATATCATAGTTGCCTTCAATTCTTGGTGTAATTTAGCTAATTCAAGCCGCATATCCACCCGTAAAGCTGCATCGAGATTGGATAAAGGTTCGTCAAATAGAAAGGCGGTAGGATTACGAACTATGGAACGTCCAATCGCAACGCGCTGTCGTTGACCACCAGACAAAGTTTTAGGTAAACGATTTGAATAATTTTCTAACTTCAATACTTTTGCTACTTTCTCAACACGGTTTTTTATTACATTCTTTTTCTCCCCCGCTGTTTTTAGGGGGAACCCCATATTCTCTTCTACAGTTAAATGCGGGTAGAGTGCATAACTCTGGAAGACCATACTTAGGCCCCTTTTCGATGGAGGAAAATTTGTTACCACTTGTCCATCAATCAAAATATCTCCCATAGAGGTATCTTCTAACCCCCCTATCATACGCAAAAGTGTTGATTTGCCGCAGCCTGATGGACCAACAAGAACAAGAAATTCGCCATCATATATTTTTAAATCAATGCTTTTTATGACATTTACTTCATTGAACCATTTTTTAACTTTTTTTAGTTCAATTGAACCCATTCGCTCCTCCCATTGTCTTTGCCCAACCCAACCATACAGCCGCAGTCCAAGTGAAAGTATTGCCTCCAGCGGGAGAGCCATCTATGGGGTCAAAATACTCTGCAAACCCATTTTCTGAAATAGCTCGATTTGTTTGCGCTTTTAGGAGGCTCGCACGTTTTAATTCTCCTACCTCCTCTAAACCAAAACCAATCAGCATATTCATAATAGCCCAACTAGGTCCTCGCCAATATCGTTTTCGGTCAAACCTTTTGCTTTCAGGATCGTAACTCGGCATACCATATTTAACCTTTTTCATTATGCGATCATAGTGCGTCAGCATTCTTTTATCATATAACCCTGCATACCAGCACATAAAAGATGCGCTAGAAATGCTTCCAGCAAAATTGAAATTTAATAGGTCAAAGGAGTCATAACTTGAAATAGAAGCATTCCATAATTTAGAAGCACCTTTTTCTAAGGAAGCAATCCAGCTATCAATTTCGCTAATATCTTCTTCTAGATTTATCCCTATAAGACGTAAGTCTCTATTTGCGCGAAGTAATATGAAATGCATAGCAGGATCTGCTACTTTAAAAGAACTATTTTTTCTGAGCCAATCTGCATTCCATTTACATTCTCGACCCTGCTGAACAAGCCAAATATACCGGTCATAATCTGATTTAGTGGGGCGCATTAAGGGGTTCACATGTTCTGTATCTCGTCGTTTGTATGGAGCTACGCCAGCGGGGTTAATTGCGGCCAGTGCTCTGTCCCAATCCGGAGCATTGTCTCTACCTGCCTCCCAGGGATGGTTTATAAACACTAATCCTTCTTGAAAACGCCATTGCATAAACCAGCGATGCCATTTTAAAACTTTGGGAAATAGCAGTCTTATTTGTTCGTTGCCGTAATTTGTATCTAATTCCCAAATCTTTTTCATTAAAGATGCGACAACAGGAGGTTGAGTTATTCCAGAGGATGGTATGGGTCCAACCCCTTTCCAAATATTGGGGCCAGGAAAATAACTATCGTCAACTTGATGATAAACAATATGAGGAACCATGCCATTATTCCATTGTGCAGAGAAAAGGGTTTCTAGTTCCTTCCATGCTCTTGGAATATCAAATTGAGCAAAACCATATGCTGCGAAGGCACTATCCCAGTTCCATTGGAATGGATAAAGACCATCCGTAGGAATGGTGTAATTGCCTTTATCATTGATCAATAGAATCTTTTTTGCATCTAAGTTTATGTTATTTTGTAGACTCATTTTTATCCTTTAATTGATCCTGCTGTTAAGCCTTGTCTTAAATACTTTTCTAACAACAAGAACATTAGCATTACTGGGATAGTTGCTACTACCGATCCTGCCATTAAGTGTTGTCGTGGCACTTCAGAAGAATCTAACATGGCCACTCCACGCGTAATCGTAAATTTTGAGGGATCATCCAATAACATAAATGCTAAAAGAAACTCATTCCATGCTATCATAAAAACATAAAGAGAAACTGAAACAATAGAAGGCAGGCTTAATGGCAACGTAATTTTTAAAATAACAGAAATTCTAGAAAGCCCATCCATTAGTCCAGACTCTTCAATTTCTGTAGGAACAGTCCTAAAGTAGCCTTGCAACATGTAAAGGGCAACTGGAATAGTGGTAACCGGATAAATCATCAAAATTCCAAGGATGGAATTTCTTAAACCAAAAAGAGAAAAACCTACATAAATAGGTAAAGCTAAAACAATTAATGGCACCATATAAATCAATAATATAGAGCTAGAAAATATACCTCTTCCCTTAAATCGAAGACGAGCAACGGCGTACGCGCCAGGAATTGCAAATAATAAGGTAATTATCACTGTAAAAATTGAAACAAAAAACGAAGTTATTACATACGATCCGAAATTAAAATCTGAGAACAACTCAGTGTAGCTTCGGAAAAGGTCATAGCCTTTAGAGAAATCAATTGAGAAATTTAATGGGTTTAGCAATAACTCAGATTGATTTTTCAAACTTGTCATCACCATCACGTAAAAAGGTATGGCAACAATTGCAGTAAAAAAGATATACCCAAAATTTGTTAAAAATTTTATTATATAATCTTCAAATTGGTGCCTCGTGAGCTCATAAAAATCTATATCTCTTAGTGTATTTGAAGTAGACATGATTAATATTACTGAAAACAAACTGTTTAAAAAAAATTCAAGATTATTAAAAGACTTATCCGTCAATCTAGTTATAGGTGAGAGCACGACCAAAGCTATAAATAACAGAAGGAAAATACCTAGTTTATGATTTTTTTTGAATCCTTTAATTAGTGAGCAGACTAAACCTACAGTTAAACCAGACAAAGAAGTTAACAACAAATTAGGTTTGAACGCATCTCCTGTTGAAAAAGACGATATTACGCTTAAACACCACACAATAGTAATTGCCCATAAAGCAGACAACAATGGAGCTAAAATATAACCTTTTTGTATAGATCTCATAAACCTTCTTCCCGGCTTATGAATTTAAAAAAAAGAATAGAAAAAATTAAAAGAAATATAAAAATCACTACAGCAACGGCTGCTCCTGCTCCTATATTTGAAAGAGCAAAAGCTTGCTCATATACATTGACCGTTAATGTTCTAGTGCCAGCATTTCCCCCTGTAAGAAGAAAAATGTCGTCAAATTTATTGAAAGTCCAAATAAATCTCAATAAAAAAAGAATACTTAAAATGCCTAATAACATCGGTATACTCAGATACCAAAACTTCTGGAACGGTGATGCTCCATCCATCTCTGCGGCCTCATACATTTCGTTATCAATAGACTGCATTCGCGCTAAAATAAAAAGAAAAGAAAGTGGAAAGTAGCGCCAAATCTCAAATACAGTTACCATAATTAGTGCAAGAGGGCGTTTCCCAAAAAAATTTATAGGGGTTTCAATCACTTGCATTTGAATCAGAAGTGCATTTATGGAACCAGAGAACGGATCAAATAATAATACCCAGGTGAAAGCTACGGCAATAACCGGAGCAACATAGGGAAATAAAAATAATCCTCGAAAAATTCCCTGCCCTCTAAAATTTTTATTTAAGATTAATGCTGCCAACAAACCCATAACTAGTGCACCAACAGTACCAAAAACGGTGTAAAAGAGAGTTGCAAATAAAACTTGAAAAAATTCATCTCTATCAAAAATTTTTATAAAGTTAACTAAAGAAAAATTCAAATTCGTTAGTACATTTTCAGATTTTCCAGTAATTTTTGGAATGGTTTCTTTTGGCGAAATCTTATTAATGTAAAAAATTTCGTCAGAGGTTACTTTGAGCTTCAATACCTCTCGATATCCACCCTCGAAGCTGCCAAGATTGCAAGAAAGGTTTCTTTGGTCAAGTTGACAACGATCATCAAGATTTAAAATTTTTAATCCTCGTGGTATAGTATCTACTAATTTCACATTTTTTATAATTTGATCTCGAGATGAGTTTCGAATTCTATAATGAACCTCGCCCTTATCACCTTTTATCTCAAGAGTCCCTTTTAATCGTTCTTTAATTATAGGTTTTGGAGGCCTCAAATCACTAAGACTAATTGGCTTGAAGCTAATCCAAAAAATTGAAATTAGAGGCAATATTACGATAGAAAAAATAATCAATAAAGTGGGAAATAAAAGAACCCAAGCTAGCTGTTCCTCTTTTTTTGCTAACGTCCCATTACTTTTGGTGTAAATAAATCCGAGCATAAAGTGCTTATTAAATTTTTCGATAGGGGATGTTTGAAAATAAATAAGGGCAGCCAAAAAATGTGACTGCCCCTAGAAAGTATTTAATTGATTTGAGATAGCTCTTTGTTCATTGCCGCAACTGCAGCAGAAGCAGATATCTCATCATCAGTATACTGCCTAACAATCCTATTTATTGCCTGAGAGTTAATGATTTTTGAAGCTAAAGATAACTGTCCCTCGGAAACTCCCCATCGTTTTGCTACACTGAGGCCAGAAACTATTTCATCTATCATCTCTTGTGCATAAAGCTCTGATAAAGGTGCCTTTCTATCAACGCCAACAGGTAATTTAGACCATGCCTTTACAAAAGCCTCTGAGTCAGATGAGTTTCCGCGTCTTACTGGAAACTTTCCCTCGGGTGCAATAGATAATGTAGATGTATACCCCTCGTTCATTGAATATTCAACGAACTTCATTGCTTCATCGGTTTCAGCATCTGTGGTAATACCAAAATATCGAACATCTCCCCAAGCAGCGCCTGACGGATTTGATGGTCCTGAAAAGGTGGTCACGATGCCGGTCTTTGAAGCAAGCTCACCACTTGTTGGGTCACTATTAATAGTAGGGGGAGCGCTGTCTCGCAGTCCAGCAAGCTCATCTAAAATAAAAGGTGACCAAATAATCATTGCTGCTTTACCTGCAAAATAAAGTTCTCTTGACTGCTGCCAGAACAATTCACCTGGAGGAGAGGCTTTTACTATAGATTTATAAAAATCTAAAACCTCAGTAGTTTTCGCTTCATCAAGTGGACTGAAACCACCGGAGTCAACCGGAGAAACACCATTTGCCAAAAAGACATGCTCTAAGACTTGACTCATAAAGTTTTCATCGACCTTTGTTGCAGCAACAAAACCGTACATTGATGGAGGATTATGAAGTTTCTTTAAGGCTTTTTCTACATTTGCATATGAAGTTGGTGCATCGAGCCCTGCTTTATCAAAAAGGTCTTTTCTATATACAACCATTTGTGTCCAACCATCTACTGGAACTGCTGCTACACCATTATCTACGGCAGCCATAGATAGAGCACCAGACGCAAATGTAGATTTACCTAAGCCATTAACAATATCAGTTGCAGCGTCGGTATCAAGTATACCAGCCTCTGCCCACGGCAAAGCATACTGCAAAGTATGATAAATTACGTCTGGTAAATCTCCTGCCGCAAATGCAGCGGTTGCACGAGTGCCTAGATCTTTTTCTGAAATTGGTATTACCTCAACACTTATTCCAGTTTTTGCTTTAAATGACTCAGCCATCGCTTGTTGTTTCGCTAAGCGTGCTGGCTGTTCTTCTGTTGTCCAAAAACGGATATCAGCAATTGCAGTTGCTGCTGACAATCCAATGGACAGAGCTGATCCCAATAGAAAGCTCTTAGTTATTTTAAAATTACTAATCATCATATACTCTCCCTTTCTTTTTAGTTAAGTTTTAACTATCTTAGCTTCTTCAAGCAAACAAGACAGTTCCTTGCTTGATACGGTAGGCGGTCCATCAGACCCACCTGGGTACAAAATAGCCGGGTCGGTTTCCCGCAACAATTCCAGTGCTTCTCCATTTACACGTTTTATAAGTAGAGCAGCTAACTGTTCTCCAGCCTTCTTTGTATCAATCTTAAATGTTGTTAATGGTGGATTAGTAAAATCACCTTCAGGAACTCCATCATATGAAATGATAGAAAGCTCCTTACCTATTTGTAGTCCTAGGTCTGAAGCAACTTTATAAGCACCAAGCGCAGCGACATCAGTCGCATATAATATAGCTGTTGGTGGAAAAGACTCGTACAAAAGCTTCCGGGTGGCATTTTCACCCTCTTTCGTAGTCATCACTCCATCTAAAACCATATTAACGTTCTGTTTTAGACCTAATTTTTTTAGCCCTTTGAGGTAGCCTTGAAGCCTAAGATGTGCAAAATTATACTCTACATTGCTGTTTACAAAAGCGATATTTCTATGTCCAAGTAAATAAAGACGTTCAACTGCTTGGCACATAGCATTTTCTCCAACAATATCATACCAAGCACAGTCTATGTTGTCCTGTGTTCTCCCATATAGGACAAATGGAATATTTTTAGCTCTTAACAGTTCTATTCTTACATCTTTTACCTTTGTCCTAGGTAAAATAAATCCATCTGCCTTTCGTTCATCTATTAATCTTTTAATGGTTGAAAGAACTTCATCCTCGCTAACAGCAGAAGCTACGGTTAATGACCAGTTTTTTTTAGTTGCTGTTTGAGAAACGCCTGTGAGAAAATCTGCTAAAAAAGGTCTCTCACTATCTGTCTGAAAAACAAGCCCAAGTGATCGCACTTTTCCTGTTTTGATTGCCTGAGCATATGCTAACGGACGATAGTCTAACTCGGCAGCTTTCCTCTGCACACGCAATCTTGTTGCCTCCGAGATATCAGAATACTCATTTAAAGCCTTTGAAACAGTTCCCTTTGTGAGATTTAGAGCCTCAGCCAAGTGGTTTATTGTAATTCTATTTACACCACTAGAGTCCATGTCGTCTAACAAATTGTCTAATCGCATCAGTCCCCCACGAATCATATTATTATTAACGAAACCGGTTTCGGCAATTATTTTTTTGAATATTGGAATTTAGAGATGATTTTTTTGAATTCTAATTTTCACATGAGGACAAATTTACGTTTAAAAATTTTTGTTCTTAAAGAAAGGATTATAGAAGGCTTCCGCTGCTCCTTTTAATCCGTTATTTTTATCGTAAGATAGCAGTATTGGGACTTTATCGACGTATTCTTGATACCTTCCTTTACTTCTTAGCCGCTCAAAAAATCTACTTTCAACAAATAAGTGGTGTAGTTTTACAGATATTCCACCACAAATAATTACGCATTTTTGACTGCCTGTTATTAAAATATTATTTGCAATTGATGTTGCAAAAATTTCAATCATTAATTTTGCAGCATCTTTTGATATTATATCACCATTAATTGCAGCTTGACCTATTTCTTCTGCAGTTGAGAATTGCGAAACACACTTTTTCTTTGAAATAAGATAATCGTAAATATTTACTAAACCTCTTCCACTTAAAACCTCTTCGGTAGGTACGTAATTCATTCTATCAGCTAACCACTTAAGAAGATCAATTTCCAGATTGGTTGCAGGAGAAAAATTTACATTACCTCCCTCCCCTTGAATTGGAAGTAACCCATTATCAAAAAACAAAAGAGTACCAACACCAAGACCTGTTCCAGGTCCTGTGATAAGTACATTACTATTGTCAATAATCTTTCCGGACTTTAATAAATAAAGTTTATGGTCTTTAAGAACCTCTTCATCTAAAAAATTGAAATTATTTTTGAAAAACGATGTAAACCCTAATCCTTGCGCAGCAAAATCATTAACTGCTAGCAAGCTTTTACAGCCAATTTTTTTTAAAAGCTCGTTTTTTTTAAAAAACCAATGGTTATTAGTAAACTTTATTAGATTATCTTCGCAAGGTCCGGCGATCGATAGAGATAGATTATCAACAACCAGCTGATTTTTCGAGATATAGTGTAAAATAGCATGGTCTATATTTTTAAAATCTACGCAATTAAAGAAATCAATATGCTCTATCTCAGATTCCTTATTTTTCTGATAACCAAAACGCGCATTTGTCCCGCCAATGTCGGCAACTAGTAGCTTCAAATCAGCCCCCTAAGTCTATTCTGAACTATACCCTACATATTTTTATTTTAAGTAAAAGTTTTTTAAATGATTATTTAATATTTGAGGGCATTCAATTATTGGCATGTGACCTACACCCTCCAAAACTATAAGATCAGAACTTTTGATCATTTTATTCATATCAGTATGATAGGATACTGGGCACATTTTATCACTTTCACCACATATAATAAGCGTTTTGCAATTAACTTTTTCTAAAATGGAGGTTTGATCCTTTCGGTCTCTAAGTGCAACAGATTGATTGTAAAATACTTTTTTATCCAGTACAGATGCCATATCTAAACATTGTTGAATAAGTTTATTTTTATCTCTGCAATCATCAGGAAAGTATCGAGATATATAATCAGATCGCATTAGCGAAATTAAATCTAATGCATCTAACTCTTTAAGTGTTTTATTCCTTCTGTCCTTTAGTTCCTCTTTTTCTTCATAAGGGTTAGTATTTAGTAAAGCTAAAGAGAGCACTCTTTTGCTATGTTGCTTGACAAATTCCATAGCTACAATACCTCCCATGGAATGGCCTAGAAGATGAAATTTACTCGGTAAATTTGAAGCTAAATTTTTAACTCCCAACGCAATATCACGATGCTCATTGAACTCTTTAACTATCACATTAAAAATTTTTTCTAACGCATTGATTTGATTAGAAAAAACATTGCGATTACACATCATTCCTGGTATAAGAACGATAAATGGCTTCATTTTACTAGTGACGCGCCCTCTGCTAATGATTTTAGCTTTGCGTAGGCAATGTCTGGATCAACCGCTCCAAATCCAGCAAATGTACCAAAACCGCAATCCGTGCCACCAATTACACGGTCGTGTCCTACAATATTCACGAACTTATTTATCCTTTCTGCAACAAGCAATGGATGCTCAACAAAGTTCGTAGTGGAATCTAAGCATCCAGGTACAAGTATTTTGTTTTCCGGAATATCAGTCTTCCGATCTTGAAAAATCTGCCATTCATGTGCATGCCTTGGATTGGAGGTTTCAAAAAGTAGGTACTGCGCTTTTGACGACATAAGTGTATCAAACATTTTTTTCATTGATATATCACAAACATGAGGACCCTCATAGTTTCCCCAACAGATGTGAACTCTAATTTTTTCTGAAGGAATGTCTCTTAATGCATGATTTAAAGCTTCCACATGGAGGTTTGCAATTTTAATGAAGTCTTCATCAGATAGATCATTAAATAGCATATGTCGAGACAATGCTAAATCAGGACAATCAAGTTGTAGCGTAAGACCTTCAGCAACTATTGCATCATACTCTTGTTTCATTGCTTCAGCTAAGGCCTCAAGATACTTTTCTCTACTAGGATAGTAATCATTCTGTAGAAATAGCGAAATAACACCAGGTGAAGCAGCATTCATAAAACCTCTCTCAACATTATTAACTTGCATAGCCGACTTAAGATTTTCTATGTCTTTTTGGAGTTCATTATTTTCTTTTGATTTTACTTCACCGACGCACATCGGGCGAGCATACTGGGGGGTACCACCGTCATCAGCTAACTTTTTTAAATATTGTGGAAATAATTTCAAGTCTTGAGGCGCATTCCTTGGACTATCGCCATCAAACCCTGTATATCTATCTTTGACGTATGTAGCGTAGGAAATTTTACTTGTTTCTCCATCAGATACTATATCAATACCGGAGACTTTCTGTTTCTTTACAGTTGCTTCAACTGCTTTCTTCATCACGTCATCGAATTCATCAGTTGAAAAAGGTTCATTTTTTTCTCTTGCAAAAATAAAATCTACGACTTTTTGAGATCTAGGAAGAGATCCTACGTGTGTTGTTAGTACTTTCACTTTATGGCCTCCATGTTGCACCAGCTGGATCGTCTGTTGGTATTACCCGATACAAACCACTTTCACCTCTCATTGAAGGTTCTAATTTATAATCTAGATCTTCTGGCACAGAAAAAGTGTCACCAGGATTTAAAACTGTTTCAAAAGCATTGGAAAGGAACTTCCAATGACCCTTAAAGGGAATCAATACGTTTATTCTATTTGATTTTTGAGAGACATTTGAAAGTGAGCTTCTAGAAATAAATTCAACTTCAAATCCAGGCTTGTCTACCAGTTTAGCTTTTTTACCAATAACTCTAGCAGGATTATCTTTAGATAAAGATAAAAGGTCTAAATATCTTGCAACATGATTGGCAATAATATCATCCCCTTTTAGCTCTGGAAATTCAGACAACTCTTTCTCTGTTAGTGAAGGCATTGGTTTAATATTATCAGGTAAGTTTTCACCTTTTTTTGTGTTATAGAGTTTACCTTTTTCGGACAGTACAAGCCCATGATTTTTAGCGTCCTCTAAAACTTGTGGAGCCCAAATGACGCCTCCTCCGGCATCATCACCCCCTAAAATTGCCATAATCATCCCATAGTCATTCCCTATATTTTCAAAACCTCTAAAAATCCCTGTTGGAATATTAATAATGTCTCCTTCTTGAAGAATAACCTCACCCGCAGTACCCCAACGACCCCAAAAAAAGCGCCATCTTCCCTTCAACACAAAAAAAACCTCAGCAGTTCTGTGACTATGGAGCGAATTCCTACATTTTGGTGGTTGCCCGGCAGCCCCAATATTAAATCCATGAGGAAGAGTAAGATGGACATGTTGATCTGGGCTCTCGGAAACACCCGCACCTATAATAGTGAAGTTTTCCTTTTGGTCAGATCCAGGTGTATGGGCATCGATAAAGGCTGTTTTGCAAGGTATAAGTTCACCATAACGTATAATTCTGCTTTCGATATCTAACTGAGACATAAGTTTTCCTTTATTTGTAACAATATAAAATTTATTTTTGCATATAAATTTGTTTCCAAATTGAAACTGGATCAAAAAGAGTAAATTCCTTTCTTAATCCATAGGGACCAAATTCAGCATGGGTAAACCCCATAATGTATACCTCCGCACCACTGGGTTCGTCGAACATACCCCAACCTTCGTGTTTACCACTTAAACTCCAACGAACAGCCGATCTTGGCGAAAGCATAGGGTCTTCCCTGCCAATAACATGCTCTAGTTTAAATGTTGCGTTTGGAAAAGACGATCTCAGCCCCATCCATAAAAATTCAGTATCAGCCCAGGAATGAACCGTAGTGCTTCCAGGGTGTTCGGTTTGAACTGCTCGATCATATTCTTTTTGGATAATAGAGTAGTTTTTTTGCATTATTCCAGTAAGAATTTCACTTAACTTCTGGCCCCACTCATTATCATTACCAGAGCCTGTATAAGGACCCTTAACATCTATTGATGGAGAAAAGGGCTTGATACAATTTTCTGGACCCCCCTCTCTTTCAATTAAGTCTATAGCAAATTTTTTGGGGTCCATGCCTAATTGTTTAACAATCCCAGCTGTATCTCTGATTAACCATTCATCATTTATCTGATTATTTATAGCGGAACAATCTGCAATTGCTCTTATTACAAAACGCTTACCAGTTGCTTTACCAAAATAGCCGTTACCTAGGTGAGTTCCCATTGTTAATAAGCGGTGTGAAGATAAAAAGCCAGTTTCATCATCTCCACTCCAAATCACATCTTCACCCGTTAATTGTCTATCTGGAAATTCAGATAAAGTTGCTAAGGTTCCATTAATTGTATTTTGATTGCCAATCGAAATGCCTTCAGGAAAACGCATGGTTATATCTTTAGTGTAATAATGATTTAATGTATCAATGCCCCTATCTTCCCAAATTTCTTTAGTAATTCCTAATATATAGTCTGGTAAATCTTTCCATTTATCTGCAAAGCCCTTCATTATTAATTTCCTTTATGAATTTTGGCTGATTTTCTTAAAATAAGCGGTCCGTCAACCTTAATTTTTTGAGGTCTCGCCTCGGGATTTTCAATTTTTTCAATTAGTATCTCTACAGTCTCTCTAACCATAATATTTACTGGCTGTTGGACAGTTGTTAGTAAATATGAAGGCCAAGATGCAGCCGGTACGTCGTCGTAACCTACAACTGATACATCGTCAGGGATTTTTAGTCCAAGTTCATGTCTAAGGGTATCCATAACCGCAAAGGCCATATGATCGTTAGCTACAAATACCGCCTCAGGAGGATTGTTCAAGAACATTGATCTTGTAGCTTCTCTAGACTCTTCAAGCACAAAATTACCTACTTTCCTACTATGTAAAGATAGTCCAGCATCGTTAAGTATAGAGATAAAACCAGCCTCACGGTCTCTTTGAGTAGAGGCACCTTCCCATCCTGCGATGTAACTAATCTTCCTGTGACCAGAACTAATTAAGAATTTTGCAATTTTTTTGCCACCTTCTATGTTATCAGAAGTGATGGCTGACATATTTGGTTCGTCTTGAGCTCTATTAAATAGAACCATGGGTATGCCAGCATTACGGCATCTTTCAGATAGACCAGAGGACATTGATACTGATGCAGCAATTATTCCATCTACTTGATAGTCCAAGATTTCTTCGATTACGTTATCTATACTCTGCCTGTCTTTACCCGCCATAAAAATCAACACGTGATATCCTTTTTCCTGCAGACAATTCGAGAGGCGTTCTAGCGCTTCAGGATAGAACTGGTTTTCTAAGTATGCTACGACTACACCGATCATACGACTTTTGCCAGATACCATAGCTCTAGCAATTGAGTTGGGTCGATATCCCAGGCTTAAAGCTGCTTCTTTTACCTTTGTGGTTGTTTTAATAGAGACCGATGCCCCGGGGGTAAATACCCTACTTACAGCCGATTGGGAAACTCCAGCAAGCTCGGCTACGTCAGCAGATGTTACTTTTGAGTTCTTCATTCTGCTGTCCAACCCCCATCTATTACTAGAGAGCTTCCAGTAATTAATGCAGATGCATCAGAAGCTAAGAAAACTACTGCTCCCATAATATCTTCAACTTTTCCAACTCGCCCCAATTTAATTTTACTTTTAATCCAAGAGAGTTTTTTTGGGTCATCAAAGGTGGGTTTAGTCAAATCAGTTAGTATAAAAGTCGGACATATTGTGTTAACTCTTATGTTAGAGCCTCCTAATTCAATGGCAATCGATTTAGTAAATCCTTCTACAGCATGTTTAGAAGCGCTATATACGGCACGCTCTTGCCCTCCAACCAGTCCCATTTGTGATGAAATATTAATTAATGAACCACTTTTATTTGCCGACATTAACCTCCTTGCTACTGCCATAGTAAGAAAATAGGCACCTTTTAAATTAACGCTCATTACATTATCAAAATCAGCTTCCTTAGTTTCAAAAGAAAGAGAATGTTTAGCAATTCCAGCCGAATTAACTAAAATATCAAAAGGATCTAAATGGTTGATAATTTCAAGTGTTCTATTAGTCTTTGAAACATCTAACTCTACTAACTCGGTAGAAATTCCCTTATCTTTTAAAGAGGCGCTTAGTTCTTCTAATTTCTGTGACCTTCTTGCAGCAATTGTTATAGAAGCACCATATTCAGCAAGAGCAACTGCACTTGCTAATCCAATCCCAGAAGAGGCACCTGCAATAAGAGCACGTTTATTTTTTAACGAAAATGTGGGTGTGCTAGGTAAATTCATTGGTAGTTCTCATCAATGTTAATATCGCTAGGTGATCTCGATTTGTTTAATTCCCTAAGCCTTTGAAAAACATTTATTCCGATCTGATCATACATATCCAAAAGATCAACTAAAACCCAGTTTTCCCTAATTAAACCGTCCTCTCCTAACTTCCAAAAGTCCAGACTACGTAAAAATATTTCTTTATTAACTGGTGCAATTCCCAACCATCCGTCGAAATTTAATTGCATATGCATATTTGGCCAGCCGGTTTCACATACATACAACCCCTCTGCAATCCAGTGTGTATCGGCTTTCCATTTTGAATGGAAGTTTGACTTGTCATCTACCGTTCGATCTGGCATTGCATTTAGAAATGGTATTTGATGCCAATTTCTAAACCCTGAAATTCCTCTGCAAGTTCCAATTCCGGCAGGACCATACCAATTGAACTGAGGATGCCAATATTTTTCAAGTTTCATTGCTTTTGGGTTTGGGTCAGACGGGTGCTTACACAAATCTGTAAGCATATTTTTAATTTTCAACATACTTGTGTTTCCGTCGCCTCTGGCATATAAACCATCTCCAGATATTGGACCAGGAGTGCACATAAACTTCCCCAGCTGTGGAGCCATCGGCCATGAGTTTGATTGCATCATTAGCTCTGGTAAGTCCCATATGGCTTGAATCTCAACTATTTTTTCTTTATCAAATCTGTAAAACTCATGAAACCGCATGTGAGCGTGTTGTCCTGTCGGTAAAATATCTAAAAAAGAAGATACAAAGGTCCCAAAATAGTTTCCCATACAGGCAACCCAGTCGGTTCCTTCTGGAGTTTCACCAGCTAAAATGATGAGATCTCTTCTTTCAAGATTTGGAAATGCTCTTAAAAGAGGCTTATACGTAGTACCGAAATAATTTTCTTTCCCTTTTATCGTTCCAAAAGGATAACACATCTTAATTTGACATTCTGGAACTAGTATTTTTTCAAGTTCTTCTTGAACAGACTGATCTGAAAAATCCCTCATGGCAGATAAAAAAGGAGAGATATGATCTTTAAGTTTTTCAGATTTACTAACACTCATTAATCTGCTGAACCCCCATAAGGAATATTTTTCCCTCCAAAGCGCCTTACCCTCAAGTTACACTGTTCTGCATGCCCAATAAACCCTTCAAGAACGCATAGACGCGACCCATACTCACCAATCTTTGTAGCAGCTTCATCTGTCAGAATTTTTTGATAGCTATGCGTTTTCAAGAATTTACCTACCCATAAGCCCCCAGTATATCTACCTGCTTTTTTTGTAGGAAGGGTATGATTGGTGCCAATCACTTTATCTCCGTTCGCTACATTAGTTCTTTGACCTAAGAACAATGCACCGTAGGAATGCATATGCTCTAAATACCAATCGTCTCTATCAGTCATTACTTGTACATGTTCATAGGCCATTTCGTTTGCAACAGACAACATCTCTTCGTGAGTGTCACATACCACTATATCACCATAGTCCCTCCAGCTGGCACTGGCAGTATCAGATGTTGGTAAAATTTTTAAAAGTCTTTCAATTTCTTTAATGGTTTCGTTTGCTAAGCTCTCTGAGTTAGTTATCAAGCAAGCCGGGGAATTATATCCATGTTCTGCCTGACCGAGAAGATCGGTGGCACACATTTCAGCGTCAACAGTTTCGTCTGCGATAACCATTGTTTCAGTGGGTCCAGCAAAAAGATCAATTCCCACCCGACCAAATAACTGCCGTTTTGCTTCAGCAACGAATGCATTTCCAGGTCCAACCAGCATATCGACTGACTTAATCGTTTCAGTGCCGATGGCCATGGCTGCGACAGCTTGAATACCACCTAGCACGTATATTTCGTTGGCTCCTCCCATTTTCATTGCTGCAACGATTGCCGGATGAGGTTCTCCATTTACAGGCGGCGCGGAAGAGATAATACGTGGCACGCCTGCAACTGAAGCTGTTAAAACTGACATGTGTGCAGAGGCAACCATTGGAAACTTGCCTCCAGGAACATAACACCCTACTGACTGCACTGGGATATTTTTATGGCCTAAAATTACTCCCGGCAAAGTTTCGACCTCTACATCACTCATACTATTCATCTGCTCTTTCGCAAACCTTCTAATCTGATTTTGAGCAAATTTGATATCTTCCATATCACGTGTAGAAACTTTTTGTATTGCAGCGTCAATTTCGGATACCGTTAGCAAAAAGTTTGGTCGGTCAAAGTTATCAAACTTTTTTGAAAGCTCACGAACAGCTTTATCTCCTTTCACTTCAACTTCTTTCAATGTTTTTTCGACCACAGTCCTTACGTTAATATCCTCTTCAAGCTTTTCACCCTCTGATTTACTATTTTTAATTTTTCTAACCGCCATTTTTGAAACCTCTACCTTTTAAATTAATAAAAAAATTTTCTTCAATTATTTCTTTCTCAAAATTTATCCCTTAACTGCTCCGGCAGTTAGTCCACTTACAATCTGCCTTTGAAAAAACATGACCATAATAAATAAGGGTGCAGTAGTCGAAACAACTGCTGCTACAGCAAACATTACATTTCCCTCAGTTTGTGTAGTTCCCATAAAACTAGCTATCTTTGGCACCATGGTTTGGTTGTTTTGTGATAAGAGCATAGATGTTATAGCAAAATCATTGTAAGCCAATAAAAAGCTAAACAGTCCTGTTGTAATAACACCAGGCCACATAACAGGTATAATAACATGCCTAAAAGCCTGAAACTGCGTACATCCGTCTACTTTTGCACTTTCATCTAATTCTTTGGGAATTTTTTGAAAAAAACTATGCAGCATCCATAACGTAAAAGGTTGATTGATGGCTACCAAGACTATCACTGTGGTTGCTAAATGTCCCCACAAATTCCACTCATAAAATGGTAGCAAATAGCCAGCTACTAACGTTATCGGAGGCATAGCTCTAAAAATAAGAGCTGTTATCAACAGCCAAAAGGTATACTTGTAAGATGATCTTGAAAGTGCATACCCGCCCAGTGTCCCGATTGTTAAAGACGTCCCTACTACAAAGAAGCATACTAGAGTTGTATTTATGACCGCTTGCCAAAAGTTTTCTTGTACCCAAGCTCCATAATAACCATCCCCCGTAAAGGCCCCACCTTTCTCGGCAATAGTACGTGGTGCAAATAAGGCGTTCATCCAATCTGCTTTTGAAAAGAAGTCGGCCTCTATCTTAAAAGATCCCCAAAGAGTCCAAATGAACGGAAAAGCCGCAATAATTAGCCAAAAAACAATAAATATCGATATGGAAACTTTGAGTGAGATAGGAAGTTTAAGAGAGTGATTTATCATTTTGCACTCTTTTCGTTGAAATCACGCCAAGTCCTAATCAAAACAGGAAATAATAGAATAGAGACACCTATTATTGTTAAAACAGAAGATGTTGCTGCAGACGAAAGTAATCTAGTTTCTCCTCCTAAGTCATTGAAAATAAACCATGAAAGAGATTGCGCATGTGCTTCAGCACTAAAGCCAACTATAGGTTCAAAGACTCTAAAATTATCCATTAATTGCATCAATGCTACAAAAGTAATCAGTGGCATTAGATGAGGTATCACTACATACCAAACTTGTTGTAACCTTGACGCACCATCAATTTTAGCGCTTTCTATAGTGTCCATCGGTAATGTTTGTAATCCTGCATAAAAGACAACGAATGAAAAAGGAGCAGCATGCCAAACGCCATAAACTATCAACATAACCCAAGTTAGACCAGTGGATGCCTTTAGAGATAAATCAGGATCTTCAAATACATATTGCAATGCTTCACCAATTATTCCTCTACTGTCTATCATCCAAAATAAGACAAGAGACCCTATCAAAGGAGAGACAATCATTGGAAGAAGGGAGAAAAAGATAGTTAACCCCTTTAAATTCTGATGAAGAGAATTCACAGCCAGTGCAATAATAAATCCAAAAACGAGCATTAACGGTGTCACTGTGAATGTGAATGTCAAGGTAAAAGCCATGGCTCTATAAAAAGGTAAGTTCCCAATATTATTCCTAAATTCTGTGAAATTATTGGACTCTACCCATATTTCTTTTATTTCGTTTACCGCAAGATGGCCTCTGTCCTTATAAATTTCTAAACCAACGAACTTTCCTAATGGTTCGGATTTCCTTAGATCTCTTGTTGCTTCTTGATCAATAGTCGTTTCTTGCTTGCAACCAAAAGGATCACAATTCTCTGTAACGATAATTACAGCATCATGAGGGGTAAATAATGACTGAATGACAATTGAAAGAATTGGCAAAGCAATAAAAAGTAGCATTGCAGATGCTGTAGGCAAAAAGAACCAAAAAAAAGTTTTATGTTTCATTAAATAAGCTCTGGAACCAAAAGAGTATCAGGGAAGCATCAACCTTCCCTAATACAAGATCGCATTTAGTTAAGGAACCCCTTCTCTTTTGCGGCTGCGGTATAAGCAGCTTCAACGTCTGCAAGAGCAGTGGCTGCATCTTCTTTACCTTGCATAAAGTCTACAATTTCACTACCAAGAGCTGAGTGTAGAAGTCCTTGATAAGGTAGCATAGGATATGGAATTGCATTCATTCTTGCTGCAGCAGCGACGCCTACATTTGCTGGACCAGGCTTAAATCCTTCGATCAGCCAAACTGCTAATGGCATCATTTTATCGTCTAATCTTTTAGGATTTATACCATTCATCATTGCTATAAACGTAGCTTCAGCATCTGCATCTGAGATGTTTTTAGCAACAGTCCAACCGTCCCACCAAAGTGTTGTTGCAGGAGTTGACCCTCCTCCAACAGTCATAGGGTCTCCTAGTGTAGTTGTTTTTACTACCGTTGGAGTTGACTGCTCAGGATCCATTAAAGGACCCATTCTTGATCCCCACATGTTCATCATAGCTACATTACCAGCTTTCCACTCCGCTGAGGTCGCGTTTGAGTCATGTGTCAAGAAATCTGGGTTCATATATGCGGAAAGAGCTTTTAACATCTCAAGTGTAGCTACTCCTTTTGCATTATTAATTGACACTTCAGCTGAACCCGGCTTAAAAAATTCACCTCCATGACCGATATACATATTTGTGAATTCCTGAGCTAAATTCCAACCAGCTTTATAAGCACCTCCTAAAGGATAATCCATTAAACCTTTATCTTTTATGATTTTTGCTCCGGAAAGCATTTCTTCATAGGTTTTTGGAGCTGATATGCCAGCTTTTTCTAAAATATCTGAACGATAAACCAAATGTTGTGCATTTGCCATAAAAGCAACGGCCATAACTTTACCATTAATTGTGATAAGCTGGTTTTTCTTTAAGCTTTTTCCATGTTTCGCAACAAGATCATCTAATGGTCTAATCACATCATTATTCATTAACGCAACTATTGATGAATTGGCTATAATCGCAGACGTATACTCCGCAGGGTTACCACTCATACCAGCAACATTTATTTTTTGGTGATCAGCTGTCAAGTTAGCTTTAACCTCTGATCCTTTACATGCCTTTGCACCATCGGCAACTGCGTGGATTGCTGGAAACTCGTTACCTACAATGCTTACCCTTGCTGATATTTTACATCCGTGACCATCAGCAAAAATAGGGGCAGCAAAAACGGCTATAGCGCATGCTACAGCCAACCGCATAATATTTTTAATCATAATAAAACTCCATGATAGTTTTGTGCTTCATATTAAAAGCACTAGGTTTGTCTCGATTTCTCGAGAAATTATGGGAAAAATTATCTCCCAAGTCGATCCCCCGTTTTATGATCAAACAGGTGACATTTCTTTGATGGAATATGAATTGAAACATAATCCTCAATATTCGCTCTGTAATCTTTTTCTGTTTTTATGCTTACCAATGATTGCCCTATCTTAACCGTAACCATAGTCGCATCACCTAAGATTTCTAACGTGTAAATTGGAGCATTTATTTGACCGCCACTTTTCACAACGCTTGCGTCTTCGGCTCTAAAACCTAACGTGACTTTTGAGTTTTCTACATTTAATCCGCTCACTGAAGTCAAATCAGCAGTGAACTTTTTATTAATAACCTCTCCGTCAATTAAATTCATGGCAGGAGACCCTATAAAGCTTGCTACAAAAGCGTTGGCGGGGTTATCATATATCTCGGTAGGACTACCTACCTGCTGAATAATTCCCTCTTTCATAACGACCACTCTGTCTGCAAGTGTCATAGCCTCAACTTGGTCATGCGTTACATAGACTGTCGTTACGGCAAGTTCATGGCTCAGGTTTTTGATCTGAGCGCGTGTAGATACTCGTAACTTGGCATCAAGATTTGATAGAGGCTCATCCATTAAAAAAACGTTTGGCTCTCTTACGATAGCACGCGCTAAAGCTACCCTCTGCCTCTGACCTCCTGATAATTCAGCAGGCTTACGATGAAGAAAATTCTCTAATTCCACCATTTTAATGGCACGCATTACTTTTTCATTATGCGTAGATTTATCTATTCCCCTCACCTTGAGTGGAAACCTTATGTTGTCATACACATTCATATTTGGGTAAAGTGCATAACTCTGAAATACCATCGCGACATCACGATCCTTTGGCTCAAGGCCATTTATTTTTTTGCCATCTACTAAAATTTCACCGTCAGTTGCATCTTCTAAGCCAGCAATCATTCTCATTGTTGTCGTTTTTCCACAACCTGATGGCCCTAATAATACGAGAAATTCTTTATCAGCTATTGTTAAATTAAAATTGTCTACTGCTGTAAAATTACCCCAACGTTTGGTAAGTTTTTTAAGTTGAATTTCAGCCATTTAAGTTTCCAAAATAAACTTATTGCATACGTTTGCAAGTAGATATTAAAATGTTAGTATATTAATTAAGATTCTAGCAAGTACTTTTGTTATTTGCTTCAATGTGACACAACGAGGAAGATAAGAAACCCGTGACAATGATTTATTAAAGAAGAAGTTGGTGAGTTTTCTAACTGAAAAAAACTTGGTGCTAGAGTTTTATGAAGCACTACAAAAGTCCAATATAGAAAATACGAAAGAGGTTTTTTTGAGATATTGTTCAAATGACCTCGTCTGGCGTGGTTTTCATCCTTTTAATGAAATAAATGGGTGTGGATCTGTATGTGAGCTTTTCTGGAACCCCTTAAAATCCAGTTTGTCTAGTCTTACAAGAAGAATGGATATTTTTTTCGCAGGAAACAATACTATTTCTGGCAACGAAGGTATTTGGGTTGCGTCAATGGGCCACTTGATGGGCCTTTTTGATAAACCATGGCTAAAAATATCGCCAAATAAAAAACTGATCTTTCTGCGATATGCAGAATTCAACAAAATTGTTTCAAATAAAATCGTGGAAACGGCAATGTTTTTTGATATTCCCCACTTTATGTCACAAGCAGGGGTATCCCTGTTCCATTATCAAACAGGGGCTAATCTTGTTCAACCCGGTCCGTCATCACATGATGGTTTATTATATGACGAGCAAGATGCGGCAGAAACAATAAAAACCAAAAAAGTTATTGAAGATATGATAGATGACTTAAAGGTTTGGAAATCAACTGATAGAGGTTCATTAATTGAGGAGCTTAAAAAAAACTGGGACCGAGATATGTTATGGTGGGGGCCGACAGGTATAGGTGCCACCTATACTATCGAAAGATATGCAGAGCAACACTCCGGACCATTCAGAGAAAGTTTCAAGCAACGCAAGTTTAATGGGCATATTTGTAGGATAACAGAGGGATTTTTTGGAGGATTTTTTGGTTGGCCAAATCTTTCATTGGTTCATTCAGGTGGATTTATGGGGATGCCATCCACAGGGAAAAGAGGAGATATGCGGGTAATTGATATTTACAGGAGAGAAGGAGAAAAGCTCAAAGAAAACTGGATATTCATAGACCTTCTTCATTTTTGGAAGATGCAGGATGTCGACATATTAGACAGAACCATGAACATATCGCCTTGATGGTGAAAGAAAATTGAGTAGAGAATAGATAATGAATATTGATCAACTTATTAAAATAACCTCTAAATACGATACGCCAACAATGTGTAATGCAATGGACGTTATCTTGGGGACTAGATCAGCCACGGGATTTACTAAAAGTTCGATGGTAACAGCACAAGATTCTAATCAACCCATTGTTGGTTTTGCAAAAACGGCAAAAATACGTGCCTCTTCGCCCCCACTAATATCTCAAAAAGAAATTAACGATATTCGCATGGAATATTATGAATATATCATAAAAAACGAAAAAAACCCTGTGGTTGTTATAGAGGATACAGACTTTCCTAACTGTATTGGCGCCTTTTGGGGGGAGCTTAATGTTGCTGTACATAAGGGATTGAAAATTAAAGGCACAGTTACTAATGGACTTTTAAGAGATTTAGGAATGCTGGATACTGGGTATCAAGTTATTGCTGGAAGTACAGGGCCCAGTCATGCTTTTGTACACCTAATTGCGTTAAATACATCTGTAAATATCTTAGGACTAGAAATAATGCCTGGAGACTTTATACATGCTGACCGACATGGTGCTATGACAGTACCAAAAAAGCATTTGGATGCATTACCTCATGCATTGGAGCTTGTTTTAAAGAAAGAGGTTCCAATTTTGCAAGCAGCGAGACAAAAAGATTTTAATATTGAAAAATTAAAAAAAGCATTCCAGGCGTCATGGGATATCAAATAGAAACGTTAGTTAAAGGGCATAAAATTTAGTGGAGGTATGGATTGAATAAAAACTTAAAAGCGGTCTTTTTTGGGTCTATAGGAACAATTGCAGAAACATCCGAAATACAAAGACAAAGCTATAATTTAGCTTTTAAAAGATTAAATATTGATTGTTACTGGAACGTTGCAAACTATTGCGAAATGCTTAAATCCCCAGGGGGAAAAGAAAGGATCAAGAATTTCACGATACCAAATATATCAGAAGAAGAAGTTAATAAAATTCATAGTTTAAAGGAAGAGATTTATACAGAACTTATAGAAAAAGAAGATATATCACGCATGGAGTTTGTTGAAGTGTTTCACCATAGCAAAGCAAGTGATTTGAAAATAGGTTTAATAACAACAACTTCAGAGAAAAATATAAAGTCGTTATCTAAAGCTCTTGGAGATAAAGTAAACTTTAACGATTTTGATATCATTACGACATCTAAAGACTGCTTAAATCCGAAACCAAACCCTGAAATTTATCGCAACGCTCTCAAAAAAATTGGGGTTAGTCCATGCGAGGCCATCGCTATCGAGGATACTCAAGTAAATCTAGGAGCATCAATAGCGGCAGACATTAACAGCATCCTATATCCTGGAGAATATTCAAACTATACCAAAGAAGTAAAACCGAGCTTTAATCTAATGGAAGAAATATTTCAAATTTAAAATTTATTTTTTCCAACTAGAGTCTAACTTGTCTAGCAATCTCCAATAAGCTGGCCACTCAGGATGTCTCACTTCGGCTCCTCCTTGGGCCGCACCGCCTTCGAACTGTTTTCTAGTATGAACCATAACTTTTTTTGGAATTTTAATAATATTACCACCAGAACTCATTGCTCTAAGTTGTATTTCGGCATTTCTAATAAATACTTGATGCCTAATAAACGCCCAAATAGCGCTTGGTCCAGCAGTAATTAAGCCATGATTTCTCAAAACTAATGTATGATTTAATTTACCAAGAGATTTAATAAGTCTCTTTTTTTCAGATGAGTCTAGGATTATACCTTCAAAATCATGATAACCTACTCTTTCATATAGTTGGCAAGCCTCTTGAAACATAGGTATGACCTTTACTTTTAATGAAGCAATTGTTTGACTCATTGGTTCATGGGTATGCATAACACAATGTAGGTCTTTATTTCTTGCTTTATGTATAGCAGAATGAATATTATATCCAGCCTGATTTATAGGCCAATCATCAGAGTCTAACTTATTTCCATCCAAATCAATCTTAATTAAATTAGATGCGTTAATTTCGTCATATCGAAGTCCAAAGGGGTTAATAAGAAAAGTATCAGTATCTGGAATTCTTAAGGTTATATGGTTATATACAACGCTTGTCCAACCGTAGTAGTCAGTTAATCTATAGATCGCAGCTAAGTCAACTCTAGCTTTCCACTCATTTACTGACATTCCCTTTGGACATTTTGGGTATGAATTTTTAAATGTAATTTTCACTATATATTTATTTGGACCAAAAATTAGTTAATTGAAGGTAACGTCTTTCAAGTTTATATTTAGAATATCATTAAATCAATTGTTACAAATTCTGCGTTTATTTTAAAAACTTCAAGGAATATATATTGATAAACAAGTCGGAATTACTCAGCGCGCATATTGGATTAATAGTTTTTAAACTAGCTATTCCGAATATGATCACAATGTCTATGTGGATTATTACTTTCATTATAGAAGGCTTCTACATTGGACAACTTGGGGTGATACCCCTAGGCGGCTTGGCCTTGGGCTTTCCCATGCTCTTTTTGCTCTTAATGCTATCCGCAGGAACAATAGGTGGTGCAATTACTGGGTTGGTTGCACAAAAGCTAGGCGCTAATGATGTTCAGGCCGCGGAAGAGATTGCGTTAAGTGGTCTAATACTTACATTTGGTCTAGGTATACTGTTTGCGATTATTTTTTTACTGTTTGGTGAAGTGATTTATGTAAAACTTGGGGCTAGCAAAGAAGTTTTAGAAGAAGTTTTGAAATACTCCAACGTTCTCTTTGCTGGGTCATTTACAATCTGGATTGCAAATGGTATGGCAGGTGTAGTAAGAGCAACAGGCAACATGTTTATTGCAGCACTTCTCTTAGGGATTGGGTCATTGGTTCAAATAATATTGGGAGCAGTATTCATATTTGGCATAGGCCCTATTAAAAGCATGGGTATTGCAGGATCATCACTTTCCATTATTATAGGAAATGGGATAGCTGCCTTTTGTTTACTATTTTGGCTTATGTACAAAAGTGACATATTAAAACTAAAGATATCAATCAAGTTTATTAATCCTCATAGTATTATTTCTATTGTTAAATTAGGATCTTTAGCGTCAATAAATGCGTTCTGCACTTGGGGGTCAGTTGTTGTGATAACCTCTTACATGACAAATTTTGGTGTTCAAACTCTCGCAGGCTATGGTGTTGGAGCACGTCTCGAATTTCTTATTATTCCTATTGTTTTTGGCTTTGGAGCAGCATCAACTGCTTTAATAGGGATAAATATTGGTGCTAATAAATTAAAAAGGGCTTTAAATATTGGATGGGTAGCGACTCTTTACAGTGCTTTTGCGGCTGGTTTAATTGGGTACGGTGCCTATTTCTACCCTAGTTTTTGGTCTAATGCATTTACATCTGATCAGAGTGCTCAGGTAGTCTGCAAAACTTACCTAGAAATTGTCGGTCCTTTTTATATCTTTTTTGCTTGTGGGTTGTGTTTATATTTTGCATCTCAGGGTGCAGGAAGAGTTCTCTGGCCTGCTATCGCAGCAATTATTCGTTTTCTAATCGTTATAATGGGTAGTATCATTGTTTCAAGATACTTTACAGCTTCCATTAATCATTACTTTGCTCTTATATCTACAGCATTTCTCGTTCAAGCACTAATAACATCTGGAGCAATATATCTTGGCGCTTGGAATAGAAAAATGATACTTAAGGAAGAGACTATAAAATGAATTATGTATCTGTATTAAACTTATCAAATAATAGTTAGTTTGGGTCTATGCACAAATTTATTTGTATAAGTGGTTGTACAGCCTCGGGCAAATCTTCTTTTGCCATTGAGCTTTCTGATTATTTTGAAAACCCTGTGATAATCAACGCCGATGCTCTACAAGTGTATGACTGTTGGAAAATACTTACAGATCGCCCAACAGAAAATAAAACAATGCATGATCTTTATGGGCATGTTTCATGTACCGTTAATTATAGCGTTGGAGATTGGCTCAAAGATGTCAAAAATATTTTTGATCTATATTCAAATAACTCAAAAACGTTTATTTTTGTTGGTGGTACGGGATTATATTTTAACGCATTATTAAATGGTTTGTCACAAATTCCAGAAATCCCAGAAGAGATCAGAAATTTTGCAAATTCCTGTGATCTATCTTTTTTCTTAGAGGGTTTAAATGTAAATGATCCAGATATTTTAGAGAAAATAGATATAAATAACAGACGAAGAGTTCAAAGAGCATGGGAAGTGCTAGAAGTAACCGGCAAGAGTATATTATATTGGCAAAGCAAGAATAGATCCCCATTAATTTCTGTATCAAACGCAACATTATTATTGGTTGAATTAAAAAAAGAGAGTTTAGCTAATAGGATTAGCGCTAGGGTCAATCATATGTTGGAGCATGGCGTTATTAAAGAAGTAGAGAAGGTCTATAACACTTGTTGGGATAAAAAGTTACCTTTTGCAAAAGCAATAGGTGCAGAAGATATAGTTAGTTACTTAAATGGGGAAATAAGTTTTGAAAAACTATCCCAATATATTTCTCTTAAGACACGCCAATTTGCAAAAAGACAAAGAACTTGGCAAAGAAATTATATGAAAGACTGGCACTCTATTAATACTGCTGGAATGGATAGGTTAGATATCAAAAAAATAGTTAAAAAAGTAAAAGCAATCAATTAATTCGTTGCACTCTACATTAATAACTAATAACTATAAATAATAGCTTCAGTGAAATTTAAGAGATGATAAAGCGTTACTCTAGGCCAGAAATGACAAAAGTATGGTCACAGCAAGAAAAGTATAGAATTTGGTTCGAAATCGAAGCATATGCTTGCGAAGCTATGGAAAGTATAGGCCTTATTCCTAAGGGAACAACGAAAAATGTGTTAAAAGCTAGCGGTATAGATTATGACATTGATGAAATTGATGCCATTGAAAAAATAACAAAGCACGACGTAATTGCTTTTCTTACATATCTTTCAAAGTTTATTGGAGAGAGCTCAAGATTTGTTCACCAAGGTTTAACGTCTTCTGATGTGCTTGATACATGTTTCAACATACAATTGGTTAACGCATCTAACTATCTTGAAAAAGGCTTACAAGACCTGTTAGATGTTCTAAAAG
>CACHJY010000002.1 GCA_902580265.1 uncultured Alphaproteobacteria bacterium
TAAGGCCTAAAAAAATAAGAGATAGCCAAGGTGACATCTGTAGATAAAAAATCAGGATGAAGGAAATTAGAATTAAAATAATCGATGTTTCTGATGTTGCTATCGATGGTATAACAAAAGCCAAAAAACTTACAAATAGAATTGAGGTTACAGCTACATTTACTCCCCTTATTCCCCGCAGAAAAATTCTATGTCTTTGAAGAACATTCCAAAAGTTTATTGCAGGAGCTACGAGAAGTAAGGTGGAGCCATAAAGAGAAATTAGTAGAATTAATGAGTACAAGAGCTTTTTCTGATCTGACACGTCGCCTAATAGAGCACCAAGATACGCAGCAAAAGAAAATAGTGGTCCAGGAATAGCTTGGGCCATTCCATAGCCAAGCATAAAATCTTCCGAAGATATAAAGCCATTCTGGACAACTACACCCTCTAACAACGGGAGCACAACGTGACCACCTCCAAAAACCAAAAAACTCATATTGAAAAAGTCCCGGCATATTGCAGGAACGCCTTCTAAACTGATAACATTCGAAAAAATTAATAAAATCACAAGAATAAAAAGACAGAGAATAGAATGTATACTGTTCCCTATTTTCAACTGGTTAGAAAAGTTTGGTCCTTTAACAGTGTCATTGGTTGAAAGCACACCATATATCCAGCCAATAAGAAGAATCGCGATAGGGTATAGTAATAAGTTAGTAAAAATTAAAATACCGGAAAAAATTATAAACCCTATTTTGTCCAAGTTATCATTACAAAACATCTTAAACATTGAATAGACCGCCTTCCCCACGATAGGAATAGAGATGGACGATAATCCAACAATAGTTAAGGAACTTAAAACCACCAAATCGTTGGATATAAATAGAGCAAAAGCAATCATTATAAAAGTTGATGGTAGGCTGAATGCTAATAAGGCTAGGTGACCACTAATAATCCCTCCTTGCTGCAACCCAATAGCTAATGCTAATTGACTCGAAGTTGGTCCTGGCAATGCTTGTGTTATCGATAGTAAATGCGTGAATCTCATATCATCGATAATCTTCATCCGCTCTACAAACTTTTCTCTAAAAAAACCTATATGGGCGGTAGGTCCTCCAAAGGATGTAAAGCCTAAAGAAAGAAATGTAATGAAAATCTTCCACAAAGTCATCCTATGACGATATCAGTAGTATTAGGAAAGTAACCTTAAAAATTGAGAAATTTTTGTAAACTTTTTGTAACATTCTTGTCATAATTTAAATGTACACCGACACTATGTTTTCAGATTTTTCTTTCTCTAGCTCTAACGTTTTAATTGATGGCAAACTTCAAAAGGGAAGCTTAACCATTGAACAAGGTAAAATTAAATTAGATAGGGAAAGTAGCCAATACAGGCATTATAACATGGGGAATTTCTACGTTCTTCCCGGAATAATAGATATTCATGGGGATGGCTTCGAACGCCACTTATTCCCAAGACCTTCCGCTCCGGTAAAACATACAATAGCGCTCAAAAATTTAAGTAACGAATTAATATATAATGGAATTACCACTGCCTATTTAGCTCAATGCTATTCTTGGGAAGGTGGATACAGAAGTCCTGAGTTTACTACTGAATTGCTAACGTCTTTAAAAATACTAAAAAATGACTTTTTGCCCGATCTACGGCTTCAAATAAGATTTGAAACACACCTGATTGACGAGAAAAAATATCTTATTGATCTTATAGATCAATTTAATATTGATTACTTAGTCTTTAACAACCATTTGCCTGAGGCAATTAAAAAGTGGGAAAACGATAAACCGAGGATCGAGGCTTGGGCTGGTCAAACAGGTAGAACTGGCGAGCAACATATAAACATTGTAAAGGGTTACTTGAAGAATAATGTGAGAGTTAAGGGGTTTCTTGAAGAACTCTCAGGAGAACTGAAAAGAAGAAACATTACCCTTGGATCACATGATGACGATAGCCCTTCAGACAGAGAGTATTATAATTCACTCGGGGCTTACATCTGCGAATTTCCAACAACTTTGCAAGCGGCTGAGGCAGCAAAGAAAAATAACAACGGTGTCATAATGGGAGCACCAAATATCATGAGAGGAGGATCACAAGCTGGAAACATAGATGCAATAAAATTAGTTAAAAGTGATCTAGTTGACTGCTTGGTTTCTGATTACTACTACCCAGCGCTCTTAGAGTCGGTATGGAAGATGGCTGATATGAAGGTTAGGTCATTTGAGAACTCGTATAAGATGATCTCGACTAATCCAGCTAGGCTTTTAAATTTAGCTGATAGAGGAGAGTTAGTAGATAATGCCCGAGCTGACTTACTGATATTAAACCCCGATAATAGAAAAATTGTCGCTGTCTTCTGTAGGGGAATTCCTTTTTTTGTGTCTGATGAGCTCGTGGGTAGTTTAAGCGCTGCTTAAGAAAACTTCTCTATGAAGCTCTCTACTGAAAGTTCTCTAAAATCCTTTAACCGTTGACCTATCGTATCATGATCCCAATCCCACCAAGACATTTCCATAAGTTGATCAACAACTTTATCGTTAAATCGCATTCTTATAAGCCTTGCAGGATTTCCTGCCACTATTGAATATGGTTTAATATTTTTTGTAACAACACTTCCTGCTCCAATAATTGAGCCATGTCCAATAATTACTTCTGGTTTAATAATTGAGCCATGGCCTAACCAGGTGTCATGGCCAACATTAGCCATTCTTGCTTCTCGGGCAGCAAAAAATGCGTGATCCTCTTTCTGGTCCTTCCAGTAATCATTAGAGCGGTAAAGAAAATGGTGCAAAGATGCTTTATCCATAGGATGGTCTGTTGGACCGATCCTAACAAAGCTTGCTATATTAGAGAATTTCCCTATCTCAACATTCGCAAAATCACAATATCTTGCACAGTAAGAGTAATCACCGACAAAAGCATTTAGAAGATGCGTACCCATTCCAATCTCTACAAAGCGTCCAAAGTTGCTATTCTTTATGCTGCACTCTTGGTGTATAAGCGGTTTTTCGATTGAGAGATTTTGGGTCATGCTTTGGTCTTGAAATTCTAATTCACCAAAACTTCCACCAAGGTTTTTGTTCTTCCTTATTAACTTTTTTATCCTCACTGTTTTTTTGAACTTCAGTCACCGCATTATCTCCCACCTGACCAAATTTATCCGTAACTCCTTGTCGAGCAATTTCATAAGCATTTTTTGCCATTTCAACAGCTTTTTCAACTTGCCCTTCACTACAAACTTTGTATGCACTTTCTAACATTCCCATTGCGTCTTTCCCAGCGGATTCAGTAGCTCTACTGATTTCAAGTCTAATTTTTGCTCTAAGAACTAAAATCTCTGTATTATCACATTGGTCTATTATCTTTTGAAACGTTTCCTCTGTATTTCTACTGGCCTCATTGCCAGCCTTCTGTTCCTGACCGAAACCGAGAGCGACACTACAAAATAACACAAAAAATGTCAGTAAAACCTTCATCCAAACCTCCTTTTAATTTTTTTCTATTCCAATTAAAAAACGTCTCAAAAATGCTGACATTTGATCCATGACTGTTACCAGTAGCACAATTAACACTGCCATATAACCAACGTTTTCAAAATCATTACCCGTTCTTATAGCCCCAAGAAGTTGAAGGCCTATACCTCCAGCGCCCATAGCACCCAATATAACCGCTCCTCTTGTGTTGGATTCCAGATAGTACAGTGACTGAGATATAAAAACAGGCATTATCTGGGGAATAATACCAAATCTATGCTGGAGTATAGTTGACGCTCCAGTAGATTTGACACCCTCCTGCTGTTTATTATCAGCGTTTTCTATTGCTTCCGACATCAACTTTCCCAACGTTCCTGTATCGGTGAAAGCTATCGCAAATATTCCTGTGAAAAGACCAGGGCCAAATGATCTTACAAATATTAAGCACCAAATGATCATGTCTATTCCTCGTAGCATATCAAAAAGTCTACGAAGCGAGAATCGAATAAATTTGAAGGGTGTTATATTATATGCTGCCAGAAATGCGAGCGGCAAACCGAGCAAAGACGCCAAAAGCGTGCCCAAAACAGCCATAAGCAATGTTTCCAAGATTGAGAACAGGACTGTACCGTGCATCCATTGTTCGTTATCACTGATTTCAGAGAAAACTAATTCAAAATTAGTTTTGTCAGGTTCTATTCTTTCATTACTAAAAATGAGCGATAAGGCCTCTGGAAGCGAATAATCTTTCAGTGGGCTGAAAAAATCGAACCAAAAATACTTCCATCCGAATTCATATCTATGTACTTCCACCTTTCTCTTATAAATTTGAATCCTCTCGTAAAGTGATGGTCTTACTTCTACCTTTGACTCAGTAACTCTTATCCAGTTAGGAAGATCTTTTTCGTTTCCATCGTTATCATAAGCTTCTGCGTAAGGCTTTCCGTTGTCACCTATTCCAAAAATAAATTTTCTATCTTCACTCTTACTTTGTTCGAAAATTATTTTATCGTCTCTAAAGATTGCCTTGCTACCACTGTTAAAGGTAAGGATAGCGATGTCTTTCCCATCTCCTATGCGTTCTAACCACTCAGGGAAACTAGGGTACTGATATCTATAATCTCCTTCAAAATTAACAGATATTTTCGAAGTGTCCTTCCAGTTCATTACCACATGGTCTTTGTGCGCGTATGTATCCAAAAATAATCGCGATGCTCTCTCTGGACTCCATTTTCTCGATATACTGCCTAAATCAAACTGAATAATCGAAAACACAAAATATAATAGAATCGCTCCTATGGACACCAGGGTAGTCAACTTCTGGTAGTATGCTTTTTTTTCAACGCTTTGATAGATCTCTTGAAAAGAAACCTCTCTATCATATACCGCTATGCTCATGCTGAAATCTTCCCGATAAGCTTATGTCGAACATATGATGAAAAATAATCTAAAGCAGTTATTGTTGCCACTAGTAGAAACATAATTGCTAATACTTCATCTCCATATCTCCATTGAAGTGATGCTGTTAAATATGCTCCTATTCCCCCAGCTCCTACAAAACCTAAAATAGTAGAGGCCCTGACATTTATCTCCAATCTTAAAAGAGAGTAGGAGAGAACCAAAGGTAATACCTGAGGATAAACAGCGAAGCAAATAATCTGGTACCAGCGAGCTCCCACTGATTTGAGACCATCTACTGGTTTCATATCAATATTTTCTATAGCTTCCGAAAAAAGTTTACCCATCGCTCCAATTGTATGAAGAGTTACCGCTATAATGGCGGGAACAATCGATTTTCCCATGAGATATAATAATATTAACGCAAAAACTAACTCTGGAAAAGATCTGAGAATATCAAAGGTCCTTCTTACGATCTGTACGGTAACCTGATTTGGCGAAAGGTTAATGGTGGCCAAGGGACATAGGATTAATGCGATTGAAGCACCAACTACGGTAGAAAACACTGCAGCGGAAAAAGTCTCAAATAAAGCAGGGATAAAACTTAAGACTATACCAAACCATCCCCAACCAGCCTCAAAGGCATCACTGAAAAGATCCGCCGGGTAGTCAAAAAAATTCTCGACTCCTCTTGTAAAACTTCCAGCATTATATTGATTTGCAACACCAACACCACTCACAACTATGAAAATTATAGCACCGATAAAGAGGACCGAATAAATCGCTCTTTGTCTTGCTAAAACTTTTAGATTTTCTTCAAGACTTTCGATTGTTATTGCGTTTTGTGACATAAAATAATTCTTTTTTAAAAGGAGTAATGTGCCCCTTTTTTTGGGGCACATTATAAAATAATTACTATGAAGTACTTAGTTTTTCTTCTTAGCTTCGAGCTTAGCCTTTCTGGCCTTCACAACCACCTCATAAAAGGAGTGATCAACAGGAACCCACGCTCTTACTATACCGTTTGCAATATTTTCGCTACACTTCGGGTCGTTTTCGTGAATCCACTGCTTCATGCCAACCATTACGTCTCTTGCTTCTTTTGGTATAGCTTTTCGCATAACCATTGGACCGTTCGGGATAAGCTTTGATGACCATATTTGCTTTATATCGTCCATATTAAGCAGACCTTTTTCAACCATTCTTCTTAAGTTACCTGAAGAGTAGCCCTCGTCCCATTCACCGACGCCTGACACCCAAGTTACTGCCGCATCCACATCACCGTTCAACACGCCGAGCACTCCATTTTCGTGCCCTCCCATGAAAGGGGTATCTTTGAAGTATTCAGCCATATTTATATTGTAAATGTCAGGTAATTCAACTGATGGGATTAGGTATCCTGAGGTTGAATTCGGATCTGCAAAGCCGAGCACTTTACCTTTCATATCATCAAGATTGTTTATCCCTGAGTCTTTTCTAGTTACCATTATTGAATAATAGCCTGTATCTCCAGTTGGTTGCATTCTTGTCAACACTGGAACGGCAGCATCAGGATCTGCTAAGTACATTCCGGCATAGCCCGATGCACCAAACCATGCATAATCTATATTACCACCTAGCATTGACTCCATCGTTCCAGCGTAGTCAGTAAACGTAAACATTTTTGCTGGAACTCCATACGCAGCTTCAAAGTACGGTGGCAAGCACTGGTTCCTTGCAATTATATCTTGTGCGGCTTCGTCACCTAAAAAGCCAATTCTAAACTCTGGTTGTATTTTACTTAGATCGTATGTTGGGCCCTTATAGTTTGGATTAGGCTCAGCATAGGTTGCTCCAAAAAACAGAAACAAAGTAGATACTAAAAAAAACTTCATTAACATCATGACCTCCTAATTTTAAATATTAACTTGCAATCCCTATGTGGGTTGTATTTAAGGACGTTGAGGTTACTGACGCTTCGAATGCCTCATCAGCCTCAACACCGTAAATTTCTCTTGCTTTCGCATCGCTCAATTCACTTGGCTTGCCGTCAAATACTATCTCTCCAGACCGCATTCCAATAATCCTGTCGCAATATGTTCTTGCTGTATCTAAAGTGTGCAAATTACATATCACTTTGATTTTTTCGTTCGCATTAATTGATTGCAGTGCTTCCATTACTAGCCGTGCGTTTAATGGATCCAAGGATGCAATTGGCTCATCTGCTAAAATTATTTTTGGATTTTGCATCATCGCTCTACAGATCGCTACCCTCTGTTGCTGACCTCCAGATAAAGTTTCTGCTCTTTGCAAAGCTGTAGGAGCGACACCGAAACGATTCATCAAATCAAGGGCATCCGAACGCTCTTCTTTAGTAAAAAATCTGAGTGTTGACCGCAAGGTAGACTGGTAGAACAAGCGACCCAATATGACGTTTGTGATCACGTCCAAGCGAGGCACTAAATTAAATTGCTGGAAAATCATTGCGCATTGAGATTGCCATTGCCTTTTCTCTGAACCCTTGAGCTCCAGAATATTTATGCTCCCGGCAAACACTTTCCCTTCAGTTTCAGTAGTCAGTCTATTTAAAACCCGGAGGAGCGTTGACTTTCCTGCGCCAGAACGACCGATGATACCTATGAACTCATTTTTAGTAGATTCAAAAGAAACGCTATTTATTGCGACTGTCGAACCAAATTTTTTTTTAAGTTTTGATACTTGTAGATGCATGATTTTACTTTCTAAACACATAATTAGATCAGCAAAGTGACAGAATGATTTCATATTTGTGAAAGAAAAATAACAGGTTAAAAATATGAATTCTTTAACTAATAATTGACGCGTTTATTAATTTTTCAATGTCGGTAACGCTCACCTTAACCGGATTTGTTGACGTAGCTGTGTCAAACATAGCTTTTTTTGCAATCCTTTTGGAACAACTATCAGGGACTCCAATTTCTGAGAGTGACTCCGGGATTTCTAATTGTGTTAATAATTGTTTAATACATGAAATTAAATGATGCTGGGTATCTTCCTTTAAACCAAGTGATTTGGTTATTCTATTTGTCTTTTCACCCATATTCACCAAGTTGAAATCTAAGACCGTCGGCAAAATAATAGCATTGGTCAAGCCGTGATGAGTGTTAAACTCCGCGCCAATCATGTGAGATATTGCATGAACCAACCCCAGACCCTTTAAAAATGACACACCGGCCATACATGACCCTATAAGCATTCCCGATCTTGCGTTCAAGTCATTAAGATTATCACATGCTCTTGGCAAATATTTCCATATGAGGTGTAACGACTCCAATGCCATTGCATCATAGATAGGGTTAAAGTCAGGAACCAAATACGCTTCAATTGCATGCGTAAGTGCATCCAATCCAGTCCATGCGGTTAAATTAAAAGGGAGATCCAGTGTTACCATTGGATCTAATATTGTTTGGCAGGGCTTGTACATAGGATGCCAAACACAGAACTTCATTAGTTTTTTTGAGTGCGTTACCATCGCGGTACTTTCGGTTTCCGCTCCAGTACCCGCTGTTGTCGGAATGGTAATAAGCTTTGGGAACACACTATTATTGTCTATTTTGGGAGGATTTTTCTCGTAGTCAAATCTCCATAGATCTTTACCACTATTAACAGTCAAGCCAATGGCTTTACCTCCATCCAATGCGCTGCCTCCACCAATTGCTATTATCCCATCATGTTTGTCTTTTGAGAACTGGTCGCACCCCATTTCTAAATCTTTATCATTTGGGTTAGGCGCTATACCGCTGTAAAAACCAAAAGAAACATTTTTCTTTTTCAAAGCCTTTTTTAAAATATCTATAAATGATAGGTTTTTGCTTCCTTTATCAGTGACAATTAAAGGATTTGAAATACCATATTTTGTGCAATAATCACCTACCTCCCAAATGCGTCCAGGTCCATAAGCTATTGGTATTGGGAATACCCAATCCTGTGGTGTTAAAATTTTTTCATCCTCTATAAACATTTTTTCTCAATTTACTGTTTTCTTTTTACAGAATAGATTGTTTTAGGAAAGGTTTGTAAAAAACTTTTAAGTGGTTGTGGGACACTAAAACATTGAGAAGCTGTTAATGATACTTGAAAGAATCACTGTAGAGCCAAAATACTCAGATACATCTTTAAGCTTAGCGCTTTTAATTAGCGGAGGCTTATGGGGTCTTTATTGGATACCAATAAGGGAACTGTCATTGGCAGGATTGGATAGCTATTGGAGTATCTTTTTTATAAATGCTTGCCCACTTCTAGTTCTATCCCCAATGGCACTTTTCAAGATCAATCAATTTAAATTTACAGATTGGTCCACTCTATTATCTGGTCTTACTATAGGACTTGCTTTCACGCTTTACGCAGGCGCGATTTTAGAGACTACCGTTGTCAGGGCAACCCTCTTGTTTTATCTTAGCCCGATCTGGGGAACTATTTTCGGCACGATTTTTTTATCGGAGAGATTTACCGTCAGACGGACAATTGCAATTATTTTTGCTTTGTTCGGGATTTTTTTGCTTCTATCAAATAAAGATACTTCAAATTTTACATTGAAGATAGGTGACTTTTTCGGTTTTTTATCAGGCCTTCTTTTTGCTATTGGATCGGGATTGTTGAAGCGCTCGCCAAGAATAAAAATATTTCCTCTAACGTTCTTCGTTTATGCATTCACCAGTGCAGGCGCATTAGCATTGGTATTTTTTTTCGTCGGCCAGACTGAAATACCAAAAAAGACTGTAATTGATTTTTTCCCTTATGTTTTTCTATGGTCTACAATTATATTTATGCCAAGCTTTATGGTTGTCTTTAAAGTCTCACAGACTTTGTTTCCTGGACGCGTAGCTATTCTCCTTATGTCAGAGATCATAGTTGCTGTTGTTACGGCTAGTATTTTACTTCCAGAGGAAAGAATGACTTTAATTCAATGGCTTGGAGCACTTGCAATTGTTATAGCCGGCTTTATTGAGATACTATTTAGCAAGTCGACAAAATACATATCAAAGCCCATGTAACGATTTAGTTTCCAAATAATCCTCCAAACCCATTAAACCACCCTCTCTGCCATTGCCGGATTGTTTGTATCCACCAAAAGGTGTTCCATAATTGTATCCACCTCCATTTATGTGAACTGCCCCGACTCTCAATTGTGAACTAACACGCTCTGCTTTTTTAATGTCAGACGTTTGCACATAGGCCGCTAAGCCATAGGGCGAGTCATTTGCTATAGATATCGCTTCCTGCTCATTCTTGAATGGCATTATAACTAAAACTGGTCCGAAAATTTCTTCTCTAGCGATCCTCATAGTATTTCTAACATTATAAAAAATTGTTGGTTTAACAAACCAACCCTTTTCTAAACCGTGAGGCTTACCTAAACCTCCCGTTAAGACGGAGGCTCCTTCTTTTATTCCCAAATCAATCATATTTTGAACTCGATCGAATTGTATTTTATCAAATAAGGGCCCTATGTGATCTCCCTCTTTAGTTGGATCTCCGATTAAAATTTCTTCTGCTGACTTCTTTGCTATTTTTAAAACCTCTTCGTAACAAGAGTGTTCAACTAGTAGCCTCGTCGGTGCATCACAAGATTGACCCGTATTGAACATGCACTCATTGATCGAATATTTTATATCCCTTTCTAGATTTGCATCCGAAAATACAATGTTAGGTGATTTTCCACCAAGTTCCAAAGTAACTCTTTTAATGGTCTCAGAAGAATCTTTGGTTACCATGATTCCAGCTCTTGTCGATCCAGTGAAAGACATCATATCTATTTCTGGATGCTTTGACATTACCCTTCCCACCGTATCTCCGACACCGTTAACCAAATTAAAAACACCGGCTGGGTAGCCGGCCTCCTCAATGATTTCGGTATAAACCATCGCAGATAAGGGTGTGTACTCTGACGGTTTCAAGATACAGGTACAGCCAGTTGCTAAAGCTGGTATAACCTTCAGTGCGATTTGATTTACAGGCCAGTTCCAAGGTGTTATCAGTCCACAAATCCCTACCGGTTCTTTTAAAAGAATATCCCCACTATCCAAAAGTGTTCTTTCCTTAAGCTCTGCCAGCGCACCAATAAATGATTCCAAGTGCCCTACAGCTGCATCCGCTTGGGCAGATCGTGCCATTGATATAGGTGCACCCATCTCTTCGCGCATGGCCTGGGCTAAATCTTCGAACCTTCTCTCTGTTATTCTCTTGAGATCCTTCAAGAGATCTATTCTTTCTTTCTTTTTCGTTTTGGAAAAGCTTGTAAATGCTTTTTTCGCCGACTGAACTGCATCATTGACATCCTGTTCATTTCCTAGTGACACAGTCCCGATTTGTCTTAAATCCGATGGGCTTATCACAGCCATTGTTTCGTCTGATCTTGGGTTAACCCACGTCCCATTAATAAAAAATTTTTTTAACTTTTCCATTTTTTTAATCCGTGATTTTTCTATCCTCAACTATAGACAATTAATTGTATTTTCTTACATATTTTTGTCATAATTTTTTTGTAACGTCTATCCGAGGTCTATTATGAGAATAATTATTAACGGGTTAGGAAGAATTGGGAAGCTTGTCTTTAGAAGACTATGCGATGAGAACCTCCATAAAAATATTTTAATGGTGAATGAGAAAGCAGGGTCTGCTTCTGACCAAGAATATTTTTTAAGATATGACACCGTTCATGGGACTTGGGGTGATGACCTTTGTTTTGAAAATGGTTGTCTTAATTACAAAGATCATTCTATAGCTGTGTTGACAGAGGGGTCTATAGAGAGTATTAGTTTTCCTAAATCTGAAAAGTTTCTGGTAGTAGATTGCACTGGCGTGAATAAATCAGAAAAATTACTTGAGCCATACTTCGAAAGAAAGGCATCATACGTATTAATTTCTGCCCCGATGGAATCATCCAATGTCCAGAATATTGTTTATGGAATAAATCATCAATCCATAGACACTAGTGCTTATAAAATATTTACAGCCGCAAGCTGTACCACTAATTGCCTCGCGCCTATTGTAAAAGTTCTCGAAGAAAATATTGGAATAAAGCATGGGTCAATTACAACTATCCATAACATTACAAACTCTCAAACTATTGTTGATGCTCCAAAAAATAATTTAAGGCGATCGAGATCCGGAATTAACTCATTAATCCCCACGACCACGGGCTCAGCTAGGGCAATTTCATTAATTTATCCAGAGCTTAAAGGAAGGCTGAATGGTCATGCTGTAAGAGTTCCTCTCTTGAACGCATCATTGACTGATTGTGTTTTTGAGATGAAACAGAATGTAGAAGTTGATAAGATTAATCAACTTTTTAACGAAGCTTCAAATACCTATTTGAGAGATATCTTATCTTATGAAGAAAAACCCTTGGTGTCATCTGATTATGTTAATAATCCCCACTCAGCAATTATCGACTCTCTTTCAACTATGGTCGTAAATAAAACCCAGCTTAAGATATATGCCTGGTATGATAATGAATGGGGATACGCCTGTAGAATGGTTGACATCTTATCTAAATTAATCCGAGACTAGGCTTTCCTCGTGTTGATATTCAATCCATTTTTAAATGTATCGATTATTTATTGGTTTTTGATGCTGACCGATGGTGCTTTACGAATGTTAGTGCTAATGCATTTTCATGATAAAGGCTATTCTCCTTTTACTCTCGCTTATATATTTCTACTCTACGAATTTATGGGTGTTATTACAAATTTTATGGCTGGCATTTTTGGTCGTCGCTTTGGATTATCCACCCTCTTGATAGCTGGTACTAGCCTGCAGGTATTAAGCCTAACATCACTTGGCCTTCTTTCGATTAATAGCCCAGAATGGTTTATGATTTTTTGCCTTATCTTTTTTCAAGGTCTCTGTGGTGTCGCTAAAGATTTGACTAAAATAGGAAGTAAGACAGCCGTAAAGTTTCTAAGCAATGAAAATATTAAAGGGAAGCTTTTTAGGAACGTCAGTTGGCTCACAGGATCCAAAAATACTGTTAAAGGGTTAGGTTTTTTTGTTGGTGCTTTTTTGATTACCATTCATCCCTTCTCAATCTCTTTATATATTCTTGCCTTCATTTTGTTTATAGCTCTAATGATTGCGTTGAACCCAGTGTTAAAAACGCCTGAATTAAATACAAAATCAAATAGAGTACAATCAGAAGGAAAGTTTTTTTCTGACATTTCCAGTATAAATTATCTTTCTTTGTCGAGAATTTTCTTGTTTGGTGCACGAGACATTTGGTTCGTAATTGGAATTCCTTTGTTTTTATTGGAAGTGTTTTCAACTATGTTTGTTACGGGATCAAACGGTAAAGTTGTTTTCCTTTTGGTAGGTAGCTTCATGGCTCTATGGGTCATTTTTTATGGCTTCGTACAATCTCAAGTGCCAGCAATTATTCAAAGAAAAACTGATTTAAATATAGAATCTAGTGCTTTTCGCTGGTCCATTATTGTAATTTTCCCTACCTTATTTTTAACTTTGTTAACTTTTGTTTTTGATAACACTCTGTCAGTGACGCTGATTGTAATAATAATCACTTTACTTTTTATATTTGGAGGTTTTTTTGCAATTAATTCAAGCATCCATTCTTATTTGATATTAAAGTTAACAAGTAAAAAAAATGCATCCGAAGATGTTGGTTTTTACTATTCAGCTAACGCAGTGGGTCGCTTTTTTGGAACACTATTATCTGGAGTTAGCTATCAGTTGGGCGGGCTTAGCCTTTGCTTATTCTTTACGACGGTCTTTTTAGTTTGTTCCAGTTATTTTATTGCAATTTTGGCAAAAAAAACTTGATATCTGGATTTAAAAATGAATCACTGTAAGCTACAATTTACGTTCTGAGTTGGTTTTAAGATGAAAGACAATCGTAAAGATTATATCATTTTTTCTACTATTCTAATTGGTTTAACAATGGTTTTTGCGAGCTTAGGATATCCAATCTGGGTTTTCCCTGCAACGGTTCTCATGTGCTCGATAATATTTTTTATGTATTTAAAGTCTAGCCAAATAGGCGAAAAGCACCATGTTAACGCATTGAAACAGGAAGCTATCAAGGAAGAGATTCAAGATACGTATAATGCCAAGATCACTTACAGGGTAATTAAAGGATTATTGAACATTCTTCCTTCACCCTATATTTTGATCGACAGAAATGGTAGAATAACATTCATAAATTCAGAGGCTAAAGGAATAGTCCCTGATTTTCATGCTGGCTCCCATATTTCGAACGTTTTCAGATCGCCTATTTTTTTAGCTGCTGTTGAGAATGCAATAAAAAAAGATAAGCAGGTAAAGCTGTCTTTTGAAGTTCAAAGCCCACAATTTCGTCAATTTAGTGCAAATATTTTTTTCATATCATCAAATAAAATATCAAACAATTTCAATGACATTTTTATCCAACTAACAGATGACTCAACTCATATAAGAGCCGAAAAAATGCGGACGGATTTTGTTGCAAACGCTAGTCATGAGCTTAGAACTCCATTAGCGTCGATCACAGGCTTTATCGAAACATTGCAAGGGCCAGCAAAAAATGATCCGAAGGCAAAGGATCTTTTCTTAAATCTTATGGCCAAACAGGCTGGTAAAATGGAACTTTTAATTAAAGATTTGATGTCTCTTTCCAAATTGGAAATACTAGAGACTAAACCTATTACGTCTGTCTGCTCATTAAGTGAACTTATCAGTGATTTAACGCAGAGCTTACAACAATACGCACAAGACAATAATGTTAAACTAGTTAATAATATTTCTAAAAAAATGATGCCAATAATGGGGGAAGTTGATCAATTGCGACAACTATTCTCAAACTTAATAGAGAATGCTATTAAATACTCAGGATCTGAATGTGAAGTAAAAATTTTTCTGTCCAAAGAAAAACACAAAGGTATGGTTGGAATAGTGATTGAGGATAACGGGCGTGGAATTTCTGCGGAACATTTACCTAGACTTACGGAGAGATTTTATAGAGCTAACACAAATTCTGAAGCTGAAAAAGAGGGTACTGGTTTAGGATTGGCGATAGTGAAGCATATTTTAATCAGACACCGCGGAAAACTCCAGATTGATTCCAAACTTGACAAAGGCAGTCAATTTACTGCTTGGCTACCAAAAGGGAATTTGGGTAAACAAAAAAAAAATAAATTAAAAATTTAAAAAAAATTTATGTTTTCAATATCTTATTTATTCATAAAATTTTTATATTTTTGACACATTTAAGTGAGGATCTAGTGACATTGTTCGATGAAATTAGACTTTTGAGTTAACAAAGGAGTTGTCAATAATGAACAATATTTTAAAGATTTTTACTGCTGCAGTTGTAGGGGCAGTCTTAAGCACTGGCTCGCTGATGGCTAGGGAAGGCGATCAAATATCGATCGTTGGATCCTCAACTGTATTCCCATTTTCAACCATCGTTGCAGAGCGTTTTGCGAAAAACACTGACTTTAAAGCCCCAGTTATAGAATCAACGGGTACCGGTGGGGGCGCGAAACTATTTTGTGCAGGGATCGGTCTTGATCATCCAGACGTAACCAATGCAAGTAGGGCAATGAAATCAAGCGAAAAAGAGACTTGTACTGCAAACGGTATAACGCCGGTTGAGTATATGATCGGCTTTGATGGAATAACTTTCTCAAACAGCAATAAAGCACAGAAGTATTCTTTAACTAAGGAAGAGATTTTCAAAGCTGTGTCAGCTAAAATAATGTCTAACGGGAAAATGGTAGACAATGGCTATAAGAGATGGAGCGACATTAATCCGTCCTTGCCGAGTGTTAAAATAGATGTTTTGGCTCCTCCACCATCTTCCGGCACACGAGATGCTTTCGTAGAGTTGGTCATGCACGATACTTGCAAGAAGGTTTATAAAATGCCTAAAAAAGGTGATGACGGGTACAAGGCCCTTTGTTCTGCACTAAGAGAAGACGGTGCTGTTACCGAGGCAGGAGAAAATGACAACCTGATTATAGAAAAGCTTGCTGCAAATCAGGATCGATTTGGTATTTTCGGATATTCATTTCTCGACCAAAATAAAGATAAGGTTCAGGGTTCTGTCATAAACGGTGTAGCTCCATCAATGGGTACAATTGCTGATAGTTCGTACAAAGTTTCTCGGCCACTATTCTTTTATGTTAAAAAAGAACACGTTGGGGTAGTTCCAGGACTTCAAGAGTTTTCTGACTATTTTATGAGCTTAGCAGTGAGCGGTAGCCCCTTAGAAGCTGCTGGCCTTATTCCAAAGCCATAGTTTTTTAACCATTTACTTAGACCATAAAGCCGGATAACATATCGGCTTTATGGCACGTTAATCTCCAGACAGGCTTTTCACTTCAATGACCCTTCCTCTAAGTTTCGTTTTTTTTGTGCTTCTGGGGTTATCTGTATATTTTTATTATCACGCAAAAAGCGGTATAGTTAGAAAAGCTGCATTACTTAGCGATCGTACAAAAGCACTTCCGTCTCACTATGGACAACAATCCTTCCTCTGGGCTTTCATACCCTCTTTCCTAATATTATTGGTTCTGACAATCGGTGGGCCAAACTATATAGATCAAATTTTCTATAATAAAATTCAAGAATTAAATCCCACATTTAATGAATCTTTTGTAAGTCTTATCTTGGCAAAAGTTATTAATGTCTCAAATGGAAAAATTTCCACTGGTGAAGAGAATATAATAATGCTCGCAAAGGACTATAAAATAGCTTTCGAGCAACTGCACTTTTATCGTGGATTAGTGGTTATTTTATGCGCTGCGTTATTGGGAATGATTATTTCCTATAGACAGAAACCTGGCTCAAACGCAAGGGAACAGGTTGAAAAATTTATAGTTAATATTTTCTTCGCTTCAGCAGTTATTGCTATTTTTACAACGGTAGCCATTATATTAAGTCTATTTTTTGAAGCGTTGAGATTTTTTAATTTATATAATTTTTTTGATTTTATATTCGGACTTCATTGGGCTCCAAATGTAGCTATAAGAACAGATCAAGTGGCTGCTGAAGGTTCATTTGGCATGATACCTGTGCTATTAGGTACATTACTAATTTCTTTCATAGCAATGTGTGTGGCTATCCCAATTGGCCTTTTCTCTGCAATATATCTTGCGGAGTTTGCTACGCCTAAAATTCGAGATTTCGTAAAACCAACTTTGGAAATTTTAGCTGGTATTCCAACTGTTGTGTATGGATATTTTGCTGCTTTGACTGCCGCTCCATTTTTCCGGGAAATTGGTTTTTCACTGGGTTTAGATGTTTCATCTGAGTCAGCTATAGCAGCTGGTGCTGTAATGGGTATAATGATTATTCCGTTTATTTCCTCTTTATCCGACGACGTTATTAGAGCTGTTCCGCAAAGCTTGCGAGACGGTTCAATGGGACTTGGTGCCACAAAAGCTGAAACAATTTACATCGTTATACTGCCCGCTGCTATTCCTGGTTTGGTCGGCGCGGTTCTCTTGGCCGTTAGTCGTGCTATCGGAGAGACAATGATTGTTGTAATGGCCGCGGGATTAAGCGCAAATTTGACAGTCAATCCATTAGAGTCCGTAACAACCGTCACAGTTCAAATTGTTTCACTCCTTACTGGAGATACAGAGTTTGATGATATTAAAACCTTGTCAGCCTTTGGCCTAGGGCTAGCACTTTTCTTCTTTACCCTGTTACTCAATATTTTTGCTCTTTCTATATCGCGGAGGTTAGCTGAAAGATATGATTAGAAAAAGTATACAATCAAGAAGAGCCCGTGAAACCAGATTAAAGATCTATGGTATTACCTCCATTTGTTTTGCTCTTATTATGCTTGCAACGCTACTTATATCGATAGGGCTTAATGGGTATAGCGCACTTCAGCAAGCCTACTTTAAGTTAGATATATCTGTAAACACGGAAAAGTTCGTTGATGACAGTGGGGCTCCTGACAACAATAAGATGAATCTTTTTAACTGGGATGGTTTAGTGCAAAGCGCATTAAGAGAATTTTTTCCAGAGGTAAAAGATAGAGATGAAAAAAAAGAATTGTTTGCAATTATCTCTGCTAATGCTGGCTATGATCTAAAGGAAATTATTAAAAAGAAAGCCCTTGGTAGTGGCTCTCATACTTTGTCAGTTTGGCTTCATTTATCTGACGACGCAGATCAGTATTTAAAAGGTAGATTAAGCATTGATATTCCAGAGGAAGATAGAAGGATTAATAATAAGCAAATAGCATGGGTAAATAGCTTGGTGGAGAGAGATATTGCAAAACTTAAATTTAACAAAACATTTTTCACATCTGCTGACTCCAGAGAGCCTGAGAGCGCTGGAATTCTCGGATCGGTTATTGGTTCAGCTTTAACCCTTTTCGTCACGATAATGTTTGCACTTCCACTGGCTGTTATGGCCGCGATATACCTCGAGTATTTTGCAAAACCTGGAAAGATAACAGACTTTATTGAAGTAAATGTTAACAACTTAGCGGCAGTCCCATCTATAGTATTTGGATTGCTTGGTTTATCAGTTTTTCTATCTACGTTTGGTCTTCCTAGATCAGCACCTCTTGTCGGTGGACTTGTGTTAGGTTTGATGACGCTACCTACGATAATTATAGCCTCAAGAGCATCTATACGCTCTATTCCTCCATCTATACGAGAGGCTGCTTTGGGGCTGGGCGCTTCAAAAATGCAGGCAGCACTACATCATGTATTACCCCTAGCAACCCCTGGCATTTTAACGGGCACAATTATAGGTATGGCTCAAGCATTGGGCGAGACAGCACCTCTTTTAATGATTGGGATGGTGGCCTTTATAATTGATATTCCAACAACCTTTACCTCTAGTGCCACAGCCATGCCAGTTCAAATATATATGTGGTCTGACAGCGCAGAAAGAGCGTTTTATGAAAGGAGTTCTTTAGCTATACTATTCTTAGTGGCGTTTTTAATCTCAATGAATCTCTTAGCCGTTGTATTGAGGAAAAAATTCGAGAAGAAATGGTGAAATAATGACTAGCAAATTTAGAACAAAAAAAGTTGAGGTATCTTACGGCGACAAAAAAGCGATAAGAGATATAAGCCTTGAAATAGAAAAAAATATAGTTACGGCGCTAATTGGTCCCTCTGGGTGTGGAAAATCAACTTTTTTGCGTTGTCTAAATAGAATGAATGATGTCATAGAGAATTGCTCAATAAAAGGGAGTATACATCTTGATGAACAAGATATTTATGGGCCAGACATAGATCCTGTCGAACTCAGAGCACGCGTTGGAATGGTTTTTCAAAAGGCAAATCCGTTTCCGAAATCTATTTTTGACAACATTGCCTATGGCCCAAGAATTCATGGCTTGGCTAGTAATGACAGCGAGTTGAAAGATATAGTCCACAATAGTTTGGAAAAAGCAGGACTTATGGATGAAGTCAAAGATCGGTTAAATGATCAAGCAACGGGGCTTTCAGGGGGTCAGCAACAGAGAATATGTATTGCCAGAGCCATTGCCGTTAGCCCTGAAGTTATTCTCATGGATGAACCCTGTTCTGCACTTGATCCGATCGCCACTGCAAAAATCGAAGAACTTATGAATGAACTATGTGAGTCTTATACCATAATTATTGTAACCCATTCAATGCAGCAAGCGGCACGTGTATCAAAGAAAACGGCCTTTTTTCATTTAGGAGACTTAATTGAATATAACGACACAGATAAAATTTTTACTCAACCCGAGAATCAAAAAACACAGGACTACATTACCGGGCGATTTGGATGATAAGGAAATAGGATGACTTTACATATTTCATCAGCATATAACGAAGACCTCATTTATATTAACAGTAAAATCGTGGAGATGGGTGGCTTGTGTGAGCAGATAATAAATAACACGAATCTGTCGATAAGGGATAATAACGTTCAACTTGCTGAAAAGGCTGTTCTTTTAGACGAGAAACTTGATTTTCTAGAAAACGAAATCAACGAGTCCGTGATAAAAGCAATTGCTTTGAGACAACCTGTTGCCGATGATTTACGGGTTTTATTTTCGGCTATCAAGATTTCTGGAGCCTTTGAAAGGGTCGGTGATCTTTGCAAAAATATAGCAAAGCGCACCCAACTTCTAAGCGATGAATACCAGATAGACATAAGAAGAGAAATATTCGAGCTAGGTGAAAAAGTAAAAAAACAGCTTACTCGATCTATCAATTCATATACCAATCAAGATATTAAGTTAGCTACAAAAGTATGGAAAAATGATTATAAAATTGATCAAATGTATACTGATCTCTTTGAAAATCTTCTCGTATATTTAAAAAAGAAAAAACGAGTGGCCTCTGGTTCCCACCTCATGATTATAGCAAAAAATTATGAGCGCATCGGAGATCATACCACTCATATTGGAGAAATGACACACTTTGCAATAACAGGTGAGAATTTAGTGGCAATAAGACCAAAAGTTAACCTGCCTGTATAGAGGTTTTTTTAATAATGAAACATAAAATTTTGCTTGTTGAAGATGATAAGGACATTCAAGAAATTATAGAATACAATTTTTCTAAGGAAGGCTACGAGGTAACTAAATGCTCTGATGGTGAAAGCGCTATTGACTTAGTTAGGCATGAGACACCGGACCTTGTCATTTTGGATTGGATGCTTCCAAATCTATCTGGTTCGGAAATATTAAGGCAAATACGTTCATCCAAGAAATTAAAAAAAATACCTGTCATAATGCTCACAGCGCGAACTGAAGAAAGTGATAAATTGAGAGCTTTCGACACCGGAGCTGATGACTATATAACCAAGCCCTTTTCAAACTCTGAATTAATTGCCCGAACGAAAGCTCTTCTTAGACGCGTGAGTGAAGACAGTTTTACAGACACTTTAAATTTTCATGACATTGAATTAAACCGTGATAACAAAAGAGTATTTAGAGGTAAAAAGGAAATAAAATTAGGGCCTGTGGAATTTAAGTTACTTGAAGTTTTTCTAATGAGGCCAGGACAAGTATTTAACAGGGAGCAATTGTTAGATAAAGTCTGGGGCAATCAGATCTACGTTGAGGAAAGAACTGTTGATGTCCATGTGGGGCGTTTACGAAGAGCGCTCAATAGGGGTAAAGTGAAAAAGGATCCTATACGAACTGTAAGAAGTGCAGGTTATTCACTTAATGAAAACTATAGTTAGCGACGTCTTATCCTATATGAAGGTAAGAAAAAAAATTTTCTGATGCTTTTTCCCAAGAAAACTTCTTTGCATGTTTAATAGCAGTCGATGCACTAAGTGATTCTAATCCTCGTACTGCTTCAGCCAGATCTTCTCTTAGGATTCCTGCTTTCGATTTGCCGATAACATCTTTCGGACCGGAAACATTATATGCGGCCACAGGGAGCCCACATGCCATTGCTTCGAGCAAGACCAATCCAAAAGTATCGGTTTTTGATGGAAAGACAAAATAATCACAGTCTTGATAAATTTTTGCTATTTCCTCATGACTTTTATTTCCAAAAAATTTGACGTCTGGATATTTTTCTCTGAGCCTTTTTTCTTCTGGGCCACTGCCTATCATCCATTTTTCCCCATCCAGTTTTAGACCCAGGAACGCATCTAAATTTTTCTCTATCGCTAGTCGACTTGTGCACACATATACCTTTTTCTTTTTAGCAGTTCTTTTTTTTGGTTGAAATGTTGAAAGATCGACTCCCAAAGGCCATACTTCAGGTTTTCCCACATTCCATTTGATGAGATCTTCTTGAACTGTTTTAGAGGGAACAAGCACTCTCTCAGATTTTTTATGGAACCATCTCAGAAAAGCGTATGTCCAGGACAATGGGATTGCTGTTCGCGCTTTTATGTACTCTGGAAAGCGTGTTTGAAAAGCGGTTGTATAACGCATTTTATTTTTATGAGCGTACGAACGAGCAGCTATTCCGAGAGGACCTTCGGTGTTAAGATGGAGTGCGTCCGGTTTTAAATCATCAAGGATAGCAAACACCTTCTTTCTTGCGAAAAGCGCCAATCTTATTTCTGGATAGGTTGGACAGGGAATATTTTTAAAGCGGTCGGGTCCGATAACAAAAACATCGTGTCCCATCTTTCTAAGGTGTTTTACTGTTTGCTGGATACAAACGACTACTCCATTGACTTGAGGAGTCCACGCATCTGTTATAATAACTATTTTTGCCAAATTAGCTCTGTTTAACGCCTTCAACAGGCATCAATTTACCTTTTGTTTTAGTCCATTCGATTATCTCAAGTTTACCATCAAGATTCTCTACTAAGGCGGTCATTGATTCTACCCAGTCCCCATCATTGGCGTACATTATATCTTCAACCAGTTTCATCTCCGCTTTGTGAATATGACCACAAATTACGCCATCACAACCTCTTCGCCTTGTCTCCGTTGCTATAGACTTTTCAAAGGCAGACATGAATGAAACAGCTAACTTCACTTTTGATTTTAGGTATTGAGAAAGCGACCAATAGGGGAGTTTAAAGAGTCGTCGTATAGCATTAAAAACAGCGTTTGTTTTCAAAAGAAATACATACGCCCAGTCGCCAATATAGGCAAGCCACCTTGCGTGCTGGATTACATTATCGAATAAATCGCCATGAACGACCCAGAATTTTTTGCCATCAGCCGTATAATGTATATCGTCATCCTTAACTTTTATACCTCCCATCGTAAGACCTATAAAGTCCCTAGCCACTTCATCATGATTGCCGGGGATAAATATAATTTCAGTGCCTTTCTTTGCCTTCTCCAAAATCTTCTGTACAACATCATTATGCGTCTGTGGCCAGTACCATCGTTTAGACAGTTGCCATCCATCTACTATATCTCCTACCAGAAATATTTTTTCGCATTCTATGATTTTTAGAAACTCTAAAAACTCCTTAGCTCTTGACCCTTTGGTTCCCAAGTGTATGTCGGAAACCCACACCGTTTTAAAAACCTTTGCTGTGTAACTAAGATCATTCATATTTTTTCCCAATAAGCTCTCTGATTAAAATGACAATAAAAATAGGCGAATATATTTCGAATATTTTTCTGGGTCTTTAGTAGACTTTTTTGACAATTCTTAATCGTGCTATAACATATTCTTTAAATCTCGGATTTGAAAGGAAAATGTGAGAATAACCTTTCTTTTTATATTATCGAAAACAGGCTCAGTGTTTTTACTTTCTTCACTACTGGCTTCAGGTCTTGCGGCCGAAAATCTTACGTTTTGGAACCCATCAAAGAAGATTGGTGTTGAGGTTGTAATTCCCGATTGGGCACTAGAAAAAAAAGTGGTGTCGAAAACAGAAAATGGCATCAAAGAAGATGGTAAGCTTTACTCAAATATCAAAATTTATCAATATGATGATGATCCCTCAACATGGAAAAAATTTTTTTCAATTCAAATTGAAGAGGGGGTAAATGATCCCATAAGAGTTTTCAAAGACATACAGCTAGATGTCTACTTAAACTATTGCTACCGCGAGAGTTTAAAATACAAACTCGTTAAAGAAACAAATGAGCAAATAGTTTTTAATATATTCTGCCCAGAATATATTAAAAATAAATCTACAGGAGAAATAGCTGCGTTCTCGATGGTTAGGTTTAAAAACTATTTTGTAAAAATTTTCCAGCAGTGGCGAGGAGAAAAGATGCTAGCAAATGATAGGTCAACTTGGGTTGCAAATGACGCAGAGCTGATTGAGGCAATTAAGTCCTTATCATCACTTAATATAAAATTTAAGGAAGGTAAAAAGTAATGAGAGTTTTGGTTTTAGGAGCGGGAGCAGTGGGAGGTTACTTTGGCGGGAGAATGGCTGAAGCGGGTATGGATGTTACCTTTCTTGTAAGAGAGAAAAAGAAACGAAAATTAGAAAAAACAGGTTTAGTAATAAAGAGTCCAAAGGGTGATTTATTCATAAAACCTAACCTTGTGACAACAGATAAGATCAGGGATGACTTTGATGTAATATTATTTACAAATAAAGCTTACGATTTAGACGAAATTTTACAATTACCTTTTCCTGTAAAGGATGGGGCGTTAATTATCCCATTACTTAATGGCTATGCACACATGGAACAATTAAGCAAAAAGTTTGTAAATGCTCGCTCATTTGGAGGTATAGCCCACATCTTTTCCACGTTAAGCGAAGAGGGCGAAATTCACCATTTCAATGATGTTCACTCTCTTACCTTCGGTCACTTAAGCAGCTCTGATGCATCACACGGCAGAAAATTTTTTGACGCTTGTAGTTCTGCAAACTTCTCAATTAAGTACTCGGATAACATCATTGTAGACCTTTGGCACAAGTGGGTACTTATAACCACCGTAGCGGGAGCCACTACTCTTTTTAATGCAACCATAGGAGAAATTGCGTCCTCTCAGCATGGAATATCATTTATTACTGATCTTCATGATGAGTGTATAAATATAGCAAAGTCAGAGAAAATTCAGGTTAGTGACGATGATTTAGCGCAACAAAGACGCTTTCTTTCTGACAAAGAATCTACATGGAACTCCTCTATGCGAAGGGATATGGTAAATAATTCAAAAATTGAATGCGCTCATATATTTTTAGAACTTATTAAGATTGCGGACAAAAACAACGTTCTGTGTCCCGCTTTAAAAACCGTAATGATAAATGGTGAAATATATATGCAGTCTCTAGTCTAAGGTGCAATCCAGCTAGATTTATAATTATTAAAATCTAATAACATTCTCTCGTGGCCCGATGATTTTAAATAAAGATAATCTATTTGGGTTATTTTATTGTCGACAACACAAAAATTCTTTTTTCCCTCTTCACTCTGTTCCGATGTCGGGGTCTTTCCTTTTAACTCTATAGGCAAGCCATCGTCTTTTTCCTCAATATTGCTTGAAGGATTATATTTTGTTAAATAACATTTTCTTGATGAGAGTCCTGCCTTATCCCATGAATCATTCCATATAGAATCGTCGTAATGGATACTAGAAATTGTCTTTATCCTTAACTGCGTTTTCAGTTTATAACTATATACCAAACAGACTGTGTTTGGGTTTTTCTTGATATCACCAAGTTTTGGACTTCTGTAATCTGTGTGAAAACGAAGAATATTTTTATCTTTATCAAAATTTCTTAAAACAACACTTCTTGCTTCCACTCCCTCCTTTCCAATGGTACAAAAAGTCATAATGTGGAAATCATGATCTCTCTCTTTCGCCCCGTTTTCCAATAGCTCACTGACTTTTATAAAAATATCGTTATTCATTTTCAATTCCATTAATGCCTAATATCTTAAATATATTAAAAAAAACAGTTTTTTCAAAAGAGCCTTTTGGCTTACTTATCTTACTCGCTATAGCAATGCCCATAGCGTTTTCGACTTGGGTCGCTTTGCTCAACAATTTTGTAATAGAGATATCTGGTTTTTCTGGCGTCGAAATAGGTTGGCTTCAAAGTGCCAGAGAAATCCCTGGTTTCCTTGCTGTCCTTGTGATTTTTTTATTGTTTTATATAAGCGAACAAAGGCTTGCCTACATTTCACTGGTTCTACTAGCATCAGCGGTAGCCGTTACTGCTCTTTTCCCAGAATTTAAAGGATTGATCATTACAACATTGGTTAGTTCAATTGGTTTTCATTACTATGAGACAGTCAATCAATCACTGCAATTGCAATGGCTTAAGAAAGAAACAGCTCCTTCATCAATAGGGTGGATTGTAGCGGCTGGTTCTGGTTCCGCTTTTTTTGTTTATATCGCTATAATTATTCTTTGGCTTAATCTTAATTTTAATTATTTTTTCATCTACCTCTCTGCGGGTTTATTGTGCTTATTAATTGTTGTCTTCTGCTTTTTTTATTATCCACAATTTAAAATTGGCAAAAAGCAGCGGTTAGCTATTGTACTCAAGCGGAGATATTGGGTCTATTACACTCTGCAGTTTTTTTCGGGAGCCAGGCGACAAATATTCGTTGTTTTTGCGAGCTTTATGATGGTCGAAAAATATGGTTTTGATGTTCACCAAATCACACTTCTTCTTCTAACAAATTTTTTGATCAACATATTTATGGCACCCTTAATTGGGCGATTCATAGAAAAGTTTGGTGAAAGACTTTCATTAATTGTTGAGTACTTTGGGCTTATGGTTATTTTTCTCCTTTATGCAGGCCTCTATTATTTTGATTGGTCTTATGTTTTTGCCTCTATTCTATTTATAGCGGACCATATGTTTTTTGGGTTGGCTTTTGCGATGAAAACATATTTTCAAAAAATTGCGGATAGTGAGGATTTTGCTCCAACCGCAGCTGTGGCTTTTACAATAAACCATATATCTGCTGTATTCTTGCCAGTTATACTGGGCTATATTTGGATTCATAACAATAGCGCCGTGTTTTATTTGGCTGCCATATTATCTTTTATTTCATTAATAGTGGCGGTATTGATACCGAGATTTCCATCTAAAGGAAATGAAAGTATTTTATGTGTTTAGGTGTTTTGTTGATGAAGGTCTAACCCGCTACCCATCTCATGCATTTCTTCATCTGGTTGTGGCGGTTCAGGGATTTGTACAATTTCAATCCAGCCGTTTAAAAAGTCAAACCGCAAACCAACTTCTTCCATACCGGTTCTAAGAACTACTTGTCCTAAACCGTTTGTGTTTCCAACAGCCCTATTTATAGCTTTACACATAATCTTGTGAAGAAACTCTCGTTCTAACTTTGCCTTAGGTTTAAAGCTTTTCTTTATTTCTAAATATTCAAGGTCTAAACACCGTACATTAAGAGTATTTTTTCCATCTAAAAGGCTTATCGCTACTACAGGTTTAGTTTCACCAATTCGTGGAATTGCCCAAAAAGACTCAAATTCCCAATTGGGGCGTACAAGACTACTAATTTCGGCATTCATAGCAGTCGTTTGTGAAAAAACTGCTTTCAGCATTATGAAAAAAATTGTGAGATTAATAGAGACGATTTTTATATACAATGGATAACCTTTTTTGTGCATTGAATCTATGTTTCCTCAAACTTTATTAACATCTATTTCAACTTTGTCTACTTGTATATCAGGACTATTGGCCTTCTCACCAATTATAAGGGGGAGTATCTCACTTTGATCATTTCTTCGTAGGTTTTGATAACTCTCTTCTCTCCATTCAAATGAAGAAAACTCTCCGCATTTTTTGCAAACGGGTTCCCATTCACTTTGAATGTCACAGTTAGAACAAATCCACGTTTTTGATCGTTTGGCTGTAACGGCTTTTGTGAGCCAAGCTTTTACAACAGCGTCTGATGATCCAACTCCTTTCTCAATGGCAGCCATTAGGGTATATACCTTCGCGTTTGCTTTATCGGTTTCTATTAAATCACTAATAGCCCGTCTTGCTTCAGGAAAATTTTCAGAAAGTATATTTAACTCAGCCTTTAAGGTTTTTGTCTCCGTATCAGTCTTTTTGACATTTAATATCTTTTTAAAACGCTCTACGCGATCATCGACGCTTTCATTATTTTCAATCTCGGCGAACTTTTTCGCTATATCTGGATGTGGATTGGCTTTCCATGCGCTCAACAATACTGCTTCTGCTTTCTTTTTTTGCCCTTCAAGCAACTCAAGCTCCGACAAAAAAATTGAGTTTGGAACGAGGCCAGCATATTTTTTTAAAGCTTGCCTGGACATCTTTAAAGCATCTAGCGTCTTTCCATCTGATCTAAGCTGCTTAGCTTTTTGATATAAAAGAACACTTTCTCCTTTGTTAAAAGTTTCTTTGTCTATTCTTTTAATCTTATTGATATTTTTATAGCTCGCTATGGCTCCATCCCAATCACCCTCTGTGAGTTGGAGATTAAAAAACGTTTTATTAAATGACAGGTTCCGGGGTTTCAACTTTATTAGCCGCTCTGTCAGTTTGAGTGCTAGGCTGGTATTCCCTTCAGATAGTTTCATCTTTATAAGGCCAAATAATCCCATGCTTCGTGTCGTTTTTTCTTTAATTAATTCTTGAAAAATCTCTTCTTGTTTTACCAAGTTTCCTTTAGCCTTATATGAGCTAAGAGATAATATATTTGGCAAAGATCTTGACTTGAGATATTTCTTGCTTCGCTTAATTTCCGATAAAGCTTTTTCATGATCTCCCTCAAAGCTTGCAGTATATGCGCTAATTAGAATGCTTTGTCCTTTTCTTTCTGATCTTTTTTCAAAGAATCTTTTTAGAGCTGTATCATCTCCTCTCAAAAAACCAATGAAAGACCATAAAAACTTTAAGGCTATGTTTATCATTAAAGCAACAAACAGAAGCGCTAAGATAACTGCGGAAAAAGATATAAAACTTAACTGGTATTCTCTATCAAGAAAATCGATGGTCAGTGTTCCATCAGTGTCCTTTACAAAATTTAGAGCTACAGCTATTGCTATGGCAATGCTGAAGAAAAATATCGCCTTTATAAACACCCAAATCACTGATTTATCTGATCTTCCATTTCAATAAGTTTGTCCAACTTTCTAATCCAATCATTCATTAAAACTCTAGTCTCTGATGATAAATTACTTGTCTCAATTTTCGCATTTTCTAAATTTCCACTTTTTATTGCATCGTCAATTCTAGATAATATTGCGTCTGTGTGATCGCCCTCAATGGGCTCAGTAGATCTAGAGATAAACACAGTGTTGAAGTAACTCATTAGCCAGCCCTTCCAGTCATTTTTCTCACTAGCGTTTATTTCATTTTTCAAAGCCCGATAAGAAATGTCCTTGAATTCCTCTATTAAAATTAAGAACTCACGACTTATTTCTAAGGACTGTTTTTTATCCATATTGTCATAAGAACTTCTTAAGACCTCTAACCTGTTTTTGTTCTTTTCAATAAGCTCTTGGTTCTGCGATATTTTTTTCTGCAATAAATCTAAATCGCTTTTATATGTTAGCTTAAAATCTCTAAGCATATCTATTTGGTTTTTTGACAATCCCGCATCTGTATTTTCACTTTTATTTTCAGCCTCACTTTTAGTCCTTTTCTTTATATCTTCAGATATAGCAGCACTTATTTTTGACTCTATATCTTTGGAATTATTTTTAACCAAATCGTTAACCTTATTTATTCTTTTAAGTAAAAGTTCTTTTTCTGATTTTAACTCTTCAATACCAGCACTAACAATTTTCTCTTTTTCCGAAAGAAATGTGTTTTTATTCAACTTAGAATTTAGCTCAGATTTTAAATCTTTAATTTCAACGAAAAAAATAAAATACAAAGCGCCAAAGGCTATAGCTATTAGTACTAAACTGACTACTGCCAACATGAGAGCATAGTTAAAGTGATAGTCCTTTGTAATAGGCTCATCACTATTTTTTTTTAAATTCTTCTTAGTATTCGATTCTGTCACTTTTAAGCTTTTAAATTTTAGTCTTAATAACGTGCATACTCTTTAACAATCATATTAACCATATCAGAGATCATAGGCTCTTGAATTGTCTTACATCTAATATCGTTATCTAAAGCTGATCTTAATCTATTTTCAATTTTTTTGCTAAAACAGAAAAATATTTTATCTAGATTTTGGCTTGAGGCTCCCTTAATCAAACTATCTACCGATTTTTCCGAGAAAAGCGCGATACCTTCTAAATGTTTTCTGGCTAAGACATTGTCTAATTCTTTCTGTTGAATAGGTCTTTTCTGTTTATAAACCACGTGCTCTTCACAATCAAAACTGAGCTTCAAAAGTTCTGCCTTTAAGTCATAGGATATTTCATCACCTCTTAGATAAAATATAAGTGGTCTCTTGTTTCTATAGAAAGCTTTCAAGCTATTAAGCAACTGTTTGACATCGGAGAAAATGAATTTCTTATTTATTCCTATTTTCTTTAAAAATTCATCGCATCTTTGCCCAACAGCAAATACAGGTGTTTGAAAATTTATCGGTTTCAAATTCAATTTTTCTAAAGCATAAACGGATGTGAAAACTAAAACATCCGCGTCTTTTAGGTTTACATTTGTTTTTAAAAACTCTATTTCCAGAAGAGGGAAAATCAAGACCCTTCCATTGAATTTTTCCTTTTCTAACATTTCCTTGAATCGGGAGCTGTCTTTAGTGGTCCGCGTTAAAAGAATTTCTTTACTGGAAGAAATTTTTTCCTCCTCTTAACTTTATCTCTCTTCCCGCCTCGCGCCCAATTTCTACCGCCATAGCCCAGTCCCCTTGCCAAACGTCATATATCTTTACTTCGCCATTCGCACTAATTATTTCTCCCATGAATTTAAATTCCTCATTATTTTTTTGTGCCAAACCACCTATGGGCGTCCTACAGGATCCGTCTAACTCCCGCAAAAATGCTCTTTCCGCCTCCACTCTTTTCTTTGATATACTATCATTGAGTGGCGCCAAAAATTCTTCGATTTTTTCGCTGTGCAAATGTTCAATTCCAACAGCTCCCTGAGCCACAGCTGGCAACATTTCGTTTGTTGATATAGGATTAATTAGCTCCTGTAAGCCCAGTCTGTTTAAACCTGCAATGGCTAAAAAAGTTGCAACAGCCACATTGTTATCTAGCTTTTCAAGTCTTTTTTGAACATTGCCTCTAAACTCAACCACCTTTAAATCTTTTCGTTTATTTAGTAACTGTGCCTTTCTTCGAAGAGAAGATGTTCCCACAATAGAACCCATAGGCAACTCTGCAATGGAGGAGTATTTTCTGGATATGAAAGAATCTCTAACATCTTCGCGCTTTAAGATAGTTGAGATAACCAGTTTTTCTGGGAGCTCTGTTTCAACATCTTTCATAGAGTGAACAGCTATGTCTATTCGCTTGTCGATAAGGGCTTGTTGAATTTCCTTCGTAAACAGACCCTTTCCCCCGATTTTTGAAAGTGACGTATTCAAAAACTTGTCACCACTCGTTTTTATGATCTCTACCTTTACTTGTTCAGGATCTATTTGGTTAAATGATAATAATTTATTTCTTACCTCATTAGCTTGTGCTAATGCCAGAGGAGAACCTCTTGTGCCAATAATTAATTTTTCTAGATAACTACCTGTACCCATTTTCCGATTTTCTAATTAATAATTTTTCAATTAATGTAATATATAACTATGCACAAGTCTATCATAGCACTAGGAATCGAGAGTAGTTGCGATGAAACATCAATAGGTGTTATCAAAGTAGCTCGTAAAAATAACATATTAGTTTCAGAAAAACTGGGGCTTGTTACAGAATCTCAAGAAAAACTCCATAAGGATTACGGTGGTGTAGTACCAGAAATTGCCGCGCGTGCCCATTCAGAAAGGGTGGATAGATGCTTTAAAAAAGTTCTTAAAGAAAATAACATTAAACTAAATAATATCGATATTATCTGTGTGACAAAGGGACCAGGATTAATTGGAGGTCTTATCTCCGGTATAAATTTTGCTAAGGGATTGGCTTTTTCTACTGGGAAGCCATTAATCGGTGTTAATCACCTTGTTGGGCATGCGCTTACACCTCAAATGTCAGATGCTCTAAGCTATCCTTATCTACTTCTTTTGGCTTCAGGTGGTCATTGCCAATACTTAGCCGTTTTGGGAGCGAATGAAATAAAGAGGCTTGGAACGACCATAGATGACGCGCCAGGTGAGGTTTTTGATAAAGTAGCAAAAATGTTGAGCCTCCCTATATTTTCGGGATCGGAGGTCGAAAAATATGCAAAGAAAGGAGATAACAATAGGTTTTCATTTCCTTTGCCCCTAATCAATAAAAATAATTGTGACCTTTCGTTTTCTGGCCTTAAATCTTCCGTGAGAAGACAAGTAGATTATCTAATTGAAAAACAGTCTGGCCTATATGATTGTGATCAAAGAGATATCTGCGCATCATTTCAAAAATCTATAAAACTAATTTTTGAGCAGAAAACAAAAAAAGCTATAGAGCTATTCAAAAAAGTTTCTTCAGAAAAAAGTCCATCCTTTTCCTTAGCTGGTGGTGTTGCAGCAAATAAAGAAATAAGAAATTCACTCAGAGAGCTGTGTGATGATCTCGATGTTCGTTTCTCTGCACCACCCCTGGATCTGTGTACAGACAACGGCTTAATGATTGCGTATGCGGGAACGCAAATGTATCTAGGAGGTCAACAAGATGATATGGACTTATCCCCACGACCACGATGGCCTATAGACATAGATAATGATCAGTCACTTGGATTTGGAAAGCGGGGACGGAAGGTTTGAATTAATAGCGATAGCTATCGCTTTTAAATGGTCCTACTTGATTTACACCAATATAATCAGCTTGGTCTTTCTCCAATTTTGTAAGTTTGACTCCTATTTTCTCCAAGTGCAACCTAGCAACTTTTTCATCCAGATGTTTTGGGAGGGTATATACGCTATTGGAATAGTTCTTCCCATTTTTCCAGAGCTCAATCTGAGCAAGGACTTGATTACTAAAACTTGCTGACATTACAAAAGAAGGATGACCCGTTGCATTCCCAAGGTTAAGTAATCTTCCTTCGGACAATAAAATTATATTTCTACCGGAAGCCATTTCTACCATATCAACCTGGTCCTTTATTTTAGTCCATTTTTGATTTTTAAGAGCTGCTACTTCGATTTCATTATCAAAATGACCTATATTACCAACAATAGCCATATTTTTCATATTCCTCATATGGTCTAGTTTGATAACATCTTTGTTTCCCGTAGCTGTAATAAACACATCTGCTGTTTCAACAGTGTCTTCTAACGTTACTACTTCGAAACCATCCATAGCAGCTTGCAATGCACATATCGGATCTACTTCTGTAACCTTCACGCGGGCTCCGGCTCCCCGCAATGAAGCTGCTGAACCTTTTCCAACATCACCGTAGCCACACACTACCGCTACTTTACCTGCCATCATTGTATCCGTCGCTCTTCTTATTCCGTCTACTAACGACTCTTTACACCCATATTTGTTATCGAATTTGGACTTTGTAACACTATCGTTTACGTTTATTGCTGGAAACGGTAGCTTACCTTCACGCTCTAGTTGATACAGTCGGTTTACACCTGTGGTGGTCTCCTCTGAAACACCGAGAATTGACTCCTTTTGTTTAGTAAACCAACCCTTGCTTTGCAGTAATCTTTTTTTGATTTGTTTAAAAAGAGATTCCTCTTCCTCTGAGGATGGGTTTTCTAGAAAATCCGTGTCACCGCTCTCTGCCCTAGACCCCAAAAGGATGTACATTGTTGCGTCACCGCCATCATCAAGAATTAGATTGGCAGTTTCTTCTTTAAAAAGAAAAATTTTATCAGCATACTCCCAGTATTCATCGAGAGTTTCTCCCTTATATGCAAAAACTGGTACACCACTTTCCGCTATGGCTGCTGCGGCATGATCTTGAGTGGAAAAAATATTGCAACTAGCCCAACGAACGTCTGCACCTAAATCAACCAGCGTCTCAATTAAAACAGCAGTCTGAATTGTCATATGAAGGCTTCCGGCGATTCTTGCTCCTTTTAGAGGCTTTTTCCCTTCAAATTCTTTTCTAATAGCCATTAATCCTGGCATTTCTATTTCAGCAATAGCAATCTCTTTTCTTCCAAAAGAGGCTAAGCTCATATCCTTCACAATATAATCTTTACTCATTTTATTTTCCTTACAAAAACCTATATAACTAATAGAAGTAATAATAATTTTTGCAACTTCAAAATGAAAACAAAAAGGGCATGGCAAAGAATGCTTTCAGGTAGAAGGCTTGAAATATTAAATCCAAGTCCTCTCGATATTGAAATAGAAGATATAGCCCATGGATTGTCATTTTTGGCCAGATGGAATGGGCAAACTATCGGCAAATATCCTTTTTCAGTAGCTCAACACAGTCTTTTGGTTGAAAGTATTTTCTCAATAAAATTCCCAAATATGGGTAATCAATCAAAATTATTTGCTCTACTTCACGACTCGGCCGAATATGTAATAAGCGACATGATTTCTCCGTTAAAATCTCACCTGGGTATCACTTATGAGGAATTAGATGAGAAGTTAACAAAGGCAATTTGTATAAGGTTCAACATCCCCACGAATAAAATAAAAATAATTAAAAAACGCGTCAAGATAGCAGACAAAAAAGCTGCTTGGTTGGAAGCTACAGAGTTAGCAGGGTTTTCCAAGCAAGAGGCCGACAGCATATTCGGAAAACAAGAAGCCGTTAACGGTTTGGAAAACAATTTATTGCCAGAGCCGCCTTTTTTTGTGAGAAAAAAGTTTGTTAATAGGTTTAATGAATTATATAACAGCTGAGGGGAAAGGATTTTTTTATGACAACCGAATCCATAAAGAGTGTAGGTGAGAGTACATTTGTCACCGATGTAATTGAGAAATCCAAAGAAAAGATAATAATCGTTGACTTTTGGGCACCATGGTGCGGGCCATGCAAGGCCTTGACACCCATTCTGGAAGCTCAGGCGATGAAAAAGAAAGAGCATCTGGAAGTAGTCAAAATAAATATAGACGAAAATCAAGGTATCGCTTCTCAGCTTAGAATACAGTCAATCCCAGCAGTGTTCGCTTTTTCAGACGGAAAACCAGTTGATGGTTTTATGGGAGCCAAAACTGAGCCCGATGTGGAACAATTTTTTGAGGCACTGATAAAGAAATTTTCAAAAAATAGCTCAAATGTATCGGAAGAGATTGAAAACCTATTATTAGAGGAAAGATTCGAAGAGGCAAATTCAGTTTCTAGAAAATTGATCTCATCCAACCCATCACCGGAAAACTATTCTTTATTAATCCGTTCAATCATTGGATTAGGCGACTTTGATGAAGTTGGGCAAGTAATAAAGACTTTGCCACCGGATATACTTAAAGATAATGCGGTTAAAGGTGCTATTTCATCCTACGAGCTTTTAAAAAATAATGAGGTCGAAGATAGCAAGAAAGATATTCTGGATAAAGTTAAAGAGAACCCCGCTGACCTCAGCTCAAAGATGAACTACTCTAAAATACTTTTCCAAGAAAATAATTTTTCTGAGTGTATAGATGTTCTTTTAGAAATATATAAGAAAGACAAACAATGGAATGAGGGTTATGCAAAGAAACAGTTGCTATTAATTTTTGATCATCTTGGTAGCGAAAATGAGTTATCCAAAAAAGGGCGAAGAGCTCTTACTTCCTTAATTTTTGTTTGAGAACCGTATGGAAAAATTACCTAAAAACATACCCCTATTTCCTTTACCTGGTGCATTATTATTGCCTAACAGCAGACTTCCACTAAACATTTTTGAACCCAGATACATTAATATGGTGGAAGACACAATTGCCACAAAGGAAAGACTAATAGGTATGATCCAGCCGATAAAAATAAATACTGGGGAAAACCTTGCCGAAACAAATAAATATCAAAGGGTTGGTTGTGCCGGTAGGATTGTTTCATTTACCGAAACTGATGACGGAAGATACCTTATTACGCTAGAAGGTGTTTCAAGATTTAGATTCAAAAGAGAGATTGAGCATCAAAAACCTTATATACTGTCTGAAATTGATTGGGGTTTATATGAAAATGACCTTCTTCCATTCCAAGGTATTAACAGCTTTGACAGGAATAGTTTTTTAGAAATTTTAAAAAAATATTTAGACAGTGCGCAGATAGCCTCTGACTGGGAAGTCCTCAAAAAAGCTAAAGAGGAAGTTCTTGTGAATTCTCTGTCGATGCTTTGCCCGTTTGAACCGGAGGAAAAGCAGATACTATTAGAGGCGGAAACGATAATCAATAGATTAGATGTGTTAGTAACTTTAATGAAGCTATCATCCGAAAATGACCTTGAAAATCAATACATCCAATAAAACAGAGAACGATTTCAATACTAGCCTTACAAGATTATTGGTTTGTCCAATAAGTGGTGGCCCATTGCATTATGATAATAATGAGAATTATCTAATATCTAAAGTCGCTAAATTAAAATTTCCCGTACGGGATGGTGTGCCTATACTTATAGTTTCAGAGTCCAAGCCAATACTTAGTGACTGAAAAGTCTTCTTTTTGTAAAAATCATCGAGATATTTAACTTATCTGCTTCCCTAATTACATCTAAATCTTTGACTGATCCTCCAGGTTGAATAATACAAGATATTCCATTTTGAGAAGCTATTTTAATTGAGTCTGGAAATGGGAAAAAGGCATCAGAAGCCATGCCCTTGGATACCATTTTCTTATTTTTTTTTAAATTTTTTTCCAACCTTTTTGAATTATTGATCGCAAGCCTTACGCTTCCTACTCTGTTTGTCTGTCCAGCTCCAATTCCGGTAACGCAAAAGTTTTTTCCAATAACAATAGCGTTTGATTTTACATGTTTAACTACCTTCCATAGAAAAACTAAGTTATTCAATTCCCCTTTACTCGGTTTTGTCTTTGTAACTACTTTGAATTCCTCTTCATTAGGTTTGCTTATCGATGTTTCCTGAACAAGATACCCCCCTATAGCCGACCTAACTTCTTCTTTATCCAGCAAAGATCCATCAAATCTCTTAATTTCAACGATCTTTAAGTTCTTTTTTAAACTGAGCATTTTAAGAGCGTTTTTTGAGAAGCTTTTTGCGATTATAACCTCCGTAAATACATTTAATATTTTCTTTGCTAGGTTCTCATCAACTTGTTGATTTATGCCAACAATTCCTCCAAAAGAAGATACTGGATCTGTTTCAAAAGCTTTTTTATATGCGTCTAACATATTCTTATCAATCGCTACTCCGCAAGGGTTTCCATGCTTTATAATAACACAGGATGATTTGTTATAGTCTTCAAGCTCACACAAAATTTTGTAAGCAGCAGTTGAGTCAACAAGATTATTATAAGATAAAGTTCCTTGTTGAATGTTCACGAGTCCATTGGTTTTTTTTTCTATATCAGGGCTGTTTAGATATGTTGCATTTTGGTGAGGGTTCTCTCCATACCTCAAAACCTCTCTTGATGTTCCACCAAACAAACGGCTTTTCATAGGTTGAACCTGCTTTTTTGATAGAAACCATCCTGTTATTAAATGATCATAATAAGAGGTCTGAGAAAATGCTTTGCCTGCGAAAAACTTTCTCGTTTTTCGTCGAGTACAACCTTGGAAATTTTTTAGCTCTTTCTTTAGTTCTATATAATCTTTTGGATCAGAAATGACCATTACGTGATCGAAGTTCTTGGCCGCTGCTCTCATTAAAGCGACTCCCCCTATGTCAATATTTTCAATAATTTCTTTTCTCGAGGTTCTCCTTTTTAAAATAGTTTCGAAAGGATAAAGATTAACGACCACAAGGTCTATTGCTTTAGAGCCCATTTTTTTTAATTCTTTAACGCTAACACTGTTATCCCTGTCGAATAATATTGGAGCATGAACTTTTGGATGAAGTGTTTTAACTCGGCCATTCAAAATCTCGGGAAATCCTGTCAAATCGCCTACCTCTTTAACATTCAAACCCTTTTTTTTTAAATATTGAGCTGTTCCCCCAGTAGAGACAAGATCTATTCCCAAGCCTTCCAAAAATTTTCCTAAATCTTCTAAATTTTGCTTATCACTTACACTTATTAATGCTCTTCGGATCGGTATTGTTCCTGATCTCAATCAATAAACTCCTCTATTTTCCAATTTATTTTGCCTTCGCTTTGTTTGACTTTATTTTCAATTACTATCTTTGTTATTTCTTTTGGTTCAAACAAGTTACCTATATAGGTAGATTTTTCGAGACTCAAAATTCCTCCTTGACATGTAAAAAACATTTTTTTGTTACCCGTAATTTCGAGTAAAACTCCATTTTTTTTCTTCTTACAATATATTGAAGGATGGACGTGAAAATAAAGAAAACAAGAGGCATCAATTAAAGTTATTTTTGGATGGGTTTCCGGGAATACTGTATCTTGTCCTATCACACAATTTTTTACGAGATCCATCGAAATTCTTCTATTAACGGATATGCCATAATCTTTTTTATATGCATCGTGAGATAACTCTATAATTTTTTCAGTAATCGAATTCTCACAATTTATCTCAGTATTCCTTGGCCCATCCGTAATATAATAATAAGAATTGTTCCTTGAAAAAGGTTTTTTTCCGAAGGAACATTGAGATTTTTCATTAAACAACAAAACATTGTGTGCCTTTGAGCTCTGACAGTATTTCCTGTATTGATGCCCAAATCTGCTTCCACCCCCACAGTTAACAAAAATAGGTTTGGCTCCATAGTATAGCTCGAAAGATGAAAATCCGGCATGTCCTATTCCATCTCTTTTTCCATAAAGTGGGGGACTAGTATCAATGATCATTGACAGTCTAGCTCCGTTAAGCCGCTTGAAACCTAAGTCACTGACTTTTTCACCCTTTCCATACTTTTTTATTTCTCCAAGAAGTTTTACATATTTATTATATTCTCCCAGACAACCACCATGAGCGCTAACTAAGCTACCATCACCAAACTGCAAATACCTTAGAGAAGAGCCGAAAAAATAGGATATACTTCTTAATTTTTTTTCCTCAGGCTGCTGCTTGTCGCTCTCAAGATTTCTTTGGATTTCAATCGTTTCTAGCAAATAAAAAAATATTTCTGATAACTCTTCGGGGTTTCTTATTTGGCCCTTTTTTATTCTATTCTTATAGAGAATTAGTAGCTTAATCATGTCTCTAATGAATTTTTTTTGCTTTTTTTTGGTAAAATTAAAGGCATATCCACACAAAACCAAGCTGTGGCAAATGGAAAGCCTCTCATATATTTTAAGCGAAAAATATTTGTAAAAATTTAAGAAAAAATAGTCGTTTTTCAATATTTTCTTTATCTTATTTAATTGTTTTTTGTCACTACTAATTTCTAAATATAAAAAATTTCTAACTATTGCTGCTAATCTTGAAGAGCTGGATTGTACATTCTTATTTAATCGGTCAAGGGGAAACGTGTCTATCCACGATTGAGATAGCTCCCTAGAGCTTTGGTTGTTTACTATTGCTAGATCATTTAGCCACGAAAAGCCATCAATTCCGACCTCAACCTCGTCAGAAAAAGGTAAAATGCGCCAGGGATTATCAGTTTTAACGTCTAGGACAACCTTGCCAAATATATTTATTTTATTTATTAGTCTCTGACCTACATCTATATTGCCTATACTTACATTTGGTAGCTCTTTTGAAAACAACAATCTCGTTTGCCCCGAAAATATCCATGCGTACTGCCTTGATATTTTCAGACACACTTTTTCGATACAAAAAAATATTAGCTCTTTAATAAAAAAACGCATTCAAGTACTTTTTCCTTTTAGTCGCAAATATGCAATATAAAAACCTTCAGTTCCCCCTATATTTTCCGCAAAAAAAGGCATTATTCTTACCCCCCCTTCTTTTTGGACTACATAGCCTTCCTGACTTAGGTCACCTTGTTTTTGAGGTTGAACTACACAAAATCTCCGATTATCTCTTAAAAATCTAATTATCTGATCTTCTCCCTCCTCTTTAAGTAGGGAGCAAACACAATAAATGATAAACCCACTATCCGTCAGCCAAGTGGAACAGTGCTCTAACATTTTTTGCTGCATGTATAACAATTTATCTAATTTATCAATTGGGTTCAAAAATTGTAGGTCTGGGTTTTTTCCAATAGTACCAGTGGCAGTGCACGGCGGATCTAAAAGGATGATATCAAAAAGTTTTTTTGGCTGATAGTCAAAAACATCAACATTAATTAAATCTAAATCGTAGTTCAGTCGATCTAAATTTTCTTTCATAAGCTTCAGTCTTTTCTCAGACTTATCGATCGAAGTCAAAATCGCTCCACGATCGGCCAATTGAAACGACTTCCCTCCAGGAGCACAACAAACATCCAAAACATTTTTCCCTTTAAAATCCATTGGAGCAATTTGTACGGGCAACGATGCAGATAAATTCTGTACCCACCAGTCCCCAGAGCAATAACCTTTAGTTTCGATTAGACTCACGTTTTTTGATAATCTAAAATGAGAAGGATTAACAGATGATCCTTTTAATTGTTCAAAATAATTTTCTGTTGCTACACTGCTTTTTATATATAGGTCTATTGGAGGTTTCTCACAAAAGATCTTCTCTATCCTCTTAATGCTCTCTAAACTGTATTGACCTAGTAAAAATTTGCGGATTTTGTTTTCAAACAAAAATAACGGGTAAAGAGATTTTTTTTTTAACTCCGAATACCCCAGATGTATGAAGTACCTTAATTGATCTTTGCTGTGCTTCGTCCTTTCAAAAGAAAATGCCAAATCTGAATATTTCTTTAGTACAGTTTCTTCCCTTACATTTCTGACTAAAATATCTGTCAAAGCAAGTCTTAAGAGACAGAAAAGCTCCACCCTCATCCTTCCCTTTTTGTTCCTTTTAATCCAAGGATCTAGATACACCGTAAATCTCAATACTTTTTGCACCAGATCATTACATTTTGCTTTATCGGAATTTGAGAGAATTGAGTATTTAATAGCCTTAGAAGTCTTTGAAACCTTTGTGGAAATATTGCTTTTGAAAACATTAAGAACTATAGAATAGGCTACGATCAAAATTTTGTCGTGTTTTTTTTTCCAGTTTAATTTTTTTTTTCATTCTAGCGAATTTTGATTTGTTTTTTTGTTCCACTATAATATAAACCGTAAAGCCAATTTTTAATTATAAAAATAACAACTATGACAAATACGGAAAAAGAATCAAAACAAGCTAAACGAGCTCTAGACGAGGCTAAGAAAAGACATTCTGATAAATGTGCAAATTATAAGAAAGTACCAGTGGAAAAAAAAGGGCGGGGTGGGCTTGAGCCTACCAGATATGGTGACTGGGAAGTCAAAGGTATAGCCTCTGACTTCTAAAATATCAATTTTACTATTGTCTTAGAATCAAAAACATTGTATACAACCTTGAATATTTAGTTTTAATTCTGGGGCTTTTTAAGCCCTTTTTTTTTGGAGCCGTTTTTTGCTAAATTTAATTGCGAACACCAATACAGAGAGAAAAATATACAAGGTATTAAATCCCCTTGTTTTGGATAAAGGTCAAAGAATAGTTAAGATACAATTTAAGAGAGGAAAAGAGTTAAAACTATTAATTTTTCTAGATAAGTTTGATGGAAAGCTAACAGTAGATGACTGCGCAGACATTTCAGTCGAAATAAAGTCTCTTTTGGATGTAGAAAGTGTAATTAAAGATCCTTTCAGACTTGAGGTGTCTTCCGCTGGAATAGATAGATACCTTTCCTCATTAGATGATTTATTGAAGTACAAAAACTATAATATAAGAGTTAAAAGTGAGGCCTCTACTGAAAGAGGAAAATTAATTAAACACGGACCAAATTCGATAACCTTGTCGAACAAAAATGGAGAGAAATGCATAGACTTATCTAGTGTTCTAGACGTTAAGATAGACCTAGAGGGAATGTCTTTAAAAACTATAAAAGAAATGGAGTTTAAATGAATATTTCATCAGGAAGTGGTAGTGAGCTTATTCAAATAGCAGATGCAGTAGCGAAAGAAAAATTAATTGACCCGAAGCTAGTAGTTGAAGCAATGGAAGAAAGCCTATCTAAAGCGGCCAAGTCCAAGTACGGACAGGAATATGATATCAGAGCTGAAATAGACTCAAAATCAGGAACCGTGTCAATGTCAAGATGGCGAAAGGTTGTTGAAAAAGTAGAAAATCATTTTACTGAGATTAATGAAGCTGATGCTAAAAAAATTAACCCTGATGTGACACTAGAGGGTTTTATCCAAGAGCAATTACCGCCTATGGATTTTGGTAGAATAGCAGCGCAAGCTGCCAAGCAAATAATAGTTCAAAAAGTGCGAGAAGCCGACAGAGCAAGGCAGTATGAGGAGTATAAAGACAAGGTTGGACAAATTATTAACGGTCAAGTTAAGAGAGTAGAGTACGGTAACGTAATAGTGGATTTAGGAAGAGCTGAAGCAGTATTGAAAAGAGATCAATTAATTAGGAGAGAAGTTCTACGAGTTGGTGATAGGGTTAGAGCTTACATAAAGGAGGTGAAAGAAGACACAAGAGGCCCGCAAATTTTTCTATCTAGAACTAATTCTGAGTTTCTAGTGGAATTATTCAAAATGGAGGTTCCGGAGATCTATGACGGTATAATCGATATAAAGACTGTTTGTCGTGATCCCGGTAGTCGAGCCAAAATTGGTGTTTTGTCACACGATAACTCTATAGACCCAGTCGGAGCCTGCGTCGGAATGAGGGGAAGCAGAGTTCAAGCGGTGGTAAACGAGCTTCAGGGAGAAAAAATTGATATTATCCCTTGGAATGATGATGCACCTACTTTCCTCGTTAATGCCCTTCAACCGGCAGAAGTTAGTAAGGTAGTTCTGGATGAGGATGCGAAAAGAATAGAGGTTGTGGTTCCTACTGACCAGCTGTCTTTAGCAATTGGTCGCAGAGGACAAAACGTCAGGCTTGCAAGTCAGTTAACTGAATATGACATCGATATACTAACTGAAGAAGATGAGTCGCAGAGACGGCAAGAAGAATTCAGTGAAAGATCAAATCTTTTTATGGAGCACTTAAATGTTGATGAAATGGTTGCTCAGCTTCTTGTGTCTGAGGGCTTTTCTACTATGGAGGAGGTTGCTTATGTTGAGTCTAGCGAAATTAGTTCAATAGATGGTTTCGACAAAGAAACCGCGACAGAACTTCAAGAGAGAGCAAAAGATTATCTGGAAAATCTTAATAAAAAATCTTTGGATTTTGCTAAATCAAATGGAATTGAAGACGATCTGCTGAACTTCGAGGGATTAAACCCACAAATGCTGGAAGTATTAGTTAAAGATGGTATAAAAACTCTAAGGGATTTTGCTACATGTGCAGATTGGGAGTTAGCCGGAGGTTATACGACTGTTGATGGCAAAAGAGTAAAAGATGAAGGTCTCTTGGAACACTTTGAGGTTTCACTTTCTGAGTCTCAACAACTTATCATGAAGGCTAGGGAAACACTAGGTTGGGTTACAAAAGAAGAGTCGGAAGAGATAATAAAATCTCTCGATAAATAGGAAAATATTAATAAACTTTGCTGGTTTTGAATAAAAAAAACTTTTCGGATGGTGGTGATATTAATGAAGATCATTTCATAAAGATCACTCTTTCCCCAGATAATAAACTTGTTCCAGATTTGCATGATGATCTTCCTGGAAAATCCGTTTGGGTTCCGGCGAATAAAAATCTCATAAGTGATATCTTAAGAAAAGAAGACTTGAATAGCTATTTTGGGGTTCCGAACCTTTTCATACCAGATCTTGGTTTTCAAATTGAGATTATTCTTAGAAAAAAAATTCTAAACAGTATATCTTTGACAAAAAAAGCCGGTAATTTGGTAATTGGTTTGGATGCTATAAAGACCCAATTAATGCAAAAAAAACACTGTTTAGTGATCGCAGCTAGGGGTGCAAAAAAATTAACTAATATTTCTTTTTTTTCATCGGAGAATATTTTGATTTATGAAAGCTTGCTTGAACAAAAAGATTTGGAAAAAAGTACTGGTAAAATTAATGTCAAATATCTTGGTATTTTATCCAAAAATTTCAAAAAAACTATCCAAGTGGACTTAAATAAACTAAAAGGTTTTATAGATAACCATTAATTAATAGTGATTGAAATGACCGATAGCGAAAATAGAGACAATAAACCCAAAGTGATGGGGCTTAAAAGCGGGACTAATACGGTTCGCCAAAGCTTCTCGCATGGTAGATCCAAATCAGTAGTCGTAGAAACAAAAAAGAAAAAACTTCTAATTTCAAAAAAAGGTCCAGTAGTCGAAGGGAACAATAAAAATTTGGTTGCCAAAATTGAAACCAATGAAAATGAAGAAATACTTAGGCGAAAAAAGGCTATAGAGGCCTCTAAAGCAGAAGAAAAAAAGTTGATGGGGCAAAATGAGCTAAATCAACGATCTCAAGAAAAAGAGCCGAAGCAAGTAGAAGCTAAAGATAAAATAAAAAGCACCGACACCTTGAATTTAGAAAAAACCGATTTAGCTGGACCAAAAAAGAGAACAAAAAACGAAAGCGGTCAGAAAACATCCTATGACAGCAAAACAAAAGGTAACGAGGAAAAGCCGAATTTTAAATCAACCAAGTTAAACGAAAACAAGAGGAGGTCTGGTAAAATTACTATAACACAGGCCTTGGGAGATGATGGGGGTCGTCAACGATCGATAGCTTCTCTAAGAAGAAGACAAGAAAAAGAAAAGCGACAAATGTTAGAAAGCTCCTTGGAAAGAGAGAAAATTATACGCGATGTTCAAATTCCGGATACTCCTCTCACCGTACAAGAGCTCGCCAACAGAATGGCAGAAAGATCTGCTGATTTAGTAAAAAAGCTCATGACAAATGGTATAATGGTTACAAAAAACCAAGCTATAGATATAGATACCGCTACTTTATTGGTTGAGGAGTTTGGTCACCACGCGATAAGGGTGTCAGATGCAGATGTAGAAGACGTAATAATTAATATCGACGATAATAACGAAGAGGGTAAATCTCCAAGACCTCCCGTTGTTACAATAATGGGTCATGTCGATCATGGTAAGACTACATTGCTAGATTCTCTCAGAAAGACAAATATAGTTTCTAACGAAGCTGGAGGTATAACTCAACATATAGGTGCATATCAAATAACCGCAGATAAAAACCAAAAACTGACATTCCTAGATACCCCAGGACATGAAGCATTTAGTACTATGAGATCTAGAGGAGCAACAATCACAGATATTGTAGTATTAGTTGTTGCTGCAGATGACAGTGTAAAGCCTCAGACAATTGAAGCAATAAATCACGCCAAGGAAGCGAAGGTTCCGATCATTGTAGCAATAAATAAAATGGACAAACAGGGGTCTGACCCAAATAAAGTGAGGACAGAGCTTTTGCAACATGGAATAATTGTTGAAAGTATGTCCGGAGATGTTCTTGAAGCAGAGATATCCGCAACAAATGGAACTGGTCTTGAGAAATTGCTTGAAAACATAACCTTACAATCTGAGTTGTTGGAACTTAGGTCAAATGAAAAAAGACCGGCGGAGGGAACAGTGGTTGAAGCAAAGCTTGATATGGGTCGAGGTCCCGTGGCTACCGTTTTAGTTCAAAAAGGTACTTTAAAAAAGGGTGATATTTTTGTAGTCGGACAACAATGGGGTAAGGTTAGAGCTCTTTTCAATGATAAAAAAGAAAAAATTGATTTTGCCTTACCTTCAACACCTGTAGAAGTATTAGGCTTAAATGGAACCCCTGAAGCCGGAGATATACTTAATGTTTTGCCAAGTGAAGCTAAGGCACGGGAGATTTCTACATACAGAGAACAAAATATAAAAAACAAAAAAAATACCATAGGGATGGGCTCTTCACTTGATCAGTTGTTGGCTAAAGCTAAGGAAGACGAGCAGTTATCTTTTCTTCCGATAATTGTTAAAAGTGACGTTAGGGGATCTGGTGAGGCTATTGTCCAGGCTATGGAAAAAATAAAAAGTGACGAGGTCGAGGTTAGGGTTGTTCATTCAGGAGTAGGGGCTATAACAGAAAGTGACATTACCTTGGCATTGTCATCTAATTCTATAATTATCGGGTTTAATGTAAGAACAAATACCGCTGCAAGAGAAAGTGCATCCCAGAAAAAAATTGATATAAGATATTATTCGGTAATATATGATCTTGTAGACGACATAACTAAGGCCGCAGAGGGGCTACTCTCACCTGAAATAAGAGAAACATTTATAGGTTATGCAAAAATACAAGAAGTTTTCAAAATAACGGGAGTTGGAAAGATTGCCGGTTGCTTAGTAACGGAGGGGCACGCAAAAAGGGATGTTGGTGTTCGTCTTTTAAGGGAAGATGTGGTTATCCATACAGGAAAACTAAAAACACTTAAGAGATTTAAAGATGAAGTAAAGGAAGTGCAGTCTGGGCAGGAGTGCGGAATGGCTTTTGAGGCATATGAAGATATAAGAAAAGACGATGTCATAGAAATTTTTACAACTCAGGAAGTGGCAAGGACATTAAACTGATTTAAATATGAATAATATGCATGGAACAACTATAGTTGGCGTTAGAAAAAGCGGAAGTGTAACAATTGCAGGCGATGGTCAAGTCAGTTTGGGTAACGCAATAATAAAAGGCACTGCACAGAAAATTAGGTCTATAAAAAATGAAGGTTATGAAGTCATCGCTGGTTTTGCGGGATCAACTGCTGACGCTTTTACTCTTATTGAAAGACTAGAAGAGAAACTTGAAAAGTATCCTGGCCAATTATCGAAAGCTTCAGTAGAGCTTGCGAAGAATTGGAGAACTGATAAGTATTTAAGAAATTTAGAGGCCATGATGATAGTTTCTGATGGGGCTGAATTATTTATAATAACTGGTTCTGGTGATGTATTAGAGCCTGAAAACAACATAGCATCTGTTGGTTCTGGCGGAAACTTTGCTTTGGCTGCGGCGAGAGCTTTGTACGACGGCAAAAAGAGTTCAGAGGAAATTGCTATAAGGGCGATTAATATTGCTTCAGAAATATGTGTTTACACCAACGACAAGGTAAGACACTTAACTTTAAATTCGAATTAGTATGTTTAATAATCTAACCCCAAAACAAATAGTAAAAGAACTCGATAGATTCATAATAGGTCAAGAAGAGGCTAAAAAATCCGTGGCAATTGCATTGAGAAATCGTTGGAGGTACCAACAACTTACTGGTAATATAAAAGACGAAATATACCCTAAAAACTTACTTATGATTGGACCCACGGGCGTTGGAAAAACAGAAATTTCCAGGCGCTTGTCTAAATTAGCTAAAGCACCTTTTTTAAAAGTAGAGGCTACAAAATTTACAGAAGTAGGGTACGTGGGTAGAGATGTTGAGCAAATAGTTAGAGATCTCTTAGAAAACGCGATTATTCTAGCAAAACAGGAGATGAGTAAGTCTTTTTATGAAAAAGCAAAAATCGAAGCAGAAAACATGGTGTTGAAATATTTCGCTGGAGATGAAGCAAGAGAATCAACAAAAGAGTCATTTAGAACGAAGTTGAGAGATGGTCTTTTAGATGAAAAAGAAATAGAAATAGAGGTCCTTGAGAAAAACAATCCTCTTCCTATGATAGACCTTCCCGGATCTACAGGTGGTTCAATGGGCGTAATGAATATAAGTGATATTTTTGGGAAAAATTTTGGTTCAATTAAGAAAAAGAAAAAAATAAAGGTTAGGGAAAGTCATAAAATACTGATTGATCAGGAAATGGAAAAGCTTCTGGATAACGAAATTATACAAAAGGAGGCAAAAAAAAGAGTGGAGCAAAGCGGTATAGTTTTTATAGATGAAATAGATAAAGTGTGTACTAACTCTGGGTCAAAATCTGCAGAAGTGAGTCGTGAAGGGGTTCAGCGCGATTTACTTCCACTGATTGAGGGCACCGTTGTATCTACCAAATATGGTCCAATCAAAACAGATCAAATTCTTTTTATTTGCTCAGGGGCTTTCCATTTGTCAAAACCATCTGATCTTCTCCCAGAGTTACAAGGACGTCTTCCTATAAGAGTACAACTAAGCCCACTAAAAAAAGAACATTTTAAAAAAATATTAACTGATACTGATAACAGCCTCACTAAACAATATATTGAGTTAATAAAAACCGAAGGGGTAGAGTTGGTTTTTGATGATAGTGGTATTGAAAAGATTTGCTCCTTGGCCGAGGACGTAAATTTTAATATTGAAAATATTGGTGCGAGAAGACTTCATACAATCTTGGAGAAGGTACTAGAAAATATTAGTTTCAATGCACCTGATTTAAAGGGGAAAAGAGTAGTGATCGACGAAAAAGTTGTTGAAAAACATGTTGGTAATCTGTCTAAAACTTCAGATTTAAGAAAATATGTTCTTTGATTTTCTAAGGAAAAAATAGTACGCTCCTCCTCCTCCATGCTTTTCTAGCGCCCTTGAAATGTACTGCACTTTATCACGATAAAAACCATCTGAAAGCCACTTTTTAATCTCGCTTTTTATTGTATGGGTCTTTCCGAAAATGTTTGGTTTTGAGTTCCTGCCCTTTCCAGTGATAATTAGTAGAAACCGCCTATTAAGACGGAAGCTTTCCCCGACAAAGAGTTGCAACCTTTCTTCCGCTTCTTTAAGAGAAAGTCCATGGAGATCAATTATTCCTTCAATGTTAATCTTTCCACTTTTTATTCGTTGTAACTTGTTCTTCTCTATATCTATTTGAGGAGAAACCGAATTAGCTAAATACTTTAAATTAGAATTTTTTAAATTAGCACCTCTCTTGATATTTGGATTAGGATGAGAAGGTGTTTCTTCCGGAGTAAAAGTCTTCTTGTATTTTAGATTATTTGCTTCAGTATAATTATCACTTGAATTTTTTTTTTTATGTTGTTCTTAACAACAAAATCTTCCCAAAAAACCTGGTCACTACTTTTTTTTCTACTTGTATCTTTTTTCATAGAGTGGACTTCAGAAGCCACATCGGGCTTTTTTCGGAAAGGTTTTTAGTGAATACCCAAGTGTCTTTTTGTTTCTTTATCTCATCTGGATGACCTTCTATCACAGTTCCTTTACTATCTTTTACTACAGTGGTTATCTCAGATTTAAACGATAGAGTAATATCAGCGATTTTTGTTTTTTGGCTAAATGCAGCATCTATTACCCTTATATCTCTCATTCCAATAAACTGTGCATCAACTATAAAACCATCTTTTTTTCTTTTTTCTATAACCGACCTGAAACTTTTTAATACCTTTTTTTCCAATAGGGTTTCTAATTTTGCCATATCTCCTTTTTCAAAGGCCATTAGTATTATTTCATATGCCATCTTAGCGCCTGAAACAAATTTGTTGACACTGAAGTCGTTATCAAATTCCTTAATCTCTCTGAATACTGTAGCGCTTCGACTGTTTTCTTCTACATAATCAAAAATATCATCGTCTTGATTAGGTTTACTTTGCTCTTCTATCACAGTAGAAGTTGTTATTGCTTCGCTAGATTCCTTTATCCCTTTTAATGTCTTTTCGAAACCATCTCTAGATCCTAACACTGCTCTCAAGCGCCAAAAAAGAAATATCGCAACGGCTGCTAGTATAAATATTTGTAACATTATTACTGGTCCAATTCTCGTCTCTATTTCTACGAAAAGAAAAATATATTAATTAAAATAATATATAAGATTTAATTTTATTGTTTCCACTTGTAAGATGGAGTATATAGTCCTCTACGATAAATAAAAGTAAAAATCATATGTCTTCAAAACAAATAAATTCCGATGAATTAGGTAATTATGTTGAAAATCTACTTTTTAATCACGACATAGAGATTATTTCACAGTTCGTAAAAGATATGTCTTTTGAGAAAAAAGAGGATTTTGCCTTTTTCTTAGAAGAAGATTTTAAAGGAAAAACAGATTTTTCCCTTAATATAGAGGTGCAAAACAAGCAACGAGGACGAGATAAAAACCTTATAATAGTATCCCTCATCATAAATTTGGATGCTAAAATCGAAAACAAAACAGCTTTTATATTGGAAATGACTTACTGCGGTTTTTTCAAATTTCCAAATGTAAACGAAGAGATACTTAAAAAACAAATACAGGTCGAATGTCCGAAAATGCTTTTTCCTTATATAAGAAGGATAATTTCTTCCACAATGATTGAGAGTGGCATGCCCAACATTGACATAAAAAACATAAACTTTTTCGATTTATATAAATCTAATAAAAAAAATTAATTCCACAGATTTTTCTCTATTTCAGAAATAAATTCCCTATGGAGTACAATTTCTTTTTGAGACAACCTATTTCGGGCTAAAGGATGTTTTCTAACAAAGCTCTTTTTTTCTCCCGGCTTTTTTTGGATAACTTCGGTTTCATAACTGTGTTGTGAAAATTGAAAGCCTGGCTGTTTTCCTCCTGCCAACTCTAGGTAAACCTCCGACAGTATCTCGCTATCAATAAGCGCTCCATGCTTTCCTTTTCTTTTATTATTGATACCAAACTTTGTACATAAAGAATCTAGTGATACTGATTTACCGGGGTATAAGTTCTTTGCTATCTCCAAGGTATCAATTACATTTTCGTCTTTTATTTTTTTGTATGGCAACCTCTTATATATCTCATAGTTGTTATTTTCGAGAATCTGTATTTCATGGTTTATAAAGCCAACATCAAACTTTGCATTATGTATAACGAGTTTAGATTGGCCGACGAAGGTTATTAAGCTCTCAATTATTTCAAAAAAAAAGGGTTTGTCTGACAAGAAATCTACAGATAAACCATGAACCTTAAATGAATCTTCTGACATTTCTCCCTCAATCATTGGGTTCAAATAGGTATGGAATGTATTTCCCGTAGGAATATGATTTATAAGTTCTATAGCTCCGATCTCTACAATCCGATCTCCCCTTTCTGGGTTAAGACCTGTAGTTTCGGTATCTAGAACAACTTCTCTCATGTTATCTAATACATCCTTTTAATTTATCATGTATTTGTAAAACATTTTTTTTTGTATCTGATAAGCTTTTGTCTGTATCTATTAGAAAGTCAGCCTTTTTTATCTTTTCTTTTTCATTCAGTTGGTTTCGTTTAATTAGCTCAAAATCTTCCTCTGTTATATTTTTCCTTCTTAACACTCTATTCTTTTGTGTAGACTCTGAAGCGGTTACAACGATAACAGCATCGAAGTTTTTTTCTTGTTGTTTTTCGAAAAGAAGAGGGATGTCAAAAACTATTAGCGGTAAATCTTCATTGGATTTTATAAAATCAACTTTCGAGCGGTCTAAAAGAGGGTGGACTATTTTTTCTATTTTTTTCAGTATATCATTGTCCTGGTGTATTAAATTTCTTAGTTTATTCTTATCAACCCCTGTTTGTGTTACCACACTAGGGTATTCCTTTGAAAAAACTTGTGTTGCAGCACCGTTTTTTTTGTATAAGTTGTTAACTTCATTGTCTGCGCACCATACTGGGACACCAAGATCTCGAAACATATTTGATACAGTGGTTTTTCCCATGGCAATAGAGCCTGTTAATCCGAGGATAAATCTTTGTTTTTTATTCAATTATGAACCTTCTGATTTCATCATCGATTACGGGAGTTTTTTGAAACCAGTGTTCGAAACCAGGTACAGCCTGATTTATCAACATTCCTATCCCACCCACTGTCCTAAGCTTTAGTTTTCTAGCCTCTTTTATAAGTTCTGTAACCAATGGATTATAGACAATATCAACCACTAATGCCGTCTTTTTAGCTCTAGTTATTGGTTGTGAAAATTCTGGTTGTCCAATCATTCCCAAAGATGTCGCGTTGATAATTATATCTGCCCTTGTAATTGTTTCAGGTGCTGCTCTCCAGTCAACTACAGATACCTTAGCACCTAAATTTTCTGATATTATCTGGGCCTTTGATCGGGTTCTATTAGTTATTCCCACTTCTTTGATACCGCTTGATATTAAAGCTGACGCTATTGCCCTAGAAGAGCCCCCAGCTCCGTATATTATTGCAGTTTTATCATAAAAATCGTAGCCTGGAATTTCATCAATTATGTTTTGAATAAAACCGTAGCCATCTGTGTTATCAGCATGTATTTTTCCGCTTTTGCTAAAATATAATGTATTAGCAGCTCCTATTAATGCTGCTCTGTCTGTAATAGAATCTGCGAAGGAAAGTATATTAGTTTTATGTGGTATTGTTACATTAACTCCATTAAAACCAAGATCTATCAAACTTTTTACAGAAGCTTCAAGTTTCTCGGTAGTTACAGAAAATGGAATATAGAAACCATTTATTTCGTACTTTGACAACCAATAATTATGTAGTTTTGGTGATTTACTTTGGGATATTGGATGTCCAATTACTCCTGCTAAATATGGGGTGCTTTCAATTGTATTTTTATCCATATTAGTCTGTTGATTAAACTAGAGTTATGTTAGTAACTTTGTTGCTATCTATAATAGATTAATTTTTGATATAAACTATTATTTTTTTTCAACAACTTGACCCACAAATTCGGAAATAATTTCAAAAAATTAGCGATTGTTAAAAATAAAAAATTACTTAGTTTTTTTAATGTGTTACTTAGTTACAAACCGAAATTATTTTGTGGATAATATACCAATAATAAGAATATCCCCATTTTTTTGTGTATATACTACAAACAACTATATAATATATATATTATGAATCTGTTTTTAGAATGTGTAACCGGTAAGCCAGTTGAAAGACCTCCCGTTTGGTTCATGCGTCAAGCTGGTAGATATTTGACAGAGTATCGTGAGACTAGGAAGCAGGCTGGTTCATTTCTTGATCTCTGTTATAATTCTGATTTAGCTACCGAGGTAACATTACAACCTATAGATAGATTCGGGTTTGATGCAGCCATTTTATTTGCTGATATTTTATTAATATTAGATGCTCTTGGTGTTGATGTTCAATTCGTCGAGGGCCAAGGACCTCAGTTAGAGCCAGTGAAAAACAGAAGAGATATACAAAGAATTGGTAACATAGGACTAATACATGAAAAATTGTTTTCCGTATACGAAACTGTAACCAAAATAAAAAAACAACTCCCTAAAAATATTCCTTTAATTGGTTTTGCAGGAGCTCCTTGGACACTAGCCACTTATCTTATAAATGGAAAAGGAGAACAGGGATCAGTAACAGCAAAAAGGTTTTTAATTGAAAACAATAAAGAGTTCGAAGAGATCATTAAATTATTAACCGACGCCACAATAGAGTATTTGATAATGCAAATAAAATCTGGAGCAGACGTGATAAAAATTTTTGATAGTTGGGCTGGTGCTTTAAACGCTGATATGGTTTTACGTTACTCATTAAACCCCATAAAAAGGATAGTGACTGAAATAAAAACACAATACCCTAAAATACCATTTATTGTATTTCCAAGATCTGTAAATACTACATATAGTATTTTTTCAGGTGAAGAATGTTTTGATGTTTTGGCTATCGATCAATTCTTAGACAGAAAATGGGTAGCAAAAAAAATTCAGCCAAAGAAGATTATACAGGGAAATTTAGATCCTATTTTTTTAACAACTCAGAGAAAAGAAATACTGGTAAGTGAACTAAAGAAGGTTACTGATGATTTTAAATCTTTCCCTTATATTTTTAATCTGGGACATGGGATAACCCCAGACGCTAAGATAGAAAACGTAGAATTAGTAGTTAATTATATAAAGGAGTTAAAATTCTAGTTTTAAAATATTAAAATTACATAAAATATTGACAATAGTAAAAAAGCATTTAATAATTTCCGGAAAAATTTCCCTTCCTTAAGAAAAAATCCTTAAATTAATGGTTGATATAGATAATACAGAGCAACTGTCTTTAGCAGAACTAAAAACTCAAAGCCCAAGCGACTTATTAAAACTCGCCGAAAAACTTGAAATAGAAAATGCTTCGTCGATGAGAAAAGGCGATATGATGTTTTCAATATTAAAAGATATGGCTGAAGATGGGGTTGAGATTTCTGGTGATGGCGCTTTAGAGGTCTTGCAAGACGGTTTTGGTTTTTTGAGATCAACAGATGCAAATTATTTACCTGGACCAGATGATATTTACGTAAGCCCTAGCAAGATTAAAAAGTTTTCATTGCGGACGGGAGATACTGTAGAGGGTGTAATAAGAGCACCAAAAGAAGGTGAGCGATACTTTGGATTAGTCAAGGTTACCAAAATAAACTTTCTTGAAACGGAAAAAGCAAAACACAAGATACACTTTGATAATTTGACACCACTTTATCCAGACCAAAGAATAGGTTTGGAACTAAATGATCCTACAATAAAAGATAAATCAGCGCGAGTAATTGACCTTGTAGCTCCAATAGGAAAAGGCCAAAGATCATTAATAGTTGCTCCCCCTAGAACCGGAAAAACAGTAATATTACAAAATATTGCTCATTCAATAGAGAAAAACCACCCTGAGTGTTTTTTAATTGTTCTATTAGTCGATGAAAGACCAGAGGAAGTGACGGACATGCAAAGATCGGTGAAAGGTGAGGTTATTTCTTCAACTTTTGATGAGCCAGCAACAAGACACGTAGCAGTTGCTGAAATGGTTATCGAAAAAGCAAAGAGATTAGTGGAGCATAAACGAGATGTGGTGATTTTACTAGACTCGATTACAAGACTAGGAAGAGCATACAACACAGTTGTTCCTTCATCAGGAAAAGTGTTGACAGGCGGTGTGGATGCTAATGCTTTACAGAGACCAAAAAGGTTCTTTGGGGCTGCTAGAAATATTGAAGAAGGAGGGTCTTTAACGATAATTGCTACCGCATTAATTGATACCGGTAGTAGGATGGACGAGGTTATTTTCGAAGAGTTTAAAGGAACAGGTAATTCGGAACTGGTGCTAGATAGAAAAGTGGCCGATAAGAGAGTTTTTCCGGCGATAGATATACTAAAATCAGGTACACGAAAAGAGGACCTTCTTATAGATAAAAAGGAACTAACAAAGATATTTGTTCTAAGGAGAATACTCAACCCCATGGGTACAACAGACGCTGTTGAATTTCTTTTGGAAAAGCTCAAACAAACAAAGACAAACAGTGAATTCTTTGACTCCATGAACACCTGAGATGATCTATGAAAGACACGATTTTTGCGCTTTCGACGGTACCCGGCCTATCAGCTATATCGGTTTTCAGAATATCAGGGCCTAACGCCTTTATTGTTTTAAAAAAATTAACAAAAGGAAAACTCCCAAAAAGCCGGTATGCTACCCTAAAGAGGATTTTTTGGAAGGGAGAGATTGTTGACCAATGTATTATTATCACCTTTCTTAAAAATGAAAGTTATTCGGGTGAGAAAACGGTAGAGATTCATTGTCATGGTAGCGTTGCTATAATCGAAAAGTTGATTTCGATTTTTATAGAGTGTGGGCCAGTACTTAAATTAAGAGCAGCGGCAGAAGGCGAGTTCACTCAACAAGCCTTCTACAATGGAAAAATGGATCTTATCCAAGTCGAAGGACTATCTGACTTATTAAAAGCCGAAACAGAGGCACAAAGGAGAATGTCCTTTGATTCCGTGGATGGTACTGTTTCTAAAAAAGTGGATTGGTGGAAGTCTAAAATAATATCTATTTTAGCTTTTTTGGAGGCGGGCATTGATTTCACTGACCAGGATCTAGGGGAAATAGAAGTCTTAAAATTGATATCAGACCTTATAGAAATGCTTGAAAGGGAGAAAAAAAATTTCCAGGATATTAGATCAATAAAAGAAGGTTTAGACATAGCAATAATTGGACCACCGAATGTGGGGAAATCAACTTTGATCAACCACTTATCAAAAAGAGAAGTTTCCCTTACTTCTAGGATAGCTGGCACTACAAGAGATATTATTGAGTCTAAAATTCAAATCAATGGAGTTTTTGTTAATTTTTTGGATACAGCAGGCCTTAGAGATACAAATGATACGATAGAAAAAAAGGGTATTGCAACGATAAAAAGACGGCTAAAAACTGTAATTTTTAAAATCTTCCTTGTAAATAATGAGGATGACTTAAAAAAAATTGGGGTAAAAGTCGGTGATGCTGATGTTGTTTTTAAAGCTAAGGCTGATAGGGGAAACAAAACAAGATTTAAGGGAATATCCGGAAAAACAGGCTTGGGTGTCAGGGAAGCTATTCGATTAATCGAAAAAAAAATACCAATGTTTTACGTTAGTAGCGGGGCGATGGCGACCAACCGCCAACAATCAAAAATTAATGATTTACTAAATATTTTAATGGATTTAGCACTTGATATAAAAAAGGGTATAGATGTTGAGATAGTGGCTGAAAAAGCTAGGGATGGACTTAAAATAATCGAGGAGTTAACAGGAAAAATAGACACCGAGGAGGTTTTGGGTATTATATTTAAAAGTTTTTGTATAGGAAAGTAAGTTTCACGTGAAACATTCATTTGATGTAATTGTTATTGGTGGGGGGCATGCTGGCTCAGAAGCTGCTTATGCGGTGGCAAGATCCGGTGGGCGTGTGGCTTTGGTTACAAAAAAAAGAGACCAGATAGGAGTTATGTCATGTAATCCGGCTATAGGTGGGCTAGGAAAGGGACACCTGGTACGAGAAATAGACGCCCTTGGTGGCCTTATGGGAGTTGCAGCGGATATATCGGGGATTCAATTTCGATTGCTAAACAAATCTAAAGGCCCTGCTGTTCAGGGCCCCAGAACTCAATCTGACAGAAATCTTTATAAAAAAGCTGTACAGGCGATTTTATCCTCCAAGAAGAACATCACAATTATTGAGAGTGAGGTGGTTGATATATTTATTCAAAAAGGGACTTTAAAGGGTGTAGAGCTAGAAGATGGCAACAAGATCGGGGCAATTTGTGCAATATTGACTACAGGAACCTTTTTAAACGGTGAGATAAGGATTGGAGACCAGAAAACTACTGCGGGGCGAGCGGGAGATTTTGCATCCAATAGGCTGGCAGGAAAAATTAGGGAAATGGGATTAAATATTGGAAGGTTAAAAACCGGAACCCCGGCAAGGTTATCATCAAAAACAATAAACTGGAATTTGGTTGAAAGACAGAAACCAGATGAGAAACCAACACTATTTTCATTTTTACATAAAAATCCTTTTCAAAGGCAAATTAGTTGTGGAATAACATATACAAACCACTTAACTCACGAAATTATACACCGAAACATTGAGAAATCAGCTATTTTTAATGGTTCGATAACTTCTAATGGGCCAAGATACTGTCCATCTATTGAAGATAAGGTTGTGAGGTTTTCAGATAAAGGGGAGCATCAGGTTTTTTTGGAACCGGAAGGATTAAATGATGATACAATTTATCCCAACGGGATTTCAACATCTTTACCTAAAGATATTCAGGAAAAGTATATTAGGTCCATAAGGGGACTGGAAAATGTAAATATATTGAATTACGGATATGCCGTTGAATATGACTTTGTAAACCCCAAAAGCTTAAAATCTTCTCTAGAGTTAAAAAACATTAACGGTCTTTTTCTTGCAGGACAAATTAATGGTACCACGGGCTATGAAGAAGCAGCCGCTCAAGGGTTGGTTGCTGGGATCAATTCCTATCAATACGTAAAACAAAAAGAACCTTTTGTTTTAGATAGATCAGAGGCCTACATAGGTGTGATGATTGATGATTTGGTAACCAGAGGTGTTATAGAGCCTTATAGAATGTTCACATCTAGAGCAGAGTTTAGACTTAGTTTGAGGTGCGATAACGCAGATATTAGACTCACAGAGATGGGCCACAAGATCAAAATTGTATCGGACAATAGGCTTCGATTAGTAAGTGAGAAAAGAAACTCTATAAATAAGCTTACTAAATCCGCAAAAACACTAAATTTTTCTAACAGAGAGTTGCAAGGGTTGGGTGTAAACCAGAAAAGTGACGGAAAAAAGAGATCTTTTCACGATATTTTAGCGCTTAATGGGGTTTCGGACGAAATCTTACGAAAACTGTGGGGTGGTTTTTTCGACTTTGATTTGGATGTTCGAGAGTTTGTACGAGCAGATGCCAAATATAACTACTATATTGCCAGGCAAAAAAGTGATGTAGATAGAATGCGAAAGAATATTAATACTGTTATTCCGAAAGATATTGATTTTAGAAAAATAGATGGATTATCATCAGAATTAAAGCTCAAGTTAAGCGTAGCAAACCCACAACATATCCATGAGGCCAGTAAGATCGATGGTATGACTCCAAGTGGACTGATGTTAATAATATCAAAGATTAATTCTTACAGAAAGACAGTTTGAAAAAAAACGATTTTATGGAAATTTTAAATGTTTCACGTGAAACACTAAACAGTTTTCTCGAATATGAATATTTGCTGTCTAAATGGAACAAGAAAATAAACCTTGTATCAAAAAAAACATTGGTTGATATATGGGGACGGCATTTCTTAGACTCGGGGCAAATTATTAATCACGTAGATGCATCAGGAAAAAGGTGGATTGATGTGGGATCTGGAGCTGGTTTCCCTGGATTGGTTGTTGCGCTGTTGTTAAAGGATAGAAAAATAGATTGTGATCTAATTTTAGTTGAAAAAAACCCGAAAAAAGTTTTTTTTCTTAATGAGGTAATAAGAAAGCTTAATTTGAACGTTAAGGTTATCAAAAACAATATCGCCTCTTTAGAGTCTTTAAAAGCCGACATTTTAACGGCAAGAGCATTTTCAGAATTAAAAGAGCTAATAGAACTAGCCCATTATCATTGTAATGAAACAGGCATTTGTTTATTTTTAAAGGGTGAAAACTATAAGGCGGAATTAGATAAAACTTTAAATTATTGGTTTTTTGACTATGATGTTTTTAACAGCTTAAGCAACCACTCTGGAAAGATTATCAGAGTAAAAAAAATTTTTAAACGATAAAGGGTAAAAAAATCTCAAATCCTTCGATTATATCTATTGCCAATCAAAAAGGTGGTGTGGGTAAAACGACCACAGCTATAAATCTATCTACAGCACTTGCTGCAGTGAATAATAAGGTGTTAATTATGGATTTAGATGCTCAGGGAAACGCTTCAACTGGTTTAGGTGTTCCACAAGAGGAGCGAGAGAAGACCACGTATGATTTATTGACTGGCAAAGCTAGCTTAAAAGATGTAGTGAAGAAAACCAACATACCATCTCTTTTTATAGCTCCTGCGTCGACTGACTTATCATCTATCGATGTTGATCTTTTTGAAGAGAAGGGTAGAGTTGTTAAACTTCGTGATTTGCTTGCAAAAGAGAATTTTGATTTTGATTATATTTTAATTGACTGTCCACCATCACTAAATCTTTTGACTATAAACTCAATGGTGGCGTCACATTCAGTTTTGGTTCCCTTGCAGGCAGAGTTTTTTGCGCTCGAGGGATTAAGTCAATTGCTACTAACAGTAAGAGATATAAGATCAAAAATTAACGTAGACCTGAAAATTCACGGCATCGTATTAACTATGTTCGACAAGAGAAATAATTTATCAGAGCAAATTGAGGAAGACGTAAGGGGAAATCTTGGAGAGTTGGTTTACGACACAATTATTCCCAGAAATGTCCGTATTAGTGAGGCTCCTTCGTTTTCAATGCCCGCTCTAATATATGATCATAAGTGTTCTGGTGCTATTGCATATCAAAAACTAGCAGCAGAATTTTTAAAGAGGGAAGACCACTTTGAAAGAAGGAAAAATGAGTTCAAAAAATGAACGAAAAAAAAGTTTGGGTAGAGGGCTTTCATCCTTTTTAGATGTTGACGGCTTCGATGACATAGTGGAAAGGAAAAAAGATGAAGATAAGGTTAAAATTTCTTCTAATAACTCAAGTTATCTGCCAATAGAGCATATTGTTCCAAATCTGAATCAACCTAGAAAGGATTTTTCAACCGATGAACTAAACAGTCTAGCCTCTTCAATAGAAGAAACGGGAATAATACAGCCCATCCTTGTAAGGAAGAACAATGATGTTTACGAGATAGTAGCTGGTGAAAGGCGCTGGAGAGCTGCGCAAATTGCGAAAATTCATGAAGTTCCGGTTTTGATAAAGGAGTTAACCGACGAAGAAGTTGTAAAAATTTCCATTATTGAAAACATTCAAAGAGTAGACTTAAATCCAATAGAGGAAGCTAATTCATACAATCAATTGATCAGAGATTTCGGTTATACCCAAGAAAAAGTTTCAGCATCGCTAGGAAAATCAAGAAGCTATATAGCAAATTCTTTAAGACTACTATCACTACCCGAAAGCATAATTATATTTTTAAAAGAAGGCAAATTGACGAGTGGACATGCTAGAGCTCTTGTAGGAGTAAAAAACTCGGAGTATTTAGCAAGGAAAATAATAGAAGAGAGTTTATCGGTTAGGGATATAGAAAATATCGTAAAAAAAGGAATAGCGCAAAGTGATAATATAATAAAAAAAGGGACATCACTTAAAAAAGATGTTGATACTCTTAATTTAGAACAAGATCTTAAATTAGCCCTAGGTTTAAAGACAACTATAGATCACAATGAAAATTCAGGGGGAGGACGTATCGTTATTAAATACAAAGACTTAGAACAATTGGATATATTTTGCTCAAAAATAATGAAGATCTGACTTTTTAAAAGCACTCAACTAAAGACCGAGCAATGTAATCCAACATTTTTTTACCTCTCTTTCTTATAACAATTTCATTGTCTTTGGTTTTTATTAATTTGTTCTCTTCTAGATGGAATACTACAGGGTTAAGTTTTTCATAGTCAAAAATGGAAACCGGTATGTTATCGGATATTCTAAGATTCATTATTAATTTTTCTTCTAACATAACTCTATTTTCTATTGGGGTTATCTTTGGAGTACTTGAATTTAAGGAAACTGTTTTTTTAAACCAAATATCAGGATTCCTCTCTTCTTCTGTCGCGTATCTTTTTCCTGACATCGTTACCCGACCGTGTGCGCCTGGTCCTACACCAATATAATCATCATACTTCCAGTACGAAATATTATGCTTGCACTCAAAGCCTTTTATCGCAAAATTTGATGTTTCATATTGCTTATAACCACCGTCTTTACAAAGTTGCCTCGTGATATCAAACATATTAGATACAATTTTTTGTTTTGGCATACCTTTTAATAAATCTCTTTTGAATAGCTTATGGAAATTAGTGTTTTCTTCTATTGTGAGTTGATAGAGAGAAAGGTGCGGTGCTTCTAGGGAAAGTATTTGTGAAAGTTCATCCCTCCACTCGCTGGCACTTTGATATTGCCTGCCATATATAAAGTCTAGGTTATAATTTTTGAACCAATTGTTAATGACTTCTATAGCTTCAATAGCTTGATTTTTATTATGATCGCGTCCTAAATTACCTAAATCTTTATTATTAAGAGTTTGCACACCCACTGATACTCTATTAATACCGATATCCTTAAATAATTTAAATTTACTTTCAGATACACTGTTAGGATTGGCCTCGATAGTAATCTCACAATCACCATTAATAGTCCATAAGCTATCAATTTTCTTTAATACCATTGCCACAAAATCAGGATCAAGAAGACTTGGTGTACCTCCACCAAAAAAAACTGACTTAATTTCTCTTTTAGCCAGTCTCGAAGACCATAATTCTAATGCTCTTAAATAGGCTTTTAACCAATGAAACTGATAATTGCTTTCCCTTTTATATGAATTAAAATCGCAATAAGGGCACTTTATTTTACAAAATGGCCAATGTATGTATAAGGCTAGGGAAGATCCTTCCATTTCAAAAACAAGAATCCAATAGGTTATCCATAGCTAATCCCCTATGACTTATCTTATTTTTTTCCCACCTATCCATCTGCCCAAAAGTTTCTTCATATCCATTTGGTAGAAAAACAGGATCATAACCGTGACCTTTTTCACCCTTACCAGGCCAAATTATCTCACCATATATTTTCCCCTCAAACTTCTCAAAATAATTATCTGGCCAATATAAAATTAATGAGCAAATAAAATAAGCGGTGCAAGGCCCCAAAAAATTATTTTTCTCAATTTCCCTGATGAGCTTATCGGTTGCAAACTTAAAATCCCTCGACCCGTCACTCTTAATTGCCCAATCCGCCGAGTAAATGCCCGGCGCGCCCTTTAATATGTCAACACATAGCCCGCTATCATCGGCTAAGCTCACCAGACCAGTCAATTTTGTGGCTTCTCTCGCCTTTATTAAAGAATTCTCCCAAAACGACCTCCCGGTCTCTTCGGGCGTTCTACCAGAATATTGGCCTATATCCCTAATATTGAAGTTAACTTTGCCAAACAAATGCTTGAACTCTTCTATCTTTCCAAAATTGTGGGTCGCTAAAACCAAATCCTTTTCTTGAAATTTTCTATTCATTTAAAGCTGATTTCTGTATCTCAACTAATTTTTTTATTCCTTCTGAAGCCATAGAAAACATTATTTCGAACTCCTCTTTTGAAAACGGTTTTTTTTCAGCAGAGCATTGAATTTCAATTAAATCTCCCTTATCGTCCATAACAAAATTAGCGTCTGTCTCCGCTGCACTATCTTCTTGATAATTAAGGTCCAATTTTTGCTCTCCATCAACAATCCCACATGATATCGCTGCAACATGCCGGATAATAGGGTCAAACTTTATCTGTCCACTTCTTATCAAGTTGTTGGTAGCTAGTTTTAGTGCGACCCAACCTCCACAGATTGAGGCACATCTAGTGCCACCGTCAGCTTGGATTACATCACAATCAACTATTATTTGCCTCTCACCTAGCGCAACTCTGTCAACAGCCACCCTTAAACTTCTTCCAATCAATCTTTGAATCTCTTGTGTTCTACCACTTTGGCCAGACTGTTTAGCTTCCCTTCTCATCCTTTCATTTGTAGAACCCGGTAACATTCCGTACTCTGCTGTCACCCACCCCATACCGCTTTTTCTTAAGAAAGGAGGAACAGTTTCTTCAATGGTTGCTTTACAAATGACGATAGTGTTGCCAAATTTTATTAGACAGGAATTTTCTATGTTCGTTAATAAATCAAAAGATATCGAAACATTTCTCATCTCTTCACTTAAAGTGTCCATTTTTTTACCAGTGTGCTATTTACTTATGCATACATAAAAAATTATTCACTTAAATAAAGCAAGTTTTAAATTAGAATATAAAATCATAAATCATAAATTTTTTATATTTAAATGCCTTTAAATTCTTTTAATTCACACATATATCTTATATATAGATATGCGTATTTTATAATTACCAATAATGTAGTTTGAAGACGACAATTATAGCGCTGCTTTTTTATATACGGTCGAAAATATCAGGTGGAACGGGAAGGTTGTTAAAATGGACAAAGAGGATATAGGAATGGATCCAAAGGATCATGAAGAGTCGCAGAACAATGAGGAAGAGACAGAAACTTTAATTGATAATGAAGAAAAAGGGGAAGATTCAGATGTGGAAACAAAAGAAGTAGAAAAAACTCTAGAAGAACTTAAAGAGGAAAATAAAATTCTTTCAGACAAAATGATGAGAGCCCTTGCTGAAACAGAAAATATAAGGAAAAAGTTTTTTAAGGAAAAAAAAGACGCAGAGATATATGGCGGCACAAAGTTAGCTAGAGACATATTATCTGTTCTTGATAATCTTAATCGAGCCTTGGAAAGCGTTGATGATGAAATGATAGAAAAACAAAATGCTTTTTTAGAGGGAATAGAGCTTACAAAAAAGGAGCTATTAAACACTTTCTCGAACCATCAAATTAATGAATTAGCTCCTAAAGAGGGAGAAAAATTCGATCCTAAATTTCATCAAGCGATGTTCGAGGGCCCCCATCCAGACATCGACAAAGGAAATATTATTCAAGTAATGGCAAATGGTTTTACAATAGGGGAAAGGCTATTAAGAGCCGCACAGGTAGGGGTATCCTCCGGAGTTATTCAAGATAAAAAAGAGGAGAATCAGGAAAACTAATTCTTAATTATAACTCTTCAACTTATGGAGAATATTTAGCGCCTCTAAAGGTGTTATAGTGTCCAAATCGATTTTATCTATTTCATCTTTAACCTTAAGAAGTCTTTCCGTTTGAAAAGCTTCTTCCTTTAAAACAATATCACTCTGACTTACTCCTTTTTTTTGAAGTTTTCCGAGTAAAGCGCTAGCTTCAATAATTACATCGTTTGGAAAACCGGCTAACTCAGCAACTTTTATCCCTAAGGAGCCTTTTGACTTCCCTGCAATTACTTTGTAAGAGTAAATTATCTCATCATTCCATTCTTTAATTTCACAAGAAACGTTTTTGACTTTGGAGTTGTTTTTTTCAATATCTGTAAGCTCGTGATAGTGCGTCGCAAACAAGGTTCTGGATTTGTTATTTCGTAAAACCCTTTCAATAATAGCCCATGCTATAGCTAAACCGTCAAAGGTAGATGTACCTCTTCCTATTTCATCTAAAATAATAAAAGACCGATCGTCAGCATTTTTAATGATATTGCTTGTTTCTAGCATTTCTACCATAAACGTAGACTGACCTTTAGAAATATTATCTGATGCCCCTATCCTGCTAAAAAGCTTGTTTGCAACCCCAATCTTAGCTTCCTTCGCGGGAACATAGGATCCAATTTGTGCCAAAATAATAATATGTGCATTTTGTCTCAGAAATGTTGATTTGCCTGCCATATTAGGTCCGGTTATCAGCCACACATGTTCATTAGTACTCAATGAGCAATCATTAGGAACGAAGGCATTGAGGCTTTTCTTAAAAAGTGTTTTTTCAACCACAGAATGGCGTCCATCCTTAATAATGAAATCTTTGCTGTCATCTATTAAAGGACAGCACCAATTATGTATTTTAGCTATATAGCTTAGAGTTGAGCAAACGTCTAAGGAAGCAATTTTCCTTGATAAAATTATGATATCTTTACTTTTCCCTAGAACCTTTTGATGTAATTCTCTTAATATTTCTATCTCTATCTCCAAAGCCCTGTTTCTTGCACTAAGAGCAGATTTCTCGATCTGATCAAGGCGTATACTTTTAATTCGAACGGTGTTGGCTGTCGTTTGTCGATGAAAAAATGCATTGTCCTCTAATAACCTATTCTTGTAAGAAATTGGTGTTTCAAAAAAATAACCTAGTACATTATTAAATTTTAATTTCAATGATTTTATCCCAGTTTTTTGTGAGTATTTTGTTTGTAATTCAAGAAGATCAGCGTTAGATTTTTGTTCTATCAATTTCATTTTATGCAGTTCTTCGCTGAAGCTTTCTTTAATGAAACCACCCTCTTTCATAGTAAGCGGTGGCTCCTCTTTAATGGCCAAGTCGAGCTCCTCAAGTATGTTTTTAAGATTATCTTCAATCAACTTCCCTAGAGCAACACTGTTTTTCTCAAGAGATATTATTTTTTCTTTCAAGATAAAAAATAGGCTTATGCCCGTTTTCAATGAGAAAAGGTCTCTGGGGTTTGGACCAAGTCTTAATAAACGGGATAAAGATCTTTCTGTATCAGGAAATTTACGTATTAAATCCCTCACCTGCTCAGCGATTTGGAAATTATTGTAAAACTCTGTAGTTTTCCTTTGCCATTTTAAAATCTGATCTTTTTGGGTGGATGGACCATTCAATCGCCTCTTCAGTAGTCTCGAGCCAAGAAGACAGCAGGTCTTATCAACCACACCTAAGAGGGAAAGATTTTTTTCACCGTCCAACGAAGTATTTATTTCAAGGTTCCTTCGCGTGGAAGGATCGATGGCCATTATGTCTGAAAGCTCAACCTGTTCAGGGATATCATAATGTTCTAGAAATAGGTTTTTATTTTTCTGAAGATATTCCACAATGAGAGAAATTGACCCTAACAGACTAGTGTTAAGTTTTTGAAGACGAACGGGATCAAAAAAAGACGATAATAAATCAATCAATACATCTCTAGAGAAATTTTTTTTAACTTCTAGCCAGGTTATTTCCATAGATGTAAATGATTTCAGTATGGATAATTCTTTTTTATTTTTATATGAAATAGTTTCATTTGGTGATATTTGATCAATCAATGATAATAAATCCGATTCATTACTTATTGTTGATTTGAACAAGCCAGTTGAAATATCTATCCAGCAAGAGGTCCAAACGTTATCAAAAAAAAATAAGGCCATTAATATATTGTTTTCTTTTTGTATCAGAAAAGATTCTTCTAATTTTGTGCCTGGAGTGATTATTCTAACCACATCTCTTTTTACAATTTCTTTATAACCTCTTTTTTTTGCCTCTTTTGGAGTTTCAAGCTGCTCACATATTGCGACCTTTATATTCTTATCGAGAAGGGTTTTTATATAACTCTCAGCGGAGTGAAAAGGTACCCCGCACATAGGTATGTCCTTTCCCTTATGTTGCCCTCTTTTTGTGAGTATGATATTCAAGGCATCTGATGCTATCTCAGCATCAGAAAAAAAAAGCTCATAAAAATCACCCATTCTAAAAAATAGAAGTGAGTCTTGGTGACTAGCTTTTATATCTAAGTATTGCTGTATTACAGGGGTCGTTTGCACCGCAACGGGTCTCGTGATTAAGGGTTTCTCTAACTTTCAATACTGTACAATTTGGAATTAGTAAGCAATGGTTTAGTTGCTGTTTTTCTCCCAAAAACTCTTTACTTTTGAAAAAAAGTTAGAGTATTTGGGATTATTATCAGATGCTTGAAGGGACTTTTCAAAATCTCTCAGCAGATCTCTTTGGCTTTCATTGAGATTAACAGGGGTCTCTATATGCAGTTCTATGTATAAATCGCCGTACGAACTACCCCTAATATTAGGCATTCCTTTGCCTCGCAATCGTAACTGTTTTCCACTTTGAATCCCGGCAGGAACCTTTACCCTTGTCTTTCCACCGTCAAGAGTTGGCGCCTCAATATCTCCACCAAGCGTGGCGGCTACCATAGATATTGGTATTTGACAAAATAGATTAGCCCCCTCCCTCTGGAATATTGAGTGATCAAGAACCTCGGTAAAAATATATAGGTCTCCTGCAGGACCATTTTGTAAACCAGCCTCGCCCTCTCCAGTCAATCTAATCCGTGTTCCAGTCTCTACCCCTGGCGGAATATTTACACTTAGATTTTTATTTTTTTGAGTTGTTCCTGAACCTGAGCAAAAACGACATGGATTTTTGTTCATCTGACCTCTTCCAGAACATGTTGGACAGGTCCTTTCAACTGTAAAAAATCCTTGCTGAGCTCTAACCTTACCCATGCCGCTACATGTTGGACATGAAGAAGGTTGAGTTCCATCCTTACCCCCTGTTCCACTGCATTGCTCGCATTTAACTGAAGAAGGGACTGTTATGGTAGTTGACTTTCCCTTATAAGCTTCTTCCAATGATATGGTCATGTTATATCTTAGATCTGATCCTCTTCTTGAAGAAGAGCTAGAACCTCTTCGTGAAGACCCCCCCATAAAATCTCCAAAAAGATCTTCAAATACATCCGAAAATGCTGATGAAAAATCTGCACTACCTCCAGCATTACCAAAACCACCATTTTCAAAAGCAGCATGACCATATTGATCATATGCTGCCTTTTTGTTTGGATCTTTAAGTATGTCGTAGGCTTCGTTTACAGCCTTAAACTCCTCTTCTGCTTTAGAGCTACCTGAATTTTTATCTGGATGAAGTTCTCTGGCCTTTGATCTAAACGCCTTTTTTATATCAGCTTCAGAAGCACCCTTGGAAATGCCAAGCGTTTCATAATAATCTCTTTTTCCCATTTAGCCTTCCATATTTAGAAGAAACGAAAAGTTTTCAGCTATTTCTTTTGATCATCCAAGTCTTCGAAATCCGCATCTACGATGTCTCCATCATCTTTGCTTAAATTTTCATCAGCCCCACTTGGCTCATCAGGGGGGTTTTTCTCTGCTTCTGCTTTATAGATAGCCTCGCCTAGTTTCATGGATGCTTCCGTTAAGTCTTGGCTTCTTGCTTTTATTTTTTCTGCATCATCACTCTCTAACACTTCTTTTAGCGCCTTCATTGAGAGTTCCATGGCTTCAATGGTAGATGGATCAACTTTATCGCCATGTTCCTCAATGGATTTTTCAGTGCTGTGTATTAGGCTCTCAGCTTGGTTTTTCGCTTCAACAAGATCTTTTTTGGCTTTGTCAGATTCGGCGTTTTCTTCTGCGTCTTGGACCATCTTATCAATTTCCTCTTCGGAAAGCCCACCTGATGCCTGAATCGTTATTTTTTGTTCTTTGCCAGTGCCTTTGTCTTTAGCAGAGACCGAGACAATTCCATTTGCATCTATATCGAAAGTAACCTCAATTTGCGGCATGCCCCTGGGTGCGGGAGGTATTTCCTCTAAATTAAATTTTCCAAGCTCTTTATTGTCGGTAGCCATCTCCCGTTCACCCTGAAAAACCCTTATAGTCACCGCACTTTGATTATCTTCGGCTGTAGAAAACACCTGGCTTTTTTTCGTTGGAATAGTAGTGTTTCGATCTATTAGCCTTGTAAACACCCCACCTAAAGTTTCTATTCCTAGACTTAAGGGCGTAACATCGAGAAGAACTACATCTTTTACGTCACCTTGTAAAACGCCAGCTTGAATCGCTGCACCCATAGCAACCACTTCATCAGGATTAACGCCTTTGTGAGGCTCTTTTCCAAAGAAACCAGTTACTTCTTCTATAACTTTGGGCATTCTTGTCATTCCACCAACAAGAACCACCTCATCAATATCATCTTTTTTTACATCTGCATCTGTTATTGCAGCTTGACATGGTTTTAATGACCTGGCTATCAGATCTGCGACTAAGCTTTCAAGTTTTGCCCTGGTCAGTTTCATTACTAAATGTAAAGGCTGACTGGTTTTTGGATCCATAGATATAAAAGGTTGGTTGATTTCAGTTTGGCTTGAAGATGAAAGTTCTATCTTTGCCTTTTCAGCGGCCTCTTTTAACCTTTGTAAAGCCATCTTGTCAGCCTTTAAGTCAACACCATTTTCTTTTTTGAACTCCTCAGCCAAATGATCAACTATTCTAAGGTCAAAGTCCTCGCCGCCTAAGAAAGTATCCCCGTTTGTTGATTTGACCTCAAAAAGCCCATCATCGATTTCTAAGATAGAAATGTCAAATGTGCCACCCCCCAAATCATAAACAGCAATGGTCTTACCGCCCTTTTTTTCCAACCCATAAGCAAGCGCTGCAGCAGTAGGCTCATTTATAATTCTTAGAACTTCCAATCCAGCAATCTTACCAGCGTCTTTGGTAGCTTGTCTTTGTGCATCATTGAAGTAAGCAGGCACAGTAATAACCGCCTGAGTTACATCGTCTCCTAAGTGACTTTCCGCAGTCTCTTTCATCTTCTGCAATATGAAGGCTGATATTTGACTTGGAGAATACTTCTCACCTTTTGCTTCCACCCAGGCATCCTTATTGCTCCCCTCTACTATATCATAAGGAACCATTTTTTTGTCCTTCGCTACCATTGGGTCGTTATACTGCCTTCCAATGAGTCTTTTTACAGCGAAAAGAGTGTCCGATGGGTTTGTAACAGCTTGTCTTTTAGCCGGTTGACCTACTAAGCGTTCATCATCAGTAAATCCTACAATAGAAGGTGTTGTTCTGGCGCCTTCGGAATTTTCAACGACCTTGGCAGTTGCGCCCTCCATTATTGCGACGCACGAATTTGTTGTTCCTAAGTCTATACCAATGACCTTGCCCATAATTTAACCTCTCGAATAAATAATATCGTTAACATTATGGTATATAGGCAATTAATTTTATCGTGCAAGATTAGATGGTGCTAAAAATGTATTTTTGTTGTAAGAGTATACACACATTTTGGTTTTATATATGATTGATACACTAGTAAATTTGGCCGCTAAAGCGGGAATAGTTATTCGTGAGATTTATGAGAGCGGTAAATTTAATACACTCATTAAAAGCGATAATTCTCCTGTAACAACAGCTGATGAAAAAGCAAACGAAATAATTTTGGGAGGCTTAAGCCAACAATTTCCAAAAATACCAGCTGTATCAGAGGAATCCGAAAACAGTGTTTTAGAAAAGGGAACATTTTTCATTATCGATCCATTGGACGGAACAAAAGGATTCCTAAATAAAACTGATAATTTCACTGTAAATATAGCCTTTATCAATAACTGGAAACCAGTATTAGGGGTTATTTATAGCCCAATAAGTGGCGAACTTTTTTACACATCCAGAAATCATGAAAGCTTTAAATATAATTTCTTAAAAAAATCTGAGAAAGTTAAACTATCGGGAGAATTAAAAAATAGACAAGTGCTTACACTGATAACCTCAGAAAATAATTTGATTGGAAGAGAAAGAAAAATTTTTAAAGATACTTTTGAGCATGAAATTTTGAAAATTGGCTCTTCAATTAAATTCTGTAAGCTTGCAGAGGGGAAAGCAGACATTTACCCAAGATTTGGACGAACTATGGAGTGGGATACGGCTGCAGGCCACGCAATATTAAAGTATGCGGGTGGATCCCTCATTGATCTAAAAACAAAAAAAGAACTAATTTACGGAAAAAAAAATTATGAGAATGGAAGTTTTATAGCTCTAAGGGACCCAAAGGCCAGTCAGAAAATAGATTGGCAAAAATTACTCTGAGACTGTTGCTGACTATCTTTCAATGCTAGAGGTTTCAAGGTAGGGTTTAGTTAATAAAAATGTGAATAAAAGACAGATTAAAAGCCTGCAGGCTTTCCGATTTAGAAATTACAATACTGAGGGATTAGAATTTATCGAAGAGTGTAGAAAATCAAGCAGCTTTTGAGTCTTCATTGCTCGTCAGTATAGCAAACAATGATTCTGATGTTTCTGACGACCTAAGTTTAGATCGGATATCTTTATCGCTGAAAACTCTTGAAACCATCGCTAAAGCTTTAAGATGCTCAGTTCCACTGTTGATTTCTGGGGCTAATAGGGTAAACACAAGATCTACCGGCTGCTTATCAGCTGCCTCAAAATCGATTGGATGCTCTAAACTAAAAAAAAAGCCATAGATTTTGGTTAAACCTCTTATTTTTACATGAGGTATTGCTACACCATTTCCAACACCTGTTGGTCCAAGAATTTCACGTTGTTGCAAAGACTTAGAGATATCCATACTTGGAATTCCAACTTTTTCAGATGCTATATTAGCAATGTCTTGCAAAAGTTGTTTCTTGTTTGCCGATTTTACCTTTGATCTTATGTCGTTTTTATATAGTAATTCGTACATATTCATAAGAAAAATCCCCCGATTATGGCTGAACTTTACAATAAAAAAAATTTTTTTTCTAGAGTTTTATGTAATTTTTTATAAAGCAAACTTATCGCCTAAATAAACGCGTCTCACGTCTTGATCACTAATGACAAACTCTGGAGTACCATACTTAATAATTTTTCCATCATTGATAATATATGCTCTATCCACTATTTTAAGTGTCTCTCTCACGTTGTGATCTGTAATTAAAATTCCAATGTCCTTGTTTTTAAGTTCTCTGACTAAGCCCCTTATTTCGTCAATAGCTATTGGATCAACCCCAGCAAATGGTTCATCTAGTAAAATATACTTTGGTTGACTTGCAAGACACCGCGCTATTTCAACCCTTCTTCTCTCACCTCCGGAAAGATTGACTGCTTTCGCGTTTCGAAGGTGTGTTATTGAAAACTCACCCAATAATTCCTCAAGTTTCTTTCGCCTCTCCTTTTGGTCTCTTATTTTTAGCTCCAGTATCGCATCAATATTTTTTTCCACAGTTAGGCCTTTAAAAATTGATGATTCTTGAGGAAGGTATCCTAGCCCTGCTTTGGACCGTCTATACATTGGAAGGTTGGAGATTTCATTTCCATCCAACCTGATAGAACCGCCATCTGATCTATGTATGCCGGCAATAATGTTAAATGCTGTTGTTTTTCCGGCACCATTTGGACCAAGTAAGCTAACCACCTCTCCTCTTGTTACAAAAATACTAAAGTCCATCAAAGCAAGTCTGGATTTATATACTTTTCTTAAACCCTTTACATTCAACCCAACATCTTTATCTGTTAGGTTGTCCACAGTTAAATACGGCTTTGTCAATGCTAGTCCCCTTAGTTTTTTATAAACGAGTCCTTAATCCCCTCAAAATCTACTGTTTCGGTCACTAAATCAACATTTATTTTTTCAGCTCTAATTATTGATTTACCCTGAGAAAACTCAACATTGCCCTCTATTGAAATAAATTTTTTTGCTACATCCATAAAAAGCCTGTCACCCTTAGCCGACATATCTTTATTATTTGAAAAATAGATATTTTTTTTAGCTTCAATAATTTTAATTTCAGGTGAGTCGACACTATTTGTTTTTGCCATCAAAAGATCTGACTTGATTATATACTGCCCATATGAAATGGTTACTTCACCAGAAAGATGTAATACACCATCTCTTTTTTTTATGTGTGCTGTCTCTGAACTAAACCTTATTATTTCTCTTTTTACTTCAGAAAATATTTCTGACCCACAAAATATAAACAAATAAAGGAAACAGCTGATCAAAAATAGTTGCTTTCTCCTCACTAGCCCACCCAAACTTTTTTTATTCAACAAATACTTCAATTTTAACTCCGTTGGTAAAAAAAATCTCTTCATCATCATGGGAACCGTAAAAGTATTCCATTGCGCCACTTGCTAAGGAACCGAATTCAGTCTCAACCGATATTGTTTTAGAACCAATCAATAATTTTCGCTCAAAATCTGCAATTAACTCTTCCGTTTCTATTACAGTTCCCCATGAGTTTTTTAGTGAAAGGTTACCATTAAACAGTATATTTTTTTCATCTAAATTGAGGCTAGCAAAATCAGATGAAAAATTGAACTTTTGATCACTTGAAAAGGAAATTTTGCCAAGTGGTTTGGATAATATAACAGTTTTATCATTTTGGTGGCTCGGGTTTAACGCTTTAGCATGAAAGTCAAAAGTTCCACCATTTGAGGTGCTGCCCGTTATATGGGTTTCACGTGCTTGATATTTCAAACCGATCCTAACATCTTTTGTTACAACATTAAAAGAGGGATCCTCTTTTTTTGAATAAGAAAAAACAAAAATTATCGAGAATAACAATCCTGCGCTTAACCCGAGCATTAATTTAAGCCAAAAAACTAGCCTAGTATATTGGGTTCCATCAGTTGCCATCTTATATAAATATTTTGTCCCTTGTTATTTAACTCAAAACATCATGAGTTTTGAGCAATTCTTCAAAAATTAATGTGAGAAAGGATCCGTTTCGCCCCAACCCATATTATCCAACTCGCATCTGGTGGGAAGGAACCGACAAGTTTTTTGAAAAATATCGTATCTATCTTCACGTTTTAATATTTTGTCTAGATGATGCTTGATTTTGTGCAAATATAGAACATCTTGTGAAGCATATTTAATTTGATCTTGATCTAAAACGTCTGCTCCCCAATAAGACGACTGCTGTTCTTTAGAAATATCTAAAGCTAATATCTCCTTTACAAGATTCTTAAGGCCATGGTTTTGAGAAAAGGTCCTGCCTAATTTTGATGCTATTTTGGTGCAATAAATGTTTTGGGTCATAAAGTTAAAGTTTTTATGAAGTGCGCCAACGTCAAACCTAGCGTAGTGAAAAATTTTCATTATTTCTTCATTAGTCATTACTTGAGCTAAGTTTGGCGCTCGGTCGTGGTTTTTGTCAATTTGAATAAGATAAACCTCACCTTTACTGTCTGCGATCTGAACCAAACACAATCTATCTCTACCAAGTTTTAAGCCCATAGTCTCAGTATCTACAGCGATCTCACTTCCTAGGTTTAAATTGTCGGGTATATCGTTTTTGAAGATAGATATAGCCATGTGACCCTTTGAAAATTAAATTTAACTCTATTTATATAAATTTTTTTGAATTTGTAAATTTTTAATGATTTGTAAAAAAAATACTCTATCTTACGCGTAGCGTTTTTGCTAGGGACAAACTTTATGAATTTAGTGACTGTATTCGGTGGTTCTGGCTTCTTAGGAAGATATATAGTTAGACAGTTAGCTTCAAAAGGCTACTTTATAAGGGTAATAGCGAGAAACCCAAATGAAGCCCTCTTTTTAAGGGTCTATGGCAAAGTGGGTCAGATACAGTTGGTTGGTGGCGACATAAAAGAAGAAAAAAACCTTCCATTTTATGTAAAGGATTCGGATTGCGTTATAAATTGTGTGGCGACTTTTTTTGAGACACGTTCACAGTCTTTTAAAAATCTCCATATTAATGCAGCGAGAAATTTGGCGAAAGCTGCAAAAAAAGAGGGAGTAAATCAATTTATCCACATTTCCTCATTAGGCGCATCAACCAAATCAAGCAGTCAACTTCTTAAGTCTAAGGGAGCAGGTGAAGAAGCTGTTATTAATTTCTTTCCGAACGCTAACATCATCAGACCTTCTCTAATTTTTGGAAGTGAGGACACATTTTTTAATAGGTTTGCAAAATTATCCTCGATTAGCCCACTTATCCCAGTTGTAGGTCCAGAAACAAAGTTCCAACCGGTATATGTTGATGATATTGCAAAAGCTGTCACCTTATTGGTCGAAACTGAACAGCACGAAAGATATCTAGATTTAGGGGGGGATGAAACCTACACATTTAGAGAGCTTATTATTATATTACTATCTGAAATAAAACGAAAAAGACTCATTTTAAAAATCCCCTTTTTTCCTGCGAGGGTAATTGCAGCAACAAATGATTTTTTCCGCTTAATATCAGGTGATTTAGTGCCAGCCTTTTTAACTTTGGCGCAGGTAAAGAGTCTAGAAAATGATAATTTAGTAGACAGAAAATCGGAGAGATTTTCAGATTTAGGAATAGTTCCTAAGAAGCTCAAAATCATTTTACCAAAAATCGTTGACCGTTTTAATCGAGGTTAGATATATAAAACCGTTAACAAAACTATCCCCAGTAATAGCCTATATATTACATAAGGGGTGAATGAAAACAACTCTCCTAGTTTTACAAAAAATTTAAGAGCTATGTAGGAAAAAACAAATGAAAGTGATGTTGCATAGGCTATAAATTCAATATCTATTTTAATTGGGTTATTTAGAAATTTGAAGGCAATGTAACCGCTCGATATCGCTATAGCAGGTATACTTAACATTACGGATATTATAATGGCGTCTTTTCTGTTAAAATTTAAAAAACGAGCACCTGTTATGGAAGCTCCTGATCTACTAGATCCGGGAAAGACGGCAAGGGATTGCCAAACTCCTATAAGCAAAACGTCTCTTGTTGTGATATTCAAAAATTTACGCTTACCTGGCCTTCTGTCTGATACAAAAAGTAATAGAGCAAATATTATGTTGGTAAACGCAATAATTTCTAATTGTCTTGATATATCAATAAGACGGCCGTACTCGAGATACAAACCCATAAATATTAGTGGAAGGGTTGCCAAAACCATTAAAAAAAGAGATTTTTTCACCCCATTTTTTTCTAAAAAGTTATGCGTATTTTCTTTTAAAGGTCTGAATACCATTAGAATAACTGCCATTAAGCTACCGGTATGCATAGCGATGTCCAGGCTCAAATTGCTTTTAATACCAATAACAAATTTGTTGTAAAGAACGAGATGAGCAGATGAAGAGACTGGTAAAAACTCGGTTGCTCCTTGTATAAGAGATAGAAGGAAAACGTGCAAAATAGTCATATTTTAAATATTAGCTTCAATATTATAAAGATCGTACGAAAAACAGTAAGATTTTTTATATTTTTTTTCATCAAAAAAATTGAAAATAATTCAAACTATAAACTTTCTTTTCTTTTCCTGAAAACTATATTAAAAGGTCATTTCAGTTAATTGTTGAGAAAATTCCAAGTATAGATCAAATGAAAATTTTTGAAAAAAAACGTAACAAAAAAGAAGGTCTTTATGATCCCCAAAATGAACATGACTCTTGCGGATTAGGGTTTATCGCAAATATTAAAGGGATTAAGAGTCATGACATTGTTGAAAAAGGGATTTTTATTCTAGAGAATCTCGAGCATCGCGGAGCTACAGGAGCTGATCCTCTAGTAGGAGACGGAGCTGGAATGCTGACGCAAATTCCACACGAGATGTACAGGGAAGAGATGGAAAAGCTGAAAGTGTCACTTCCAGATCCTGGAGACTACGGGGTCGGCATGTTTTTTTTTCCAAGAGAGAAAAAATACCATACGCTTATAAAAAATTTAATTTTGAGCTCAAGTGAGGAAATGGGTATAGAGTTCTTTGGTTGGCGCAGTATACCAGTAAATAATGAGTGTTTGTCTAAGGACAAAGAGATTAGCAAGACTGAGCCGATCCATTTGCAAGGATTCTTTAGAAGACCTGCATGCATGAACGAGGATGACTTTGAAAGAAATCTCTATGTACTTCGAAAAAAAGCAACCAACAGCATTTATAAAGAGTTGGGAAGTGAAGATTTGTTTTATATTGTTTCGCTGTCATCTAGAACAATCGTTTACAAGGGTATGTTTTTAGCTGATCAGTTGGCCAAATATTATTTGGACTTGAAAGATAAAAGATATGTTTCCGCTCTATCATTAGTCCACCAAAGATTTTCTACAAATACCTTTCCTTCATGGAGACTAGCGCACCCTTACAGAATGGTAGCTCATAACGGTGAAATAAATACTAGCAGAGGTAATGTAAATTGGATGGCAGCTAGGCAAGCTAGTTTGAAATCGGATCTTTTTGGCGAAAGTTTGAGTGACATATGGCCCATAACAAGAGAAGGTCAATCGGATACTGCATCTTTCGATAACGCCCTTGAATTACTTTACCAGGGGGGGCTACCCTCTTCAGCACGCCTCAATGATGTTAATCCCTGAAGCTTGGTCCGGAAATGCGCTTATGGATAGACAACGCAAGTCGTTTTACGAATTTCACGCGTCCATTATGGAACCTTGGGATGGGCCTGCAGCTATCGCCTTTACTGATGGAAAAAAGATTGGAGCTACGCTAGATAGAAATGGATTAAGACCAGCAAGATATTTTGTTACTGAAGATGACACCGTTGTTTTGGCCTCGGAAGCCGGAACGCTGCCAGTGGATGAAAGTAAAGTGATTACGAAGTGGCGATTGCAACCAGGAAAAATGCTTTTGATTGATATGGAGGCTGGAAAGATCATATCAGATGAAGAAGTAAAAGCAGAACTTAGTAACGCTTTCGACTATGGAGGTATGTTGAGTAAAACACAGATAGTTCTCGAAGATCTCGATTCAGACGAAATTCAGAAATTTTCGCTTTCGAAGTCCAATTTATACTCAGGTCAGAGAGCTTTTGGCTATACCCAAGAAGACTTGAAAACACTTATGTCACCAATGGCAGTGACGGGTCAGGAAGCTATTGGTTCAATGGGTACAGACACACCAATTTCCGCCATATCAAACAAAAAGAAATTACTCTACACTTATTTTAAGCAAAATTTTGCACAGGTAACAAACCCTCCAATCGATCCCATTCGCGAAGAGTCGGTCATGAGCTTAGTTTCTTTCATTGGCCCAAGACCTAATATTTTTGATAATAAGGCCCTGGACAATGTGAAGAGATTAGAAGTGAAACAACCAATCCTAACAAATGAGGAAATGCAAAAGATAAGAAAGATAAGTGAAATTGGTGACAATCATTTTGTATCGAGAGTCTTAGATACAACGTTTGATAAGAATACGGGGTCTGATGGTTTTAAGGAGTGTTTGGAAAACCTATGCAGAAAGTCAGAGAATGTGGTAAAAGAGGGTGGTAACATCATAGTGCTATCCGATAGGCAGTTTGGAAAAAATAGAATTGCCTTACCTGCCCTCTTGGCCGTTGCATCGGTGCATCATTATTTAATAAGAAAAGGTTTGAGAACAGCTGTAGGTTTGGTAGTAGAATCTGCAGAACCTAGAGAGGTCCATCATTTTGCGGTATTAGCAGGCTATGGAGCCGAGGCTATAAATCCATACATGGCTTTTGACACCATATTGGATCTTCAGCAAAGAGATATGTTGACTAAAGATGTAAGTGAGAGCGATTCGATCAGCAGATACATAAAGTCAGTCAACAAGGGCCTGCTTAAAGTAATGTCTAAGATGGGTATTTCAACCTATCAGTCATACTGTGGAGCACAAATATTTGATGCAGTTGGGCTGTCAGAAGAGTTTGTCAGAAAGTACTTCAATGGAACTTCAACCCAGATAAGTGGAGTAGGAATAAATGAAATAGCTAAGGAAACTATCACTAGGCATCAGGAAGCTTATTCAAACTTAGAAGTTTTAAGAGACTCGTTAGATGTCGGGGGTGATTACGCCGTGCGAAAAAGAGGAGAAGTACATGCTTGGAGCTCCAATGAGATTGCCAATCTTCAGCATGCTGTAAGAAGCAATTCTTTTGATAAATTCAAGGAATATACAAGGTCCATGGATGAGCAAGAGGAAAGGTTGTTCACAATAAGAGGGTTGTTTAAACTTAAGGAAGCAACTGAAACCAATCGGCATATGATAAAAATTGATGAGGTAGAACCTGCTAAGGAAATTGTAAAAAGATTTGCCACCGGTGCGATGTCGTATGGGTCGATATCCGCGGAAGCTCATGAGAATTTAGCCATAGCTATGAATAGAATTGAAGGAAAGTCAAATACGGGAGAGGGCGGTGAAGAGGTAGAACGATTTTCCATTGATAATAACGGTGACAATAGACGGTCTGCAATTAAACAGGTTGCTTCTGGTAGATTTGGTGTAACAACAGAATACCTAGTAAACTCTGATATGATACAGATTAAAATGGCTCAAGGAGCTAAGCCTGGTGAAGGAGGTCAGTTACCTGGTCATAAGGTCGATGCAGTGATCGCTAAGGTTCGACATTCTACTAGGGGAGTCGGGCTGATTTCCCCCCCTCCACACCATGATATTTATTCAATAGAAGATTTGGCTCAACTTATATTTGATCTAAAGAATGTTAATCCAAAAGCTGATATATCGGTTAAACTGGTATCTGAGGTTGGCGTAGGTACTGTTGCTGCTGGTGTAGCTAAGGCAAAGGCAGACCATGTCACTATTTCTGGAATGGAGGGAGGTACTGGCGCAAGTCCATTGACATCAGTAAAACACGCCGGCTCACCGTGGGAGCTCGGCTTAGCAGAAACACACCAAACTTTAATGAAAAACAAACTTAGATCACGAATATCGGTACAAGTAGATGGTGGGCTAAGGACTGGCCGAGATGTTGTCATCGGAGCGTTATTAGGAGCAGATGAATTTGGGTTTTCAACAGCTCCATTAATCGCATCAGGATGCATTATGATGCGTAAGTGCCACTTGAATACCTGTCCTGTTGGAATAGCCACCCAAGACCCTATTTTGAGAAAGCGATTTGTAGGAATGCCAGAGCATGTTGTTAACTTTTTCTTTTTTATAGCTGAAGAGGTAAGAATTTTAATGAGCCAATTGGGCTTCAAGAAATTTGATGATATGATCGGTCAAATTGATGTACTCGATAGGAAAGACGCAATTAACCATTGGAAAGCCAAGGGGCTAGATTTTTCAAAGCTGTTCTTTGACCCGAAAATGGGGGATAAGGTACCAAAGTTTAATTGTGAAAAGCAACAGCATCAAATAGAAGATATTTTGGATAGAAAGCTAATTGAATTGGCAAAAGATACTTTGTCAAAAAAGAAACCTATAAATATAAGCCTACCAATTTATAATTATAATAGGTCCACTGGAGCAATGCTAAGTGGAGAAGTAGCACGCATTTTTGGACATGCAGGTCTTCCGGAAAATTCAATAAAAGTTTATTTCAAGGGCACTACTGGTCAAGCATTTGGCGCCTGGCTTTCAGGAGGAATTACATTGGAGGTAGAAGGTGAAGCAAATGATTACGTTGGAAAAGGGCTGTCAGGGGGGAAAATAGTTGTTTATCCTCCAAAAGTGGCGAAAAGGATTATACCTGAAAATTCTATCATAGCTGGAAATACAATTCTTTATGGCGCTATTGATGGAGAGTGCTTTTTAAGAGGTATCGTAGGGGAAAGATTTGCAGTTAGAAACTCAGGAGCTACCGCAGTTGTCGAAGGAGTGGGTGATCACGGGTGTGAATACATGACGGGTGGTATAGTAGTAGTTTTAGGAAAAACGGGTCTGAATTTTGCAGCGGGTATGTCTGGTGGCATTGCATACGTACTTGATGAAGACGGAACATTCAAAAATAGGTGTAATTTGGCTATGGTAGAGCTTGAGCCGGTACCAGAGGAAGATGATCTTCTGGAATCCGAGCACCATCATGGAGGTGACTTTGAGCACCATGGGCGGGTTGATATATCAAGCGATATGACTCGGTATGATGAAGAAAGGTTGAAACAGCTCATATCGAGACACTTAAAGTTTACTAAATCAGACTTAGCAAAAAAGATACTTAATAATTGGGATGATTTTAGACCTAAATTTTTAAAAGTCATGCCTACGGAATACAGAAGAGCGTTGGAAGAAATAAAGGCGGAGAAGCTAAATAATATTGTGGCTGCAGAATAGTCTACAAGTTAGAATTCAGGGGAAGTTGAAAATGGGTAAGGTAACTGGTTTTTTAGAGATAGACAGACAGGATAGAAAATACAGGCCAGCATCGGATAGAGTAAGAAATTTTAAAGAGTTTATAGTACCTCTTCCTGAACGAGCTATAAGAGATCAGGCCAGTAGATGCATGGAATGTGGTATTCCATTTTGTCACGACATGAAAGGTTTGAAGGGATGTCCTGTAAACAATCAAATTCCCGACTGGAACGACTTGGTGTATCGAGGCGAGTGGGAACAAGCTTCCAAAGACTTGCATTCAACTAACAATTTTCCTGAATTTACGGGAAGAATATGTCCTGCACCGTGCGAAGCGTCGTGCACATTAAATATTGTCGACAGTCCAGTAACAATAAAATCGATAGAGTGCGCTATTGTAGATAAGGCTTGGGACAACGGATGGATAAAGCCACTGTTTAATAAAAAAAGGACAAGAAAAAGGATAGGAATAGTTGGCTCAGGTCCAGCTGGCCTGGCAGCAGCGCAACAACTATCAAGAGCTGGACATGATGTTATAGTTTATGAAAAAAATCAGAAGATGGGCGGTCTCCTTAGATACGGAATTCCTGATTTTAAAATGGAAAAAACTCATATCGACAGAAGATTGGAGCAAATGTCAGCCGAAGGAGTTCAGTTCCAATGTGGCGTAGAACTGGGTGTAGATATAAACCTTAAATCTATGATAAATGAACATGATGCTGTGATCTTAGCTTGTGGTGCAGAGAAACCACGTGACCTAGAAATTGAAGGACGAAACTCTGAAGGCATCCATTTTGCTATGGATTTTTTACCTCAACAAAATAGAAGGGTAGGCAATGAAAGTCTCGAAGATTTGGAAGACGTAACAGCTGAAGGTAGGCATGTCGTTGTAATTGGTGGGGGAGACACGGGCTCAGATTGTATAGGTACATCTATTCGCCAAGGAGCACTATCAGTTACACAACTAGAGATTATGCCTGCCCCACCCGAAAAAGAAGACAAATTGCTAACATGGCCCAATTGGCCTCTTAAAATGAGAACCTCCTCAAGCCAAGAAGAGGGAGCGGATAGAGAGTTTTCAGTGTTAACAACATCCTTTGGTGTTGAAAACGGTAGGGTAAGTTCTTTGAACTGTATTAGGGTTAATGAGAAGTTTGAAAAAATAGAAAACTCCGAATTTGTTATTCGATCAGATTTAGTCTTATTAGCAATGGGCTTTGTTTCACCTGTTACAGATAGGATTTTTAAAGAAACTGCTGTATCTTTGGATAAGCGTGGAAATGTGTTAGCAGATGATAAGTCTTACAAAACTTCTAAAAGTAAGTTGTGGGTGGCTGGTGACATGCGGCGTGGGCAATCGCTTGTGGTATGGGCAATAAGAGAGGGTAGGCAAACTGCCAAGTCAGTGGATATAGCCTTGATGGGTTATAGTGAGCTTGCAGACTGAGGAAAAAATGTACTACATAAAGAATATTTTGTGCGCGTAAGTAAAAATTTAGCATCCAAAGTATTCGGAATTGTTAAACTAATATTAGTAGCATTTATATTGTTTACGGTTTTTTCTGTTCTTTTAGTAAGATTTTTCAATCCTCCTTTAACCAGTTTTATGGTTGGGGAAAGTAACTTTTTCCGTAAAAATATAAACTACAATTGGACTTCCTTTCGGGATATGGGCGAAAACATCGCATTATCAGTAGTCGCCACCGAAGATTCTAATTTTTGTAACCATATAGGAGTAGACTTAAAAGAGATTTTTAAAGTAATTAAAAAAAGGGAAAAAAGAGGCGCCTCGACTATAACACAACAACTTGCAAAAAATCTATTTTTATGGCCTGGAAGATCTTGGTCAAGGAAAATTATAGAATTGTATTTATCGTTTCTTCTAGAGATCATCATTCCAAAAAGAAGAATTCTCGAATTATACCTTAATACTGTTGAGATCAGTCCTTTGACATTTGGTGTAAATCTAGCTTCAGAAAGATATTATAAAAAGCCATCAAATAAACTTACCAAAGAGCAAGCAGTTCGGATAGCATTAACACTTCCAAACCCAAAAATGCGAAGTCCTAAAAAATTGAAATCATACCTGTTGGGAAGAATTCCCAGATTAAAAAAAGATATGGAATTCTTAAAAAAAGATGACAGATCTAGCTGTTTTTTATAATTATATATGGACTACAATAAATTTTAATGATTATGAGAAAACTCCACCATTTAGCGCTCTCGCCTTTCTGTAGAAAAGTAAGACTTGTTTTAGCAGAAAAAAAACTCGAAGTCGAATTAATCGATGAGCCCGTTTGGGAGAAAAACTTGGATTTTATTAGGTTCAGTCCTTCTGGTAAGGTGCCTTTGTTAAAAGAAGGAGCCGCTGCCTTTACCGAAAGCACTCCTATATGTGAGTATTTGGATGAGTTGTACCCAATACCAAAACTTATCCCAGCTGACCAAAAGCTTAGATTTGAAACTCGTAGAGTTACATTATGGTTCGACGATAAATTTCATAATGAAGTTACGAAAAAGTTGCTTAACGAGAGAGTATACAAAAAAATTTTTAAAATAGGTCAACCTGATAGTAGCGCAATAAAGGAAGGACTTAAGAATATAAAGTTTCACTTTGATTACTTGGAATGGCTTCTGGAAAACAGAAATTGGCTTGCCGGGGAGAAAATGTCATTGGCAGATTTTTCTGCAGCCGGACATATTTCAGCTCTAGATTATATCGGAGACATCGACTGGCGGTCTAAGCCAATAATAAAAGAATGGTATGCTAAAATTAAGTCGAGACCAGCTTTTAGAAATGCTGGTTTGCTTACAGATTTAGTTCCTGGTTTTGTGCCTACAAGTCACTATAGTGACTTAGATTTTTAGTATGGAAATATTGGACTTTAAATCACAACTTGAGCGGGTCGTTTCGGATGTAGGGTTTTCCTCTTTTGGTATCACTAGTCCGAGCAAAGTTGATCATACAATAAAAGAAAAATTTGTGAACGCTATAAAAAATGATTGGAACGCTAGTATGGATTGGTTGGAGCATAGGATCAATGAACGAGTAGCACCAGAAAATTTATGGCCAAGTGTTAAATCAATTTTGGTGTTTACAGATGATTACACTCCAGCAGAAAATCCTTTAAAAAAATTAAAGAACAGAGAATTATCTAACTTTTCAGTTTTTGCTACAAAAAGAGATTATCATAAAGTAGTTAAATCTAAACTTAAGACTGTAGCTTCTTGGGTAAAAAAAAAGTTAGACTGTGATTTAAAAATATTTGTCGACACAGCTCCAGTTATGGAAAAACCTTTAGCACAATTATCTGGCTTGGGCTGGCAGGGCAAGCATACAAATCTGGTAAGTAGAGATATGGGAAATTGGTTTTTTATCGGTGTAATGTACATCAACAAATCATTACCAGTGGATAAACCGGAGAAAGATAATTGCGGATCGTGCACCAAGTGTTTGGATATTTGTCCTACTAATGCTTTTGAGGGCGCCTATAAACTGGATGCCAGAAAGTGCATTTCTTATCTTACTATTGAACATAAGGGTGCCATAGATAAAGAACTGAGATCATCAATTGGCAACAGAGTTTTTGGATGCGATGATTGTTTAGCTATATGTCCTTGGAATAAATTTGCACAAATAGCCAGAAATCTGAATTATGGGGATACCTTTTCTGACTTAACTCTGGAGAAAGCTCTGAGCTTTTCAGACACTGATTTTAGAAAGTTTTTTAGTGGAACAGCGGTAAAAAGATTAGGATCAAACAGGTTCCATAGAAATATAATCTATTCAATGGGGAATAGTGGAAACAAAGGATACATTAAATCCCTAGAAAGGTTTGTGCAGCATCCCGTCGATTTTATATCTGAGGCTGCGAATTGGTCTATTTCTGAGTTAAAAAAATGAATAAGAGAAATACACTTTTAATTTTTGGTTTTGGCTACACAGCAAAATTTATGTGCAAAAATTTTTCAAGAAAAAATTGGCAAGTGTTTTGTACGACAAGATTTAGTGAAAATATTAAAGAAATAAAGTCACTTAACGTCACACCAATTTTTTTTAATGACGAAGAGAAAATCAATTGTGTCCTCAGTGAGGATTCATACATTTTGAGCACGGCTCCTCCAAAGAACGGTAAAGACCCAGTTATTGAAAATTATGGGCATTTATTTAAAAAAAATAGCGAAAGAATTAAATGGGCAGGATACCTGTCAACTACTAGCGTTTACGGAGATAAAAAAGGTGAATGGGTTACAGAGGATACGGTTCTTGAACCTCATTTAGAAAGAAGCACTACACGTGTTGCAGCTGAAAAATCATGGATAAGATATGGAGAAAAATTTTCGATAAAAACTATGATTTTTAGGTTGGCTGGGATATACGGGCCAGGAAGAAGCCTTATCGATCGTTTGATAGCCAATGAAAAGGTTTACATAGTCGATAAACCGGCGCATCTATTTAATAGGATTCATATTGATGATATAGTTGGTGCAATAGAGATGGCTATGACCTCTCATTCAAAAACCAAGATCTTTAACTTGTCCGACGATCTCCCTGCAACACAACTAGATGTAGCAAAATTCGCTGCGGGGTTGCTTAAAAAAAGCTGTCCAGATATTGTCGGTTTGGAAAGTGAGGTTGTGAGTGAAATGGCAAGAAGTTTTTATAAAGAGGAAAAAAAAGTATCAAACAATAAACTAAAGAATGAATTGGGGTATGAGCTTGCTTTTCCTTCATTTAAAGAAGGACTTCTCGCAATCCATAAAAGTTTTAAAGAATTCTGACAGGCGTTCCTATCTCAACTAAATTGAAAAGCTCTTCAATTTGTTCATTATAAAGCCCTATGCATCCAGACGAACTTTGCCTTCCAATTTTTCTAGTATCACTTGTTCCATGAATACGATAACTTGGCCAGCTAAGATAAAGTGCGTGAGAACCTAGAGGATTATCAGGGCCGGGAGGCATAAACTCAGGAAGTTTAGGATCTCTATCTCTCATTTTCTTTGTAGGCCGCCATTCAGGGCCAATTATTTTTTTTGTAACTTTTGTATATCCGAGTCTTGTCAATTCTTCGTTGAGGGGAACCGAGGTTGGAAAGACCTTATAACCCGTTCCATTCTTATTCCAATAATGTAACGATCGTGTCTTGGTATCTACTAGTATTGCCCCTTTCTTTAGATTTTTAAAATGATCCTGCCAAGATTGTACTCTGAAAGAAAAGATGTTGTGTTTTGGTTTTCCATCTTGGCCAAACTCTACTGCAGTCTGAGCAATAATAGGGTTGCTTATTACCGCATAAACCAATAATAGTATCGAAGCTATTAATATGTTGGAAACAACTTTTTTCATGATTATTGTTTTAGTTGAAATCTCTTTGTTATAAAACAACTAAATGCGCATAAATGAAAAATTAACGTCATATTTCGAGTATTAAAGGAAAGAACCTTTAGCTAAATGAAGAATTTAATATTTAAGATAATGCTTTTAGTTGTATTGATGAGCTGTGTTGGTACTAACAAAGAGGTTTATTACGGCTATTCCAAATCCGGAGTAATTTCTAGGTTTGAAGCGTCTGCTCTTAAATCCAGGCACATAGATATGGTTAATGCCTTAAGACTAGAGAACGGAAGATCCCCATTGAAGTATTCAATTAGTCTTTCAGCCGCATCAAAGACACACGCTTTTGATATAGCTAGACAACAGCGAGCTTGGAACTACGGATCGGATGCATCATCAGCAATAGAAAGGGCAAGAATTGCAGGCTTTAGGGGCTTAGTGCTCGGCGAAAACGTTTCAGAGACTTATGAGGGTGAGTATGATGTATTAAATGTCTGGTTCAAAAGTAAAATCGGAAGGGAAATTATTTTAAATCCGAAAGCTACCGATTTAGGGCTAAGTTGGTATCAGGATAGTACTGGAAAAGTTTGGTGGGTGCAGATGCTTGGAAAATCTTAGGCTCACTTTTTAGATTAAGCATAAATGTATATAACAGTACCTGGTTCAACAACCCTATAAATTTCTTCTATTTCCTTATTTGTTACCGCAATGCATCCCTCTGTCCAATCAAAAAAATAGTGGAGAAAGACATTTTTTTTTCCTAGTCCATGAATAAAAATATCGCTTCCAGGATTAAGACCTTTCTGTAGAGCTCTTTTTCTGTCCGATCGGTTGGGAAAATTTATTCCAAGGCTCAAGTAAAATTTGCTGTTCGGGTTTTTGTGTGTAATATAGTATTTACCTTCTGGAGTTTTTCCATCTCCCTCTTTTTCTTTTGGTCCCTTTGGGCTAAACCCTAAGCGAATTCGATACGCTTTAATCATTTTACTATTTCTGTAAAGAGCTAGAGTTCTCTTTTTTTTCCACACTACCAATAAATTTGGTTTTTTTGAGTGGCTCCATGAAGGTTTTAAAAAAATAAAAGGAAGTAAAACTGAAAACAAGAAAAAGCGTCTTTTGCTGATATGTTTCATACACTAGCTTCTTCTTTTAGAGAACTGGATTTTAATTGACCACACGCAGCCATAATGTCTTCTCCTCGAGGTCTTCTTATTGGACTTGGTAATCTCGATTTAATTATAATATCTCTAAACGCTTTTATTCTATCTGTAGATGAACGCTTATATTGACTGCCAGTCCAACTATTAAACGGTATAAGATTTATTTTAGAAGGGAGCCCTTGTAGCAATCTTACCAATCTATGTGCGTCTTCTTTTGTATCATTAACTCCATCAAGCATTACATATTCAAATGTTACTCGTTCGGAATTACGTAACTTAACATCATCTCTCAAGGAACCAAGTAACTGTTCCAAATTCCACTTTTTATTTATGGGAACCAAGATATCCCTAGTCTTATTTTCTGTAGCGTGGAGGCTCACGGCGATCATACATCCGATCTCTTCATGAGCAATCTTTATTTTGGGAACAATACCGGCTGTTGATAAGGTGATTCTTCTCCTCGAAAAGTCTAATCCTTTATTATCCATCAAAATAATACAGGCTTTCTTTACTTCCTCATAATTTAATAGAGGTTCACCCATCCCCATGAAAACAATATTGGTAATAATTTCAAAGAAAGAAGATTTACCCGCATCATTCTTCATTTTTCCCCATAGATCTAGATCATCATAAACTGCTATAACTTGGCCTACAATCTCCTGACTTGATAGGTTCCTTACCAATTTTTGGGTTCCTGTGTAGCAGAATGAACAGTTCAAAGTGCAACCAACTTGTGAAGAAATGCAAAGAGTGCTTCTTTTCTCTTCAGGTATAAAGACAGTTTCTATTTTGCTTTGGTCCTCTAAACGGAATAGATATTTTGTAGTGCCGTCATTGCTGACTTCTTTTTTTTCAATAATTGGCCGTGAAATGTTAAAAACTTTCTGCAGTTTTGCTCGAAGATTTTTATCTATGTTAGTCATGTTATCAAATGAACTAATTCCGTGGCAATAAATCCAAGACCAAAGTTGATTTACTCTCATAGATGCTTTTTTCGGTTGAGTTTCAAAGCCTGAAATCAGCGAAAGCAATTCCTCTCGGCTAAGCCCTAAAACGTTACTTTCTTGGGAGTTTGCTAGTGAGGTCAATTTAATTTGCACCGCTTCTCTAATTCTGACAAGGCATCTGAAAATCCTGTCAACATAAATGTATCTTTCGTTACTGTATTACGATGAGATATAGCACTCATCACTGCCTTGCTACCTTTCCTAAGATTATCAACTAATTTTTTTTGATCATATTTTTGAGCCCACGCATGATCCTTTTCTGCCTTAGCTTTAGGGGAGGGATGCGCAAAAAACACAACCTTTTCCTTGTTGTCAATCTCAAGAACCGCTTTTGAACCTACTTGGAGAGGATACCCAGCATAGAATGTTCCCTCATACTCACGTTCTTTAATTAATATTTTAATAATGTAAAGCGTTCCTTTCTCTCTATTCACAGATGAGAGTTTTTGATTATTTCTGAAAGCTTCACCTTTGATGGACTGTGAGGCAATGAAGCACATTTTCGGGTCGTCTTTCGAAACGAAGACGCTCCAATCTCTAAAACTTTTCTCAGCTTTTCTTAAGTTTTCTTGGCCAAAGGAACTTTTTAATTGAAACAAAAAAATCAATAATATGCAAAGTCCAAGGGTAAAAATTAACTTATTCAGATAAGATACCGAAGGGTAATTTTTATTCGGGTTCATCGCGATTTTTTTCCTTAAATCAGTGATATGCATACTAATACAAGCAATTATGAAACTAGAAAAGACTTTTTTGGATTCCATATTAGGTAATTCACCAGCACATTTTTTCTATACACATAATAATAAAAAGTTCTGGATTTTGATAAAAAATTTTATTAGGAAGAGAGTATGGCGGAAAACAGAACTTTATATGACAAAATTTGGGACAACCATTTAATTCATTCTGAAAACGATACTTCTCTAATATACATCGATAGGCATTTAGTGCATGAAGTAACCAGTCCTCAGGCTTTTGAGGGATTAAGAGACGCTGGTAGGAAAGTTCGTGCTCCAAATAAAACAATTGCAGTTCCCGATCATAATGTAGCCACCACATCCAACCGGTTAACTAACTTTGGTAGTGAAGAAGGCCGTATACAGCTAGAAACGCTAGATAAAAATGCTCGAGATTTTGGTATTCATTATTACCCTGTTGATGATATTAGGCAGGGAATAGTACATATCATTGGACCTGAACAAGGTTGGACTTTGCCAGGTATGACAATTGTTTGTGGAGATAGTCATACAGCAACGCATGGAGCTTTCGGTGCATTAGCACACGGTATTGGAACATCGGAAGTGGAGCATGTTCTTGCAACGCAGACACTAATCCAACAGAAGTCCAAAAATATGAGAGTGGTGGTGTCTGGTGTACTTGGTAATGGAGTAACTGCAAAGGATGTAACATTAACAATTATTGGAAAGACAGGTACAGCTGGTGGTACTGGACACGTAATAGAATATTGCGGAAGTGCTATTGAAAGCCTTTCAATGGAAGGACGGATGACTGTTTGCAATATGGCTATTGAGGGTGGAGCAAGAGCAGGGTTGATTGCGCCTGACGAAAAGACAATAGAATATGTAAGGGGGAGACCAAATTCACCAACGGGCGAAAACTGGGATGAAGCCGTTAAGTATTGGAAAACGCTATATTCTGATCCAGATGCTAAGTTCGATAAGGAGCTTTTATTGAAGGCGGATGATATCGCTCCCGTTGTAACATGGGGCACGAGTCCAGAGGATGTCCTTCCTATTACTGATTATGTACCTAGTCCTGATAATTTTCAGGGAAGTAAGGTAGAGGCTGCGAAAAGATCTATTGAATATATGGGTTTAAGGCCTGGTCAGAAATTGCAAGATATAAAAGTTGATGCTGTTTTCATTGGCTCTTGCACAAATGGTAGAATAGAGGATCTAAGAGAGGTAGAAAAAATTGTTAGAGGAAAGAAAGTAAAGAGTGGTATTAGAGCCATGGTGGTTCCAGGCTCTGGATTAGTTAAAAAACAAGCGGAAGAAGAAGGAATAGCTAGTTCACTAAAAGAGGCAGGTTTTGACTGGAGAATGCCAGGTTGCTCCATGTGTTTAGCAATGAATCCTGATCAGTTGTTGCCCGAAGAAAGATGTGCTGCTACATCAAATAGAAATTTCGAAGGACGACAAGGTCGCGGAGGACGTACTCATCTAATGAGCCCAGCAATGGCAGCCGCAGCGGCAATAACTGGCCGATTGACTGATGTAAGAGATATTTAAATGAAAGTTTCTAATGGAAAAGTTTAATACACTTGAAGGCATAGCAGCTCCGATGCCGTTAATAAATATAGATACTGATATGTTGATACCAAAACAGTTTCTCAAAACCATTAAAAGAACGGGCCTTGGCAAGAACCTTTTTTTTGAAATGCGATATGATCAAAATGGAAACGAAATAGAAGATTTTATATTAAACAAAGATCATTACTCAAAAGCGTCAATTATAGTCGGTGGAGCAAATTTTGGTTGTGGTTCCTCTAGAGAACATGCGCCTTGGGCTTTGAAAGATTTTGGGATTAAGTGCATAATATCAACAAGTTTTGCAGACATATTTTTTAATAATTGCTTCAAGAATGGGATACTTCCAATAATTGTATCTGAAGAGATGCACCAAAGTCTTCTACAGGACGCAGAAATGGAAATGACATCCTATATGAAAATTGACCTCGAAAATCAGAAGATTATTCGCAACAATGGAGACCAATTAGACTTCGAAGTTGACGAGTTTAAGAAATATTGCTTGTTAAATGGATTAGACGATATCGGTTTAACACTTAAGAATTCTGATAAAATAAGCGGGTTTGAAAAAGAATATTCTGATAAATTTAGCTGGGCTTAAAAAGGTATAATTGATGTTTTCTTTGCTTATTCTTCCAGGAGATGGAATTGGTCCAGAGGTGATGACAGAGGTAAAGCGCATTATTTCTTGGTTTCAAGATAGGCGTGATTTAAAGATAGATATTGAAGAAGGTTTAGTTGGTGGAGCATCTTACGATAAATATCGAACCCCGCTTACAGAAGACATGTTAAAGAAAGCACTAGAAGTAGATGCAGTTTTGCTGGGTGCGGTCGGTGGACCCAACTACGATAATCTGAGCTTCGATTTGAAACCAGAACGAGCACTTTTGAAACTTAGGAAAGAACTGGATTTATTTGCTAATATCCGTCCTGCCCAATGTTTTGATGCATTAGCTTCTTTCTCTTCACTAAAGAAGGAAATAGTTTCTGGACTGGATATTGTTATTGTAAGAGAGCTTACATCGGGCATTTATTTCGGAGAGCCTCGTGGTATTCATACTGATGGTTCAAATGAGAGGATTGGTATAAACACACAAAGCTATACCGAATCAGAGATACGCAGGGTTGCGATAAGTGCTTTTGAACTTGCTTTAAAAAGAAACAAAAAATTATGCTCTATGGAAAAAGCAAATGTGATGGAGAGCGGTGTTCTCTGGCGAGATGTCGTTAATGAAGTTCATGTTGATTATAAAGATGTAGAGCTCAGCCATATGTATGCTGATAATGGAGCGATGCAATTGGTTAGAGATCCTAAACAGTTTGATGTGATTGTAACGGATAATCTTTTTGGAGATATACTATCCGATTGTGCCGCTATGCTAACAGGTAGTTTGGGAATGCTGCCCTCTGCAAGCTTGGGAAATAAAAAAGAAAATGGTTTGCCTCGAGCTATGTATGAGCCAGTACATGGATCAGCGCCAGATATTACTGGTCAGGCAAAAGCCAATCCAATAGCATGTATTTTGAGCTTTTCGATGGCTTTAAGGTATTCATTTTCAGACACACAAAATGCTAATCTTCTTGAGCAGTGTATAGAAAAGGTACTTGCGAAAGGATACAGAACTCCTGATCTCATGATGGGAGAGCAAGGCCGGTTGTGTTCAACTAGCGAAATGACTGACAAAATACTCGAGGAGTTGGAAGCAAGTAATTAGTTACCTTCCCATCCAACCACCGTCTATATTTAGTATTTCTCCATTTACATAGCCTGATGCATCGGAAGATAGGTAAACAGCTGCTCCTGCCATATCGTCTATGGTGCCCCATCTTTTCATAGGTATCCTTGCCATTAGGTCAGCTGATCTATGTTTATCTTGGCGAAGCGCAGCGGTAATATCAGTGACGACGTATCCTGGGGCAATAGAATTAACATTTATTCCCTTATCTGCTAGTTCATTTGACAGAGCTTTCGTAAGTTGTGCTATTCCTCCTTTAGAAGCTGTGTAGCTGGGAACAAATAAACCACCCTGATAAGATAAGATTGATGCCGTAAAAATAATTTTACCCCAGCCTCTTTCAATCATTTTTGAACTCAGTTCTCGCGCAAGAACAAATTGCGATGACAGATTGATTTCTAATATTCTATCCCAATGGTCATCACTATGTTCATTCAGCTCGGTTCTGATTAAAGAACCTGCATTGCTAACAAGAATATTCGGCTCTAAATTATTATCTCCAAGTTCTTTTAAAAAACTATGCGTATTCTGTCTTTCAGAAAAATCACAGTTAAAGCAATGAAATCTTCTGCCAATTTTCTCAACATATTTTTCAATTTCACTGTCTTTTTGTAAGGTTGAGCTAACCCCTATTATGTCAGCGCCAGCTTCGGCCAGCCCCTTAGCAATTCCGAAGCCAATGCCTTTACTGCACCCTGTTACGAGAGCAGTTTTCCCATCTAGCTTAAACTTTTCTAAAATTGACATAGATATTTAACCTCTTATTTTTCGCAATACTCTAAGTATTTAATTAACTTTGTTTTCTCACCAATTAACTCAGTAGCGAGATCTATTATACCGCCTGTTTGTCTTTCAAATTCTTGAAGTCCGGCATCCAACCAGCTTTCGTCGACTTTCAATAACTCTTTTACTCCTATTTGACTAACTTCTCTCGTTACTTTTTCAGTAGGCTTGTAGTGCTCGTTTGATTGCATGTAGTCCTCAAATATGCAGCGCCGACTAACTCCGAATAGGAGTAAAATTAAGGCCGCCGCAAAACCAGTTCGATCTTTTCCCGCTGTGCAATGAAAGATAATTTTAGAACCAGGACTTTTAAACAATATTTTAAAAAACTCTTTGAAAGTATCTAAGTTTTCAACTGTATACTTTCTATAGGCTTGTTGAAAAAGCTCATTCAAATCTGTTTTTTGCGTAGTTCTTTTATCCAACGCTTTTAATAGTTCAGTAACTTTTGGCTCAACAGGTAAGTGAATTCTACGTTTTAAAACTTCTTTAGGCAAGTTAGTTGGATTTTTTTTTGCTTCATTCACACCCCTAAAGTCAATAATTAATGAGTTTTTATTAGACATCAGTTTTTTTTGAGCCTCAGTGCTAAGGTTAATGGGAGCAGCACATCTAATAAACAAGTTATTTTTTATTACATTATTAACTTTTGTCTTCTTATTCCCTAAGTCTCGTAAATTGTTAATGAAGTTTATTTTTTTTTCAGATTCAGCCATATTATTTTCGATATACCATGCTATAATAGTTTAATAAATGAACTTTCATTATCAACAAGGGAGGAAAAATTGACAGTCATAGTAACGTCTACTTATAAGGCTCATCCAGGAAAGGCAAGGCTTCTTTTATCAAATATGAAAGAAAATGTCGAAACCTTTGGCGCTATGGGTATGACCTGCAGGATATCTAGAATAATTTTTGGTCCTGATACTGGGTCGCTAGTTTTTTCTATATTTTCTGAAAACTTTGCTGGAGCCATGGGAAATGCGGAAAAGCTGTTTTCAAGTGAAGTATGGGCTAAAATTCAAATGCGTTTGGATGATAACCCTTCTTCTGAACTTGTAATGCCCCCAAATATATTCAGAACAGTTGCGGGAGAAATGAGTGCTACACACAGAGTCATCAATTATAGATGGTACCTGATGAAAAGAGATAAAGTTGCAGAAGCACTAGAAATGTTTTCCGAGGTAAAAAGTCTTTGTGAAAAAGTTGATATTAATCCTGTAATGATAGCACCAGTTACCGGTGAACCCATGAGTAGTCTGGTTGTTATGTATGGCGCAAAATCGCTAGCTCACGCTGGAGAAGCGCTAGACGGTATGGGTATGGGTCAAGAAATGCAACAAATTGTTGCAAAAGCAGCAACTCTTGGTGAGCTTCATAGGGCATGGATGACAGTTCCTGCTGATTAATAAAAAGCACGCCTAGCTTTTTTCTTTAGAGGAAAGCTAGGCCTTTTGTATTAGACCAATATTTAAGCCAATCATCTCAGACAGCTTTCCTGCCGTTATACCGGCTCCATCTTGTGATATTAAATATCTTGCACACTGAGTTTGAAGGAATACTGAACTTCTAAAGGGTGTTTTGGATCCAGAACTCCACAGGCCTGCTATAATGCCCGCTAAAACGTCTCCCATCCCAGCTGTTCCTAGCCATCCGTTTGAATACAAATTTATCCATAATCTTTTTTCTTCCGAAACTAGAGTTCCAGGTCCCTTTAATACCCAGTCTCCACCATATATTTTTTTAAGTTTTACAATATTGGACCATTTGTCAGAGAAATTATCTCCAAGAAGTTTCTTTGCTTCTCCTTTATGAGGAGTTCCGACCCAAGGGGCTCTTCTTTTTTTTGGTCTTACTCTGGACAACCAGTCCAAACCATCTGCATCAAGTATTATATTGAGGTCGGTATGCCATAAGAATTCAATTTCCTTATCGAACTTTTTACCAAGCCCCGGGCCTATGATTGCAGTGCGCATATTTTTATCTAAAATAGATTGTATTTCGTTAATACTCGGTTCTATCTGAATAAGCTCTGGCGGCCTATGAAGCTTTTCGGTATCTGATGCCCAGAACACTTTACCAGCTCCTGAACGTAGAGAGGATATAGATGCGAGTATTCCCGCACCCTCCATTGATTTAGAACCACCAAGACAAATTACTGATCCCCTTGTGCCCTTATGAGCCGAGCTCGATAGGTTAGGGAAATGGGTATTGTCTTTCGAAATAGAGCGCATGTCTGAGCTGTAGAAAAAATTATTTATACTCAGATCATTGAAATAAACTTCACCTGTGTAATCAGAAGCCTCATCAAAAAAGAGCCCAGGGTTTAAGGTCAGGAAGGAGATAGTAGTTGTCGCTTTAACTAATTTGTTAAAAATATTTCCTTTTGAACCATGAAGACCGCTCGGTAAATCTAAAGATAAGATTTTCTTTGTCTCTGAACATTGAAGAAAATTTACAGCTTTTAGGTAGTCGCCTGTGAGGTTTTTGTTTAAACCTATGCCAAATATCGCATCAACATACCAATCAGCGTTTGGTATCTTGTAAGCATTAAATTTGTGAATATTAATTCCTAGATCAAGACAGAATTTGTAAGCATGAGTTTTGGGGCGATTTTTATGGCTTAGGTCAACTACATTGGTTTTAATATTTTCTATTTTTAAAAGAGCTGCTAAACAAAGACCATCTTCACCATTATTTCCTTTGCCTATGAAAATTGTTATTGATTTAGGCTTTTTACCTAACAAAAAATTTTTTGCTGATGTAGATGCTCTTAGCATTAACAGAAAAGGTGTTTCTTTATTCTTAGTTATTCTATCATCGATCAGTTTTGCCTTTGCTGATCCAAATAAACCTAAAGAAAGAGCAGTATTCTCCATATCATATTGCATTATGTATTTATATAGTCCAATAAAGGGTTAACAAACAAAATTTTTATTACCTATGAAAAGATTGAAAATAAGAACAGCTAGAGGTGATATATCTGTCTGCTTCTGGAAAGGTCGAGCAGATGCTCCAATACTGCATTGGGCGCACGCTAACGGATTTAATGGTCGTACATATGACAGACTGCTAAGCAAATTAACTGGAAATTTTAATGTGTATGCTTGGGACGCACCAGGGTATGGAATGACTGAAAAAGGACCTTTTTATGATGAGGCTAATCCTGTTCTAGGAAACTCCTATGACTTGGAAGCTTTAATAAGCGAATTAAATAGAAAACATAAGCGTAAAATTCTTCTAGGTGGCCACTCAATAGGAGGATCACTAAGTCTAATGGTGAGCAAATATATCAAGGAGAAAATATCTGGACTAATATTAGCGGATCCGGTGGTAATCAATTACCATTATCAATATTTAACTAAGTATTTTGGTCCCTTTGGATATGACTCCAGTACATTAAAACTTACAAAACAGGCTCTGAGGAAAAGAGATAGGTGGGATAGTTTCGAGACAGTATTACACTCTTACACCAATAGAGGGATTTTTAGTACTTGGAAAGAGGGTTTTCTGAAAGACTACCTGTTGGGTGGGACAAAAAGTGATAAGAATGGCATCTATTTGTCATGTCACCCAGAGATAGAGGCAGCGAGTTTTAAAAACACTGAAATAGTGGCAACTCCAAAAATAATCAAAGGAACCAGTGTGCCCATTATTCTTTTGGTAGCAGAAATAGGAAGTACAACGGCCTCTTTAAAGGTCTTCAAGAGACTTCGTAATTTAAAAAAATTGGAAATAATGCAGGGAGGAACACACTTTTTTCCAATGGAGCAACCTGATAAACTTATTTCCCTTATTAAAGGCTTTAAATCTCATTCTTAGGGATTATACTTACTTGAGAATGGAAAGGTGGAATATAAAATGAACAAGTTACAAGTCGCTGATCAAAACCAATATCAATCAAATTATTTTAATATTGAATTGCTAGGTCATGTTGCTCATGTCAAGCTCAACAGACCTGAGAAAAGAAATGCTATGAACTGGGATTTTTGGAGAGATTTACCAAGAATAATTGGAGACATTGATAGAAATTCTAGTGCAAGATGTATTGTTCTCTCGTCAACTGGCCCAATATTTTCGGCTGGTTTGGATTTAAGTCTCTTTGGTCAAGACGTTTTTTCAAGCTCTGAGACAGCCAAAAAGAATGAAAAAGAACTTCAAACGCCTCAAAACTTCATGAGCTTTTTGTCGTTTTTGCAAGACTCTATTTCATCTTTACAAAAAGCTAGAATTCCGGTTATTTGTGCAATACAGGGTGGCTGCATAGGCGGAGGCGTAGACTTAATCTGTTCTGCAGACATTCGATTAGCAACAAACGACGCTTTTTTTTCAATAAGGGAAACAAAAATTGGAATGGTAGCAGATGTAGGCACATTTCCTAGAATTGTAAAATTGCTCCCTGAAGGCATTGTAAAGGAACTGGCGTTTACAGGAAGAAACTTTTCCGCTCAAGAGGCTAAAGAGTATGGCTTTGTAAATAGATTATATAAGAGCCATGAGGCTCTAATCGAAGGAGCATTAGAGATTGCTAAAGAAATAGCCTCTAATTCCCCAGCCGCTGTTTTTGGTTGTAAGAAGGTTATCGACTTTTCACGTGACCATACCATTGATGAGGGACTGGATTGGATAAATATGTGGAATGCATCAATGCTGAGCCAATCTGAGTTAATGGAAGGTTTTCGATCTTATAAAGATAAGACCGAAGGCAATTTTGCCGAATTACCAAAACTCAAAGACCACTTTTCAAAAAAGTAAAAAGGAAAAGTATGGGATATAACATTGCTGTTTGCGGTGCCACAGGTAACGTGGGAAGAGAAATGCTCAATATATTGGCTGAGCGACTATTCCCAGTGGATGAACTGACTGTTTTAGCCAGCAGAAGGTCTTTAGGTACTGAATGCTCATTCGGAGATAAAATTATAAAGACTAAAGATCTAGATTCTTTTGATTTTAAGGGAGTGGATATTGCGCTATTTGCAGTTGGTTCTGAAGCAACAAAAAAATATGTAAAAAAAGCGACTGATTGCGGTTGCATAGTAATAGACAATTCATCTCTTTTTCGTTACCACCCAGACGTTCCCTTAATAGTCCCTGAGGTTAATCCGGACGATATAAAAAATTTTGATAAAAGAAATATAATCGCAAACCCCAACTGCTCAACTGCCCAATTGGTTGTAGCACTAAAACCTTTACATGATAGAGCGCAAATAAAAAGAGTTGTAGTAACAACTTTTCAATCAGTTTCCGGTTCAGGCAAGGAAGCAATGGACGAGCTATGGGCTCAAACAAAAGGGTTATACGTGCCAGGTCAAGAAGTGGAACCACTAGTTTATCCTAAACAAATCGCTTTTAATGTCATTCCTCAAATAGATGTGTTTCTCGATGACGGTCAAACAAAAGAAGAGTGGAAAATGGTTGCCGAAACAAAGAAGATTCTGGACAAAGGTATAAAGCTAACAGCAACATGTGTCAGAGTGCCCGTTTTTGTTGGCCACTCCGAAGCAGTGAATATAGAGTTTGAAGATTTTCTAGATGAAGAGGAAGCCAGAGAAATTTTGAGACAATCTCCAGGTATAATTGTGGTTGATAAAAGAGAAGAAGGAGGTTATACAACGCCAATAGAGTGTGCCGGCGATTATGCAACTTTCATCAGTCGAATAAGACAAGACTCCACAATAGAGAATGGCTTAAGTTTGTGGTGTGTATCCGATAATCTGAGAAAAGGCGCTGCTCTAAATGCAGTTCAAATAGCAGAGCTGTTAGGAAATAAAGTTTTAAAAAAAGAATAAAGTTTGTTTATTTAGTGGCTTTAATCAAAAGTTAAAATTGCCTACTCGCAATAAAGTTTGCAATTTGGCAAAGATTCCTTGATCGCTCTTTAAAAGCTGAAATAGCCTCACAAGCTTCCGATACTAACTCAAAGGCTTTCTTTTTAGAATTATCAAGACCTAATTTTGAAACAAAAGTAGCCTTATTTTTGTCTATATCTTTACCAACCTCTTTTCCTAGAGCTTTAGAAGAACTAGTAACATCTAATATGTCATCAATAATTTGAAAAGCTAGACCTATTTTAGAGGCGTATAAGGAGAAGGGTCCAGTGTTTTCTTCTGCTATTATTGGGCCAACCTCACAGGACCAGGTTATCAACTTCCCAGTTTTATATTCTTGTAATTTCGAAATCTCTTCTATTTCGAGTTGCTTTCGAGCAGACTCCGCCTCGATATCTAATGCTTGACCTAATACCATGCCGGAAGCACCAGACTTGCTAGCTAAACTCCAAATCAAACTATTTTTTATTTTATCGCAAACTTTAAACTGATGTGCGCTAAGTGCTTCAAAACCCAAACTTTGAAGTGCATCTCCAACCAAAATAGCAGTCGCTTCATTCCACTTCTTATGGATAGTTGGTTGACCCCGTCGCAAATCATCATCGTCCATTGATGGAAGATCATCATGTACAAGCGAGTAGGTATGAATGCATTCAATTGCGATAGCACAGAATATTGATATGTCATTTGGAATATTGAAAACTTTTGAAGTTTCCACGCACAGCAATGGTCTCAGTCTTTTTCCTTGTCCCAAAATCGAATACTCAATTGGCTTTCTTAATATCCCAAAATTTTTCTGATTTAAAAATTTTTTTAGTTGTTGATCAAAATAAAGTGAATTATTTTCGAGCAGTTTTTTGAAGTAAGTTTCATCGAACTCACTATAAACTTTCTTCATTATCACCTGCTTTTAACTCTTCAGTCACTATTTTCTCTTTGTCAGATACTTTTAAAATTTTCAACTCTGCTGTCTTTAGAAGTTTTTCGCAATGGCTTTTCAGTTTAATACCCGTTTCGTAGTAAGAAATTGATTCTTCTAAACTCAAATCCCCATCATCTAGTTGGGTTACCAACTCCTCTAGTTTCTTCAGTCCTTCTTCAAATTTTAGTTCTTTTATTTCATCTTCTGTGAGCATAATATATCTTATGATATTTTTATTATGATCCATAGTATAGTCTTTTAGATCAATAGCTACTTCAATTTTGTAAATTAAATTTTGCCAGAACTACCAGAAATAGAAACAGTCAAATTGGGTGTAAAGAAGACTGTTTTAGACAGTGTTATAATTTCCACAAAAATATTTAGGCGCGACTTAAGGTTTCCTATTGATGAGAATTTAGAAAAAGCGATTTTGAACAAAAGAGTCTTAGGCGTTGGTAGGCGATCAAAATTCCTTCTCTTTTTTCTCGAAAAAAAGACTACCTTAGTTCTACACTTAGGAATGTCTGGTAAAATAAACGTAAGCATAAAAAGTAACAGTGAACATGTGGCAAGGAAACACGACCATCTTATAATGACATTTGATAATGGGTTTTTTCTTACATACAATGACCCTCGAAGGTTTGGTTTTGTTGAAATTATCGAGGGTGATTATAATGACTATCAAAGGTTCAAACACATAGGAATTGAACCTTTATCAAAAAATTTTGATGGAAAATATTTATGGGCCAAAATTAAAAACTCTTCGAGAACTTTAAAAAATATTTTAATGGACCAAAAAGTGGTGGCTGGTTTAGGAAATATATACGTGAGTGAGGCTTTATGGGAAAGTCAAATCAGTCCAACAAAAATAGGTAAAAATATGTCCCTAATTGATTGTGAAAAATTAGTTCTATCAATAAAGAAAGTACTTTATAGAGCTATTAAATTCGGTGGTACCACATTAAAAGATTTCAGACAGGTTGGGGGGGAGGTAGGATATTTTCGAAATAAGTTAAAGGTTTATGGGAAAGAAAACCAAACGTGTTTTCGTTTGAGATGTAAAGGTACTGTGGAAAAAGTTATAATAAGCGGACGGAGCACATTTTATTGCTCTACCTGCCAGAAGTAATGAATTATTTTCTTGATAAATTGAGATAAGAAAATTAAAAGTTTGTGCATATTACTTTTTTGGAGAATCGAATGGCTTACGAGACACTTATTATCGAGCATGAAGAGCCTGTTTTGATTATAAGGCTTAATAGGCCAAATGCATTAAACGCTTTAAACAGCAAATTGCTTAATGAATTAAACAATGCTCTCAAGGATGCTGACAATAATGAAGCCGTTAGAGCAATCATTTTAACTGGCTCTGAAAAGGCTTTTGCAGCTGGAGCAGATATTAAGGAAATGATATCTAAAAGTTTCGTGGATATGTTTTATAACAACTTTTTTTCTAACGATTTAGATAGAATTCAGGCTACCAGAAAGCCAATTATAGCTGCTGTAGCCGGATACGCGCTTGGAGGAGGGTGTGAGCTTGCAATGAGGTGTGATTTTATTTTGGCTGCGGATAGTGCAAAATTTGGACAACCAGAAATAAATTTAGGTGTTATGGCAGGTTTTGGGGGCACGCAGTTGTTGTCAAAGTTTGTCGGGAAATCTAAAGCAATGGAGATGCATCTTACAGGTAGAAACATGGATGCTGAAGAGGCTGAAAGAGCCGGATTAGTCAGTCGAGTTGTTCCTGCTGAAGATCTACTAAAAGAAGCAAAGGCTGTAGCTTATAAAATTGCAGAAAAATCTATTCTGTCGACTATGGGAATAAAAGAATCAATAAACCGGTCTTTTGAAATTGGAATGTCAGAGGGCATATTATTCGAAAGGCGTGTATTCAATGCTCTGTTTTCTACCGAGGATAAAAAAGAAGGGATGTCCGCGTTTATAGAAAAAAGAACACCTAAGTTTGAAGACAAATAGTGGTTAGCTTGTTGACAATTACAACGCCATTGTGTAATTGATTTCGTAAGGAGTAGAATAAAAATGCCAAACAAAGCTTCAGCAAAAAAAAGATTAAGACAAACGGTTAAGAAAACCACAGAGAACAAGAATAGGAAGACAAGAATAAAGACGTTCGTAAAAAAAGTTGAGCAAGCTATAGTTCAGGGTGATCAAGTTGCTGCAAATGAAGTTCTCAAAACAGCGCAGTCGGAAATAATGAGAGGTGTAACAAAAGGTGTTGTTCATAAGAACTCAGCAAGCCGAAAAATATCAAGGCTGAACTCAAAAGTAAAAGACCTTAAAAAAGCAGGCTAGAAGAAAAAAATCTTTTTTCAGTTGTTGCTAGAATCCTTATGCAAGGTTATCGTATTTCCATAAACATCTGTTTTTTGTTCAAAAAATTGTTAGCAAGTATGCTGCTTTAAACAGGATTAGATTTGGTTGAAAATATTAACTCAAAAGAAGCTTTCTATCTTCTAAAGGAAGATGAACAATCCGTATTAATTGATGTAAGAACTGAAAAAGAGCATTTGGCAGTTGGAATACCTGACCTACGAGAAATCGGTAAAGAGACTTATAAAATAGAATGGAAAAACTCGATTCTACCAGGGTCACGACAACGCTTTTTAAATAATTTTAAGGACAATTTGGGCCTTCTTGAGGAGGGAAAGTACCTTTTTATATGCAGATCTGGAATTAGATCAAACTTCGCTGCATTAACAGTAGAAGAATCGTTTAATTCCGGTAATTATAGTGGTAAGTGTTTTAATGTAGAGGATGGTTTCGAAGGACATGAACAACCTTTGGGCTATCTACAAAATCCAACTGGATGGAAGAACTTGGGCTTGCCCTGGAAATAGAGTTAGTTAATGGAAAAAGATGAGTGGTCAAAGGTAAAAGAGTTTGTAAAGAGCAATATCGGCGAAAGCGCTCATACAAACTGGATACAACCTATTGAGCTTAAAGAGATTAAAGGTTCCGTTGCAAAGTTTAAAGTGCCCACAAGATTTATTGGAACTTGGGTTAACAGGAATTATGGAGACCATATTATCCAAGGATTTAAAAATCAAAAACTAAGTGTTGATAGGCTAGAGTTTATTGCATCATCAGATAAAACATCAGTTAAAAAGAATAGTTCAGAAAAAAGTACATTGAAAAAAACCACCCAAAAAAATCAAGAATCTCAGCTTGACCTACCCAGCTCACCGCTTGACGCCAGGTTCACCTTCGATAAGTTTGTGGTTGGAAAACCAAACGAGTTAGCGCATGCTGCGGCAAAAAGAGTTTCAGATGGGGGAAAGGTAACGTTTAATCCATTATTCTTGTATGGAGGGGTCGGTCTAGGAAAAACCCATCTGATGCACTCTATTGCCTGGTCTACCAAAGAAAAAAATAAAAAAGCGCGAATACTATACCTATCAGCTGAACAGTTTATGTATAGATTTGTTCAAGCCTTGAGATTTAAGGATATGCACGCATTCAAAAAGTTATTCAGGTCAGTGGATGTTTTGATGGTAGATGATGTTCAGTTCATAGCTGGAAAGGATTCAACGCAAGATGAATTCTTTCACACCTTTAACGCCCTTATAGAACAAGGAAAGCAAATCGTTATTTCAGCTGACAGGGCTCCTGGAGAAATTGACGGTTTGGAAGAGAGGATAAAATCTAGGCTAGCTTGGGGTCTGGTTGTTGACGTACACCCAACTGACTATGAATTACGGTTAGGAATTTTGCAGGCTAAAGCTGAAATTCAATTGGAACTGAATAGAGACGTTAAAATTGATGAAGGTATATTGGAGTATTTAGCTCATAAAATTTCTTCAAATGTAAGAGTTTTAGAAGGAGCTCTGACAAGGTTATTTGCTTTCGCATCCTTGGTTGGAAAAGAAATAAACATTGATTTAGTGCAGGAATGTTTATCAGACATTCTTAGAACCTCAGAGAGAAAAGTTACTATTGAAGAGATAATTAGAAAAGTTGCCGAACACTATAATCTTAGAATGACAGATTTAATATCTGCAAGAAGGGCAAGGGTTGTGGCTAGGCCTAGACAAATAGCTATGTTTTTGTCAAAAAGTTTAACTTCAAAATCTCTGCCAGAAATTGGAAGAAAGTTTGGTGGGAGGGATCACACTACAGTGATACACGCAGTTAAGAAAATTGAAGAACTAAAGATTGTTGATGTTCAGGTTGCAGATGAGGTTGAAATTTTGCGCAGAACCCTAGAGGCATAAAAAGCTTTTTCTTTATTATTTTTATTTAAAAAAGTATAATATTTACTGAACATATTTTTTTGTATGAACTGAAAATGAAAATTAGTATAGAAAGAAATGAACTGCTTAAGTCAATGAGCCGAGCTCAGGCCATAGTGGAACGAAGAACTACTATTCCCATTTTATCAAATGTTTTAATTGAAGCTAGAGAAGACCGGTTAACTCTAAGAGCTACCGACTTAGATATAGAATTAATGGACTCTGTAAAAGCAGTAGTTGAAAAAGAGGGAGCTGTTACGGTCGGCGCACATACTTTCTATGAAATACTTAGAAAAATTCCAGATGGTTCGAGACTCTTAATAGATCTCGAACCTTTAAATCATAAAATAAATGTAAAAGCAGGTCGTTCTACTTTTTCATTAACAACTATTTCAGTCGATGATTTTCCATTAATGGCATCATCAGAATATGATTTTTCGTTCGCCATAAAGGTAGAAGAATTAAAAAGGCTTTTCGAGAAAGTAAAGTTCGCGATGTCTATGGAGGAAACGAGGTTTTATCTTAATGGTGTTTTTTTCCACGAATTCAACAATGAAGATACTAAACTTATTCGCACAGTCGCTACCGACGGTCATAGGCTCGCGAAAATAGATTCTGCACTGCCAGACAATGCTAGTGGAATGCCTGGAGTGATTGTCCCACGAAAAACAGTTTCTGAATTAAGAATGATATATGAAACTACAGAGGAAACAGTAAACATCTCGGTATCAGAAACGAAAATTCGTTTTTCAAATTCGACCTTATCTCTAACATCTAAGGTTGTTGATGGCTCGTTCCCTGATTACGATAGGGTTATTCCAAAAAATAATGTAAAAAGATTAGTTATTGATGCCTCAGAATTTGCTAGGTCAGTAGATAGAGTAGCAACTGTTTCTTCGGAGCGTTCCCGTGCAGTTAAACTGAGTCTGAGTAAAGAAAAGGTTATATTATCTGTTAATGCTCCAGAGACAGGATTAGCCATTGAGGAAATTCCGGTTGACTATGAGGGAGAAGAGATTGAAATTGGCTTTAATGCTAAATATCTTCAAGAAATTTCTAATCAAGTAGAAAGTGGAGAAGCAATTTTTTTGTTCAATGATGTTGGAGATCCTGCGCTTATGAAGGATAATAATGACGACACTGCGGTTTATGTTGTTATGCCAATGCGTGTTTAGTCAATCTATATTCGAATGAGTTCTGCTGGAATAGAAAAGCTCAAAATCACTAATTTTAGATCATATAAAATTTTAGAACTTATTTTTGACTCTATTCCTACAGTTATTTACGGAAAAAACGGAGTTGGAAAAACAAACCTTTTGGAAGCTTTATCACTACTGTACCCCGGAAAGGGAATAAGAGGATCTAGCTTTCATGATATGAAAAATCTTTCTAACAACCATCCCTGGAAAGTTGAGGCCATATGCCAAACAAGTAATAATCGTTTTGAGCTAGAGACTTCTAGCGATGGAAAAGGAAGATATGTTAGAATAGACGGTAAGAAAGTACCACAGAGTAAACTTAGCTCAAACTTAAAAATTATATGGTTCTTACCACCAATGGACAGGATTTGGATGGAAAGTTCTAGGGACAGAAGAAAGTTCTTAGATAGAATGGTATTCAGTCTTGATATTAAGCATGCAAAAAGATGTACTCAATATGAAAAACTTCTCAGAGATAGGAATAGGTTACTAAAAGATCGTATAGAAGACAGCTCTTGGTATCTTGCTATTGAAAAGGAAATGTCAATACTTGGGTTTGAAATAGATAATAGGAGACGAGACTTTATTGAGAAGCTTAATACAGTTCTAACCGAAAAGAAGCATTATTTTCCGCCGATCAGGCTTAATCTAAAAGATGAGCCCATCGAAAGCAAAGAAGTATTCTTTGAAAAGTTAATTAACCAAAGGGGACGGGACCTAGTAACTGGCAGAACAAATTTTGGTCCTCATACAGATGATCTGAGCGGCTTTTATTTAGAGAAGGAAATAGATACAAAATACTGTTCTACTGGTGAACAAAAACTTTCGATAATTTCTGTTATTCTATCCAACGCAAAATTGATTAAAGAACAGAGCAAAGTCTCTCCCATTTTGCTTTTGGATGAGATAACTGCTCATTTAGATGGAGTACGCAAAGAGAATTTATTTTCAGAGTTACTATCTTTGGAAAGTCAGTTTTTTATTTCAGGAACAGAGGTAGATATATTTAACTCATTAAACACAAAGGCAAAATTTTTGGAATTGGATGAAAGGAAAAAATTTGTCGCCTAGTTTTTCTCAAAAAAAGGACAATCTTTAATTATATCTCTACCAACATCTTTTATGTCGCTTCTTCCGCAGAGCGCCATTGTCATATCAAGTTCTTTGTTTAGAATTTCTAAAGCGTCTATGACTCCCCTTTTTCCTTTTGCTGACAGACCGTAAACAAAGGATCTACCAATCATCACGCCTTCAGCTCCTAAGGCAATCGCTTTGAGAATATCCTGTCCAGAAGAAATGCCACCATCAAATAATACATCGATGTCTGAAACAGCTTTCTTTATTTGCGGGAGGGTAGAAATTGAACTATTGACACCGTCTAATTGTCTTCCTCCATGATTAGAAACTACCAAAGCGTCTGCACCACACCTCTGCGCCATTTTAGCGTCATCTGGGTCCATAATCCCCTTAATAATTAGTTTGCCTCCCCACCAGTCTTTTATTCTTTTGACGTCATCCCAGTTGAGTTTTGGGTCAAATTGACTTTGTACCCACTTAGTAAGAGAGGTTAGATTTTTGATATCTTTTACATGGCCCATAATATTACCGAATGTTCTATTTTTTGATCTTGCCATTTCAAAACACCAATTTGGTTTGGATATTAGATCAAAAACATTAGACATCTTTATTTTCATAGGGACAGATAAACCATTTCTTATATCAGCGTGCCTCTGGCCAAGTATTTGTAAGTCCAAAGTAAGCACCAATGCTGAGCATTCGGCTGCTTTTGCTCTTTCAACTAATCGTTTAGCAAAATCGTGATCTCTCATCACATAGAGTTGAAACCAAAACGGCTCTGAGGTATTTCTCGCAACTTCCTCTATCGAACAGATAGACATTGTAGAAAGAGTAAACGGAACCCCAAAAATTTCGGCTGCCTGTGCCGCCAATATCTCGCCATCCGCTTTTTGCATGCCAAGCAAACCTACTGGAGCTAAAGCAACCGGCATCTTGTAGTCTATGCCTAATAAACTCTTTCTGGTATTTCTATTAGATATGTCGACTGCAACTCTTTGTCTGAAGGAAATTTTTTTAAAATCATCACTGTTATCTTTCAAAGTAGTTTCCGTCCAAGAGCCCGATAGAACATAGTCGTGGAACGCCTTAGGAACTTTTTTTCTTGCTTCTTTCTTTAGATCATCAATAGTGAGATATTCCATGCGATACTCTCTCTAAATCTTAAGGTCTAATCTGGGTTTCCAAAACGGACGAAAGAGTTCAATTTTGGGACATCTGTTCATTACAACTTTCAAACCAGCTTCTTTTGCTAAATTTGCAGCCTCGTCATCATAAACACCAATCTGCCCCCAAAGCACTTTTGCATTTATTTCAATTGCTTCTTTTGCCACCGATAAAAGCTCTTCTTTTCTACGAAATACTTGTACCATATCAACAGGTTTATTAATCTCCTTTAAACTATGAAAGACTTTAAGACCTCTAATCTCCCTAATATTGGGGTTTGGGTTAACAGGTAGCATTTTATATCCAGTTTCATGCAGCACTCTTAAAACACCGTAGCTAAATTTTGTCTTATCCCCACTAGCTCCAACCATAGCAATCGTTTTCACAGATTTTAGAATGTCTTCGATATAACCTTTAGGATAATCATATATGTGGTCTACGTCAGCTTCAGGCATTACCTCTATCTTTCTTTTTTTGCAATATCATCCTTTAGTTCATGAGGCTTCAAGGGATCTAAAAATGGGTTTCTGTAAAGCTTATCATGACTCTCAACACCAATTTCAAGAACAAGGTTCGACTCAGGCCTTGCTACGCAAAGTATAATGTATCCATCATTTATCTGTCTATTATTAAGTGCCACCTGCCTTCTTTGATCTACTTCTCCATCAATAAGTTTTGCAGCACACGTAATACAGCCACCATACTTACAACCATAGGGTAGATCAACGCCCTGTTGCCTCAAGCTGTCAAGCAAAGGGCGCTTATGCTCAACCTGATAGGATATACCGCCTCTATTCGATATTTCGACCTGAAATTTTTTCACAGCCAAATATCACTAGTGCAATCACCGCCAGGATATCTACTTTCATGGCAGCGACTTGGACCATTTGGTTCTTCCCCAAAATTTACAATAAAATCAGGATTAATTTTCATTCCACCTTTTAGAGGATCACAGTCAATCATTATCATGACGCCACCCTTTTCCCTTATATCGGGATAAAATTGATTGTCCCAAGTAGAAAATAAAGAGGTAGTCACATACAGTCTTTTTCCATCTAGGCTTAGCTGAAACATTTGTGGCCCTCCAGCAATCTCGAGACCATTAACTTTAGGAGCTCTTCCAAGCAAACCACCCATCCAAACTTGACCAGTAAGTTTTGGTTTGTGAGGGTCTGATATATCATATTGTCTCATATCGCCGTGCAGCCAATTATTGAGATATAAATATTTATCATCCATCGAAACGAGAATTGCTGACATCACACCTGGAATAGGAATTGGCCAGTCTGGATGAGGCTGATTTTCTACGTCAATAATTTTTTCCCATTGCCATTTTTCATTTTTATCTTTCCACCAGTGTATAACGTTTGCACTTAGAGCGGCACCACAAAACCCATGACTACTATCTGGATTATGGTGAAACTTTACTTCTAAGGGAACCAGACCATCTTCACCTAAATACATAGATTCGATTGGCTTACGTTCCTTGAAATCCCAAAAATGAAGCTGTCTTCCATACTTTAGGTGTCCAACTTCTTCTAAATCAAAGCCCGGCATAAATGTGTTTGGAGCAGCCCACTCCGATGAAACCATTATATTATGTCTTGGTTGATACCAAAAATCATACCCAAATGGTATATCTCCCATTGAGTTTTCCCATCTTCCTATGATTTCAAAATTCTTATCCAGATGCAAATATCCTCCAGGTGCTTCTCCTTTTGCATCACCCAGCATAGATATAATTATTTCTGAGCCCAGGCAATGAACGGTATGTGGGCCACTTAAGTTGGTTTTTGATTTAATGTCTGCCCCAGGAATAATTTTGTGGAGAGTAGGCATTCTAGGATTGGTCGCGGTATCCACTATGTGAATATTATTCGACCTCACTCCGGGAAGTAAAAGATATTTGCGGGTCATGCTAGAGTCGTCATGGCAAGATGAACACGCATTCCAGCCCATATGATGAAGTTCATCCCCAATGCCTGGCATTTCCAACCTATGTATAACTTTCGAATAAGTAGGGCTATCGGGGTCAACGTCTACTGTAGCTAAATAGTCAGGCTTTTGTATTCCCGTTCCTGTATATATTGCTATTGTATATAAAAGTTTTTCCCTCGGTGCTTTTATAGCTTCTGCAGGGGACGAATATCCAGGACCACAACACGTTTCATTCATGATTTATTCTTTCGTTTCAATAGGATTTCCAGATTTTTTCCAGGCGGCAAAGCCTCCCTCTAGATGAGAAACGGGGTTTAGACCCATGTCTTGTGCTGCTTTGGCTGCAAGAGCAGATCGGCCCGCTGCAGCACAATAAAAAACATATTTCTTGTCTTGGTTAAAAATTTCTTTGTGGTAGGGACTATCAGGGTCTATCCAGAATTCGAGCATTCCTCTTGGGCAAGAGAACGAATTTGGAATTTTTCCCTCTCTTTGTATTTCCCTAGGATCTCTTATATCTACAAAAACGTACTGACTATCTTCGAAATACTTTGATGCATCAACTACAGGTGTTGTTTCAACCTCTTTATTTGCTTCAGCTACCATATCTTTTACATGTTTAACAATTTTTTGTGCCATTTTGTCTATTCCTTCATATTTTAAGCGAAGTTTTTCTGAAACTGATCTAAACTTTCATCTAATTTAATTGAGGGTATTTTCTTCGATACCCAAACGTCTCCTTGTGGTTTTATCACCTCTAACTCATTTACAGTTCCTGCATGAAACCTCACTAATCCAGGTCTACCTTCATTTAAGGAGAACATCTGACAACCGCATTGTTTGCAAAACTTTTTAGTTATTTTGTTACCACTTTCTGATTGATGCATGTAGCTTTTTAAAGTCCCTTGAACATATAAATCGACTTCTTTCACAAATATATTGGTAAGATAAGAGGCACCACTACATTTTGTGCAGTCCTCACAATGACAGTTGAAAGTCCTCAAAGGGGCAGTGTTACTCTTATAAGTGATAGCCTGACATAGGCAACTTCCAGTGAATCCTTCCATCTCTATCTTTTTCCTATTTATCATAACTCAATTCATTGGTTTTAAGTTCAAGAGTTTATCCATCCACCATCAACATCAACAGTGGTTCCGTTAACAAATTCATTTTCAATAACAAAGATAATTCCTTTTGCAACCTCATCTGGTTTTCCAGCTCGCTTTATTGAGTGAGATGCTGTGGCTGAGTTTAAAAATATTCTTCTATCCTCACCTTCCTGCGAAAACATAGGCGTGTCTATTAAACCTGGCGCTACAGCATTTATTCTCTTTGGAGCAATTTCGTTTGCAACACCTCTGACTAGGTTCTCTACCGCGCCACCAACAGCAGAAAGAGCAATTTGTCCAGGCTTCATCCGCCTAGCTGGTGCACCACTGACCAAAACTATTGTACCATCCGAGCTCAAATAGTTTGTTCCATAGCGCACAACATTGGCGTAACCCCATAATTTATCGAAAGAGTTTTTAAATCCAGCCATATCCATTTCTAGAAATGGGCCAGCAGCTCTGCTTCCTCCAGTCGCAGCACTCACCAAGATTTCGAAAGGAGCATGTTTTTCAAAAATATTTTTTACTTCCTCTTCAATTCTTACATCACAGCTTTC
>CACHJY010000003.1 GCA_902580265.1 uncultured Alphaproteobacteria bacterium
TCAAATAGGCGCTTTCTTGATGGCATCATGGATCAATGGTTTGAGTGAACGTGAAAAAGTAAACCTAACTAATTCAATGATGAATAGTGGGACGGTTTTGAGGTGGGATTTAAATGGTCCAATAGTTGATAAGCATTCTACAGGAGGAGTGGGTGATACAGTATCTTTAATTCTGGCCCCATTATTGGCTAGTTTAGGTTGTTTTGTTCCTATGATTTCTGGAAAGGGTTTAGGGCATACTGGAGGCACTCTGGATAAGCTGTCCTCAATACCAGGATATCAAGTAGAACAAAGTGAAGATTCGTTTAAAAAAATTGTTTCAGAAGTAGGCTGTGCGATTGTTGGTCAAACCTCTAAGTTAGTGCCTGCCGATAAAATTCTTTATTCTATAAGGGATGTTACAAGTACTGTTGACTCGGTTGATTTAATAACAGCATCTATAATCTCTAAAAAGCTGGCTTCTGGAATAGATTACCTAATTCTGGATGTGAAAGTTGGTCGAGGCGCACTAATGGCCAATATTAAACAGGCAAAAAAATTAGCTAAAAGCTTGGTATCTGTCGCAAATGCATCGAATTGTAAAACTAAAGCTCTTATAACGAACATGGATGACCCTCTTAGCTCATCTATCGGTAATTCTCTTGAAGTAGAAACAGTAGTTGAACTTTTATTAGGTAAAAATAAAAATGAACGTGCTCTCTTGGATACAACAATAGCTTTATCAACTGAATTATATTCAATGGTTTACTCCGAAAAATCTCAATTAGAAATAAAGCAGAAAATCCATTCGTTACTCGATTCAGGATATGTCGCAGAACGCTTTGAAAAAATGGTAGCGGCTGTAGGGGGGCCAAAAAACTTTTTATCAATCTATAAAGAGGTACTCCCAAGAGCTGATTCCCTGGTTGCGGTTAAGGCTAAAAAGGAGGGGTTTATTACTGAAATTAATACGAAAAAATTGGGTGATATTCTTATAAAAATGGGTGGAGGAAGACAAAAAGCTCTAGATAAGCTTGATCTTTCTGTTGGGTTTACAAAGGTGGCAAGATCAGGGGAAGCGGTTAACACAAAATCAACTCTTCTGTTTTTGCATTGTGCAGAAAAGTTTCTAACTGCTTCATTGGAAGACGAAATTATTCGCTGCTTTACAATTTCAGAGAGAGAGCCGGAGCGGATTAAGGGTCTTATTTTACAAAAAGTGAGCTAATGGGTAAGGCTATCTTGATAGTTTTGGATTCACTAGGGATAGGAGGTGCTCCTGATGCAAATATTTATAATGATGAGGGGTCCAACACGTTTGGTTCTATCGCTATCGCGTGTTCAAATGGTGATGCGGATATTGGACGGAAGGGAGCATTAAAGGTTCCTAACCTCGAGTCTTTGGGTATCTATAGCGCTACAAGGCTATCAACTGGTCTAACCCTTCCCAATACTAATAGCACTATTGGATCATATGCTGTAGCTAAAGAGCGCTCAAAGGGGAAAGATACTCCTACCGGTCATCACGAAATAGTTGGTTTTACGAATCTGGTTGGTTGGTATACCTTCCCCAAAGTTGTACCAGTCTTTCCTGAAAAACAAATGAAAATGCTTATACAGAAAGCTAAATTGACCGGAGTTTTGGGGAACAAACATTCGTCTGGTGAAGAAATCATCAAAGAATGTGGTAAAGAGCACCTAAAAAGTGGTTGCCCTATAGTTTATACCTCCGCTGATAGTGTTTTACAAATAGCGGCTCATGAACAAGCTTTTGGATTAGATCGTTTATACGAAACTTGTAAAATCGCTGCTGAAACCTTTAATGAGTTGAGAGTACAGCGAATAATTGCAAGGCCTTTTCTTGGTGACAATAAAGACGAGTTTTTTCGTACCAAAAATAGAAAGGATTTTATATCACCTCCACCAATACACACCTTATGTGACAAAGTTATAAAATCTGGAAAAAAATGTTTTGGTATAGGTAAAATTGGAGATATTTTTGGGCATCGTGGAATAAGTAAGTCTATATCGGGGCTGTCTGATGAAAAATTATTTGATGAGATGCTAAGTATTATTGCAAAAGCAGATGTAGGTGATCTTATCTTCGCAAACTTTGTTGAATTTGATACATTATACGGTCATAGAAGGGATTTGTCAGGCTATGCCAGGGCGTTGGAAAAGTTTGATAAGCAACTGCCAAGACTTTTTTCAATTTTGAATAGAGAAGACCTTTTGATTATAACAGCTGACCACGGAAACGACCCCACCTTTGCAGGTTCAGATCATACCAGGGAACAAGTTCCTGTATTGATAAAAAAACATAATTTGATTAATAAATGTTACGGATTGATTAATTTTTCTGATATAGGTTCATTAGTAGAAAATTTCCTTAGATTAGAAGCATACTAATAGGCATTCAATTATGAGCTCATTTACGCTATGTAAAAAAGTTGAATTACACATTCACCTTGAGGGAGCAGCTTCACCAGAATTTGTTCGCGAAATATGTTATAGTAGTGGAATACAGATCCCAGCAATTTTTGATAAAACTGGGAACTATAATTGGCAGAATTTTGATCAATTTCTTACGATATATGAAACAGTAACAAACTTATTTTTGGAAGAAAAAAATTTTGAGGCTCTCGTCCGCCACGTACTTGATAAACAGGTCAAGGAAAACGTGATATATAATGAGATTTTTTTGGGGCCTCATCTATGGAGTGATAGACCCACTGACCGATGGGAACGTTTTTTAAATATTGCTAGCAAAGTCGCTGATGAGTATGAAAAAAAATATGGTATTTATACCTATTTTATAATTGTGTGCATAAGACACCTTGGTCCTGAGAAGGCTTTAGAAGCCTCTAGTTTTGCCTCAAAGAAAATGGGCAATAATGTGGTTGGTTTTGGTATGGCAGGAGATGAAAAAAAATTCAACACATCAGATTTTATTGAAAGCTTTAACTTTGCTAGGAACTCAGGACTTGGGACAACAACCCATGCTGGTGAAATATGTGGAGCAAAATCTGTAGATGAAGCTATAAAACTTGGAGTGACCAGAGTAGGCCATGGTGTTAGATCAAGCGAAAGCGAAGAAACAATTATGAATCTAATAGAAAAGAATATATTACTGGAGATATGTCCAGGTTCAAATATAGCACTCGGCTTATATCCATCAATTGAAGACCACCCAATAAAATTTTTATTAAATAAAAATATACCAATTTCTATCTCTACAGATGATCCTCCTTTCTTTGCAACAAGTTTATCAAAAGAATACGAAGATCTTCACAACGTTTTTGGTTGGGAGGTTGAGATCTTTTCAGAAATTAATCGGAAGTCTTTAGAGTTTGCTTTTTGTGAAGCAAAACTCAAAGAAAAATTAATTCAACAACTATAGAAAGAAAATAAATGGAAAATTTAACTATAATCAATCACCCATTAATACAACATAAACTTACAGAAATGAGAAAAAAGACAACTTCCTCTAATCATTTTAGAACACTCTTAAAGGAAATAAGTTTACTGCTTGCTTATGAGATTACAAGAAATTTGCCAATGGAAACAATTTCTATAGAAACACCTCTAGAACGCTATGAGGCATCGACTTTGGCAGGAAAAAAGTTAGCCTTAATTTCTATTTTGAGAGCTGGTAATGGCTTGCTTGATGGTGTTTTGGATCTAATACCTTCGGCACGTGTAGGCTTTATTGGTTTATATAGGAACGAAAAAACATTACAACCAGTTGAGTACTACGCTAAGGTTCCTAGTGATTTAAGTAATCGCGTTTGCATTGTCGTTGACCCAATGCTCGCGACTGGAGGATCTGTATCATTCGCAGTCGATTATCTTAAGAAAAAGGGCGCGCTAGATATAAGGTTTCTGTGCCTCTTGGCTGCACCAGAAGGTGTAGAGGTTATGCAGAAAAATCACCCAGATGTAAAAGTTTTCACTGCATCTTTGGATAGATCACTCAATGATATTGGATACATATTGCCTGGGCTTGGAGATGCTGGTGATAGGCTATATGGCACAAAGTAGATAAAATATTTATCCAGGAATCCTAAGAGTTTCTTGTCTGCTACCATTTGTAATATGAATTTTATCTAGGTCAATACTTATTACCCTCCATCCATTTCCAAATTTTTGTCCTACTTTTACTTTTACCGTATTGCCTGAAGATAGCCTTATTAAAGCGATCCGTCCTGTTCTTTTCCCAAAAATGCCTATTAGATTTGTTCTATTTAGCTCTATTAAATTTTTAAGTGTTGAGTTTCCAACTATTGACGCCCTTTTTGGTATGCTTGGAGGTTTGCTTCTTACGTTCAAGTTTCTAACTGAACTAGCGGCTACTTTTTTCAGATTACTCACAGCAGAAGGCATTTCAGGAGGAAGATCAACAAATGTCACTGCTCCTGTAGACTTAGTGGGATTTTCTAAAACTTTAATTGAATCTATGATCTTTGGCTTTATCATAGGGTAATTGCCATTCCATGAAGCTACTTGTGTCGACACTTTTGCTTGATTGTTGTTTAACAACATAATATTGAGACCTTGCTCTTTAAGTTTTACATTAAGCTGATGGTTCAATTTCAATTCATTCCCATAAGTTGGATTAAGAACGCTAATAAAAAGTTCTTCTGCAATTATGTCCGCGGGTCTAATAAAGGCTTTTTCCCCGTCATTAATAAAGTTAAAAACCCTTAACTGATCTGGCACAAGAATATCTGGCTTCTTGATATCAAAGAAAAGTAATGGGAGAGTACTAGCTCTTTTATTTGCTGTTGTAATTAAAATTTTAGTCGAAGATATGTCCGAAAAAATCTCTTCAATAACTATTTTTTTGTATCCATGATTTATAACTTTTTCCTTCTTTGGAGTTGAAAAAAAGCTTTTGCTTTCAAGGGTTTTAGAAACAGTTCTTGATTTTTTCGATGATTTCTTTTTTTTGTTAATTAAATTTGAAAAATCATCATCTATTATTGGAAGCGATTTAAATGTCTTTTTTTGTTGGTTCATAAAAAAATTTAATGAGTCTAAATTTTTCAAGTTAGAAAACTCTCTAATATCATCATTCTGGTTCGATTTTTCAGGAATTAAATTTGGAACTGATATTTCTTCCAGGGTAAATTCATTTATTTGTGTTGCTTTCAGGTTGAGATTTAGTTGGACTTCAACTGAGGATCTATTAATTGAATTTAATTCAAGGTGCTGATTTCTAGGCTTTTGAGGTATGTAAGAAAAGTTCAAACCTTTGGGTTTAAAAATTGAATTGTCTAGTATAGTAGGTGAAAGTTTTTTTACTTTTGCTAACAAAATGATTTCGGGTTCTAAACTATTTTCTTTATCATTGAAGTTCCTTGGGTCAGCTAAATAGTTATAGGGTTTATTGTTAGACCTATATTCCAGATAAGTGGAGGCCAAAGATATTAAAAAGCCTGTGAATAGTAAAATACTGGTCAACGCTAGGACCTTTGTAAATGTTTTGCCTTCTATTTCAAAAAGTCGTTTTGAACTATTATCATTAAAAAAAACGGGACTTTTTTTAAATCCAGAAATCTTACTTGAGGCGATATATCTTTCTGGACGAAACCCTGCTTTTTTTACAAAATTTCGAGACTCATTTATCGAATTCGCAGCTATAGCTGCAACGGGAACTGTACTTCTTGTAGATGATTCTCCGATTGCAATAAAGAGTTCATTTTCATTTAGTCCACAGCGTTTGGCTGTAACTTTTTTACAGTGTTCGATAGAAAAATTATCTTCAATAACGATGGTTTGTGAAAGGACTAGTTCTCGAGGAAGAAGGACGTCTACTATTGGCTTCTTTGTTGATAAAGCTGCTGCTTGATTTCTGAGTACTTCAAGATCTTTTTCAAGGTTTTTTGACGAAGGGTCAACTGACCCGAGTACATTCCAAGATTTCTTACTACTTTTTTTCAGAAGTTGGATTGATGTCTTTGATAAATTTAAAGCTAGTTTATTTTTATTCATGTCAAGTTATCATAACAAACTGCAAAGCAAATATAATATATCATACTACATACAACTAGGAAATCTATTGGTATAAGTAATTGTCTAAACACTACTTAAGCTTTTGATTGTATGTTGAATAGTGTTACAGCAACTGCTGTAGATACATTTAATGATGAAAAACTGTGGTTGCCATCTATAGACACTAACATATCACAGTGTTCTCTAGTCAAACGCCTTATTCCTTTTCCTTCAGCTCCAAAAACGATAGCTAGATCTTTATTTGTTTTTTTGAATGAAGACAATTTATTTATTGAATTTTCATCAAGACCTACGACAAAATAGCCCAATTTCTTTAATCTAACGATTGTTTGGGAAATGTTTGGTACTTGTATATAACGCACTTGTTCGAATGCTCCTGAAGCCGCTTTAACAAGGCTTCCATTCTCACTTGAACCGCCATTGAGAGTATTAATGATAGCATTGCAGTTAAAGAAAAGGCTCGATCTAATAATAGCACCAACATTTTGTGGATCACTTACCCTATCTAAAATAACAACTAGTTTAGGCTGCTCGGTGTTAGGGATTTCATGGATGACGTCCGATTGCTTTAAAGGGCTCACTTTTAAAATTGCTCCTTGATGAACTTTATTTTCAGGAATTGGTAGTCTTGTTGATTTATCAAGATTAAAAATCGGCATGTTGGGTGTTTTGTTGTAATTGAAAATCTTAGCCCTTGCATTTTGACTAATCCATAGCTCGTGTTTCCGACGGTTAGGATTTTCGAGTGCGGCCTTTACTGCGTGTAAACCAAACATATAGTAGTCACTATGTTCTATGATATTTTTTGACCTCTTAATATATTTGCCCATCTTTATTTATAATAATTCATTTTAAACTTATATCTTTCTGTTTACACTTCGGCATATCAGTTGTAAAACCCTTTTACGTCAAAGTTTCAGGAGGGGTGGCAGAGCGGTCAAATGCAACGGACTGTAACTCCGTCGGGGAAACCCTACATAGGTTCGAATCCTATCCCCTCCACCATTTAGAGCTTATAAAAATAAAAATGCATCTAAGGACTAAATCGAACTTTTGAATTTTCTTAACAAAAAATAGTTCGTGTCGTTTAACAAACTAGGAATTACTTTTTAGTTTTTCTTTCAACAGGGAGGTCTTCTACTATCGTTAAGGGGTCTCCTTTTTTTTTGCAATTTCAAATCCTTTATTAGTCTAAAAAACTGCTCCATGAGACTTTAAAATTTTATCCAAAATTATTTAAAAGCTAAAGAAAGATATATTTATAGGTTTTCATGACCATATAAAAAATGTTTTTTTATCTTAACTCCTTCAAGGAAAACGCCTGAGACTACCACGATTTTTTTTGGCTTCGTAACACTTCGCTTCATAATGCACCATTTGATCCTTTATTACAGAGTTGTCCCTTCGTTAAAAAATTTTCTAAGTATTAAGAAAAATAAAAACAAACTTTATAACAAAAAGATAAGACAAATGGATTTGACTTAATTTTCTTGTTGGTGTAGCTCTTCTCAGCAAAGCATAATATAATAATCATGTAAGACAGTAGTTAATGATTGAGGTAGTTATATTGTTCAACGGTAAGGATAATATAGATATTTAAATAAAAACACTGTTAGAGACAATGAAGAAAAAAACTATTCAAGAAATTGGCAAATTTGTTATAGAAACTGAGGCCTCAGCGCTTTCCAAGTTGGCAACAGATTTACCAAAGGATTTTTCAGGTACTATAGAAGCAGTTTTGAAAACAAAGGGAAGAGTTATTGTCTCTGGCGTTGGAAAGTCTGGTCATGTTGGTAGAAAAATTGCAGCTACCTTGGCAAGCACTGGTACGCCAGCGAGCTTTGTACATGGAACGGAAGCCAGCCATGGTGATTTAGGAATGATCACTCCTGACGATTTTTGTTTACTTATTTCTAATTCAGGAGAAACATCGGAGCTAAACGATATTTTGGCACACACCAAAAGGTTTGCTATACTTACAGCTGTCATATCTTCTTCCAAAAATAGCACTCTTATACAAGCAGCTGACTTTAAGTTATTGCTTACTGATGCTGCTGAAGCCTGCACCATCCGACTAGCTCCAACAACATCAACAATACTTACAATGGCGTTGGGAGATGCATTAGCTGTTTCATTGATGGAGCAGCGAGATTTTAAGCCCGAAGATTTTCGGGTTTTGCATCCAGGAGGTAATCTTGGTTCACAAATGCTAAAAGTATCGCAACTAATGCGAAAAAGAAGTGAAATGGCCATTGTAAAACATGATTTTTCTATGAGTAATATAATTTCTAGTATGACTGATACTGGTTTTGGAGTGGCAGTTTTAGTGGATGATAAAGGTATATTATCGGGAATAATAACAGATGGAGATCTAAGAAGAAACATTTATAACCTTCTAACTTATTCACCTAGGGACATTGCAACATTGAACCCTAAATCAGTTAAACCAAATGATTTAGTATCTATTGCATTGGAAAAAATGGAAAAATCAAAAATTTATGCTGTCGTTGTAGTTGAAGAAGACCAGCCAGTTGGCCTTTTACGGATGCATGATATCTTACGATCAGGTATTAAATGAAGACAGTGGTTATTATTCCGGCGCGCTATTCTTCGGCAAGGTTTCCTGGTAAACCCCTTAAAAGGCTTTCCATTGGTGGCAGACTAGAAAAATCTCTCATTCAGCTTTCTTGGGAGGCAGCCTGTAGGGTTAAAAGCGTGGAAAAGGTTTTTGTAGCAACGGATGATGAGCGTATCCGAGTTGAAGCAGAGTCTTTCGGAGCTAGCGTGATAATGACCTCAAAAGACTGCAAAAATGGAACGGAGCGATGTGCAGAGGCAATAGATACTATAAATTTTGACGGCGACATAGTTGTGAACTTTCAGGGAGACGCTCCCTTGACTCCAAATTGGTTTGTTGAAGGCTTAATACGAACTTTTAAAGAAAATACAAATACTCAAATAGCTACGCCAGTTTTGAGATTAGATGAAGCGTCTCTCAATGCATTTAGGCTTGATAGAACTAATGGTCGAGTCGGAGGCACCACTGTTGTGTTTGATAACGACCGTAATGCTTTATATTTTTCTAAAGAGATAATTCCATACTTTGATGAAAAACACTTAAAGAAAAGCATTCCTTTTCCAATATTTCATCATATAGGAGTTTATGCCTACAGGCCTGAAATTCTCTTAAATTACAATACATGGAAAGAAAGCAATCTTGAAGTACTAGAAGGTCTAGAGCAATTAAGATTTCTTGAAAACAGGTGTTCTATAAAATGTGTTTTAGTTGATGGCAAAGGTAGAACTTTTTGGGAGCTCAATAATCCTGAAGATGTTGCAAGAATTGAAACGATAATTAATAATGATATAAATTGAAATCGAAAGAGAAATAAAACCACTTAAAATTTTATTCTGTCTCTTTCCAAAGTAAAGTGTTTTACTTCACGCTCATTATCAGTCTTTACAAGAAAACAGTTAAAAACCTTTTTCAATTGGACTAGTTAATTTGGAGAGAAGGTTGTTAATTTAAGTAATTGATATAGCTATGGATATAATTTTATCAAATATGAAAATTGATAAGACCAACATTGTAAATATAACTACTTTATCTATCAATCGCCAGCTTTTTTGATTATTAATAAAATTTGCGAAATAAGATGAGGCATATCCAAGCAAAAAGAAATAGATAAAAGATGCAGTAGTAGCACCAATTACGAACAAAATTTTTTCGTTTAAAATAAATTCTCTTGAGACACCGCCAATTATGAAAATCGTATCGGAGTATACGTGCGGGTTTAGATAAGTTATAGCCAGAGTTTTAAATAAGACTTTCCCAAGCGAGCCCCGACTATATGTCTTATTAAATGAATGTAAGTCTGCTGAAGTATTAAGTTTATTCCAAATAAAATTAAAAATAAAAACTAGCAAGAACAAATTAAGTATTAGATCAACAAACGGATTTATTTGCGAAAAGAAATAAAATGTAGCCGTTCCAATTACTATAAATATAAAATCAGATAGAGAACAAATTAGACATACTAAGAACACATGATTTCTTCTAAGCCCTTGCTCAATGACAAAAAGATTTTGAGGTCCTACAGCCAAAATCAAACTCATCCCTAAATAAAATCCAAAAACAAGGGGTTCCATTAAAGAAGAACTTTAGTTAAAGAAGATTGTTATAGTTATAAGAGAAAAAAGCTCCATTGAAACTACACTTAGGCCTAAAATATCTCCGCTTAATCCTTGATTAAAAGGCACAATTATTTTCACAAAAAAGTACACAAAAACGTATCCAATCAAAATTGTAAAAATAATTGCAGGAAATCCGGCGGGTATAATCCAAATCATACAAAAACCCCCACAGAATATTAGTGTTCTGTTAGTAACCTTTTTAAGTTGGCTTGTTAATCCTGCCTGTTTTGAAAGATCACAGTAGTTAACCAAAAGTAAAATAGAAAATCTACCAAGGCTTGAGCACGCGATAAGCCCACAAGCTAATCCCAGCCATGACTCCAATCCTGATATTAATAAGAATTTCAACAAAAAGACAATTATAAGTGCTAATACGCCATAAGTTCCGAGCGTACTATCTTTTAAAATCTTCTGTCTAGTCGTATGGTCTTTACCTCCCAAGCTGTCAAAGAAGTCTGCTACTCCGTCCTCATGTATAGCACCGGTCAACAATATACATGCTGACATGGAAATAAGAATTGATATTTGACGAGAGATCCCAATATTTTCAAATAAAAATATTAGCAGAAATAAAAAAAAACCAATCAATGATCCGATTAAAGGATAAGCCCATTGCCCCCTATGGATCTCAATGTTTTGGTTGGCTGAGAAAAGATTGTAAATTGGTAATCTTGTCAAAACTATTGCTGCAATAGATATATCTTCAAGTATTCCGTTAATTCTCATAAGAGTGCATTCGTATTTTATTCAGTACACTGACGTTAAATAATGTACAGCCACAATATATTTTTTTAAAATTTCGATCAAGTTTTTCTATTTCTTGATAGCTCATCAATAATAAAGTCTTTAAACGCCTCTACTCTTTTTGATTTTTTTAATTCTTGAGGGTAGGTGATGTGTACGGGAACCATATCTGACTGGAATTCAGGTAGTACTTGTACCAATTCAGGAAAGTCGCTGGCTAAATAATCGGGCAAGGTACCTACGCCGAGCCCATTTCTTACTGCTCTGAATATTCCGTAATAATTATTTAGAAAAAGCAAAGAAAAGTTCTTTTTTTCAAGAAACGGGGCGATCCATTTTTGTCCCGCAGTAATTTGTGTTGAATTGGGAGAATAGCAAATTAAACGATGGTTTTTTGCAAGATCATCGATTGTCAATGGCAAACCATTTGTCTCCAAATAATTTTTAGTAGAAAAAAACTTTATCCTTACACTTATAAGCTTTCTTTGGATCAAGTCAGCTTGACTTGGTGATTGAAGCCTTATAGCAATATCCGCCTCTCTCATTGAGAGGTTTAAAAGCTTTTCTTCCAACATTAAGTTAATTTGAATATTTGGATGTCGCTCATAAAGCTTCTTTAATCTTGGAGCCAACCAAAGGGTACCAAAGCCCGTAGTAGTTGTAACTTTAAGCTCCCCAAAAGCAGTCTCTTTACTATCGTTTATTTTCGCCAAAGTTGAATTAATTTCTAAATATATTTTGTTTGCAGACTTAAAAAGTAATTCTCCCTGTTCAGTAAGAAGTAAGCCTCTTGGATGCCGGTGAAACAAAACTACTTTCAAGCTATCCTCTAGTTTCTTTATTTGCCTACTAATGGATGATTGCGATAAGTTAAGACGCTTACTAGCATCCGTTAGGCTACCTTCGTTCGCAACCAATAAAAAAATTCTTAACCTGTCCCAATCCATTCTCTTGCCAAATTCAAAATCTGCATTAATTCTCAGTGATCATTCAATACTTTTATATAATGATTAAATCTGATAAACTATATAAATTAATATAAATTATAAAAGATCGGTTATGACGGTTAATAAAGTCTCGCTAAACGATAGATTTGACCTTGAAAAAAAGATAGTTATCGCTTCAGGTACTCAGGCTCTTGTTAGATTGATGCTAAATCAGGCTGTTCGAGATAGGGTTATTGGAATAAATTCAGCGGGCCTAGTTACCGGCTATAGAGGCTCACCACTTGGCGGCGTTGATGCAACGTTTACTAAGGCTGAAAAGTTTCTTAAGAAAAACAATATAAAATTTCAATATGGTTTGAATGAGGATTTAGCAGCTACTGCGATTTGGGGGTCTCAGCAAACTGAACTGCGCAATGAAGGAAAATATGATGGGGTTTTTGGTCTTTGGTATGGTAAAGGCCCAGGTGTTGATAGATGTGGAGATGTTTTTAGACATTCTAATTTAGCTGGTACATCTAAGTATGGGGGAGTACTCGTGGCAATGGGTGATGATCATTCCGCAGAAAGCTCAACAGAGCTGCATCAGTCAGAATATGCGCTTGTAGATGCAATGATGCCTATTCTCTCACCGGCCGGCGTTCAAGATATTTTGGATTTTGGTATTAAGGGGTGGGCTCTCAGTAGATACTCTGGTCTTTGGGTAGGCATAAAATGTTTGAAAGACACAATAGAAGTTACAGAAGTCGTTGATGCTGCATATGACAGAGTAAAGATAGTTGACCCTGAAGATAAACACCATGAAGAACTGAATATAAGATTGGGGGATACACCTCCAGCTAGAGAAGATAGGTTGCATAACAAAAAACTCAGAGCCGCAAAGATTTTTGCAAGAGCCAACAAACTTAATAGAGTTGACTATTCACCCGCCGAAAAGAAAATAGGAATAATTTCAGCTGGAAAAAGTTGGCTAGACACGGTTCATGCCCTTAGCCTTCTAGGCATAGATAGAGAGGAAGCTGAAAAATATAAACTTACGACTTTAAAATTAGGAATGGTTTGGCCGATTGATGATGGTTTTGTGAAAGAATGGGCTAACGGACTTGATAAGATTTTAGTTGTTGAAGAAAAGCGAGGTCTTATTGAGAGCCAAGTTAAAGAAGCTCTTTATGGCACAGTGAATAGTCCAAAAATTATTGGGAAGCATGATGATAACGGTGAGTTATTACTTCCCTCAAATGGTGTCTTAGACCCCATTATCGTTGGGAAAGCAATAGCTAACAAATTAATTGGATCATCGAAATCAGAAAAGCTTGAAAATGCACTCAATTCGATGTCTATAGGCTCAAGAAGTGAGGCCAATACACCTGCACCTGACAGGATACCGTACTTTTGTTCGGGGTGTCCTCACAATAGTTCAACAAAAATTCCTGAGGGCTCAATCGCTTACGCCGGGATTGGATGCCATACAATGGCTATATGGATGGATAGAGCAACAGACGGGCCAACGCATATGGGTGGAGAAGGCATTAATTGGATAGGACAAGCACCCTTTTCGAATAGAAACCATGTGTTTCAAAATCTTGGTGACGGAACCTACAATCATTCTGGGCTTTTGGCAATTAGAGCTGCTGTGGCGTCAAATGCTAATATAACCTACAAAATATTATTTAATGATGCCGTCGCAATGACTGGAGGACAGTCGCATGAAGGAGATCTTAGCGCAGATGAAATAATAAAAGAGTTAAATGCTGCAGGTGTCAAACGAGTAGTAGGAGTATTTGATGAAAAGGAAGAGTTTGATCTTAATGACTATCAAAACCTTTGCGAAATGGTACCTCGATCTGAACTTATGCGAATACAGGAGGAACTAGCGTCAACCTCGGGTGTAACAGCAATTGTTTATATTCAAACCTGTGCCGCTGAAAAAAGGCGCCGAAGGAAAAAAGGCTTATTCCCGGATCCAAACAAAAGAATTTTTATAAACTCTGAAGTTTGTGAAGGCTGTGGAGATTGTGGCATAAAATCCAATTGTGTTTCAATCCTTCCCGAGGAAACAGAGCTGGGCAGAAAACGAAAAATTGACCAGAGCTCATGTAATAAAGATTTTTCTTGTGTTAATGGCTTCTGCCCAAGTTTTGTTTCAGTAATTGGAGCTGAGATTAAAAAAAGTACCACTGAACAGTTAAAAATACCGGATATTCCCGACGTAACTGTCCCAAGCATTGATAAAACGTACAACATCGTTGTAACAGGGATAGGTGGTACTGGAGTTGTTACTATAGGGGCCTTATTGGGGATGGCTTCATATATAGAGGGGAAAGGGGCTGGAGTGATGGAAATGGCTGGTCTTGCGCAGAAAGGTGGAGCAGTTCATATTCATTGTAGAATAGCAGACAGCCCTGAAGATATTAGTGTTGTCAGAGTAGCATCAGGTGAAGCGCACACTTTGATCGGTGGCGATCTTTTAGTGACAGCTGGTGATAAAACACTTTCCCTTCTAAGGAGAGATAGATCTAAAGTTGTCTGTAATGAAATGGAAGCAATTACAGGTGAATTTACCCGTGACACTGAATTTACGTTACCATCAGATGGAATGAAATTAGCTCTTAATGCCAAAGTAGGTCCAGATAGTGTGCACTATATTGATGCAAATAGAATTTCATCAAAGTATTTAGGAGATACTATATTTTCAAATACTGTCCTATTGGGGATGGCATACCAATCCGAGTTGTTGCCCCTAAAGAGAGAAAGTTTATTAGAGGCTATTAGGTTGAATGGAGCCGCTGTGGATGGAAACCTATTAGCTTTTGAATTGGGGAGATATTATGTTTATCAGCCCGATTTTTTCCAGGAAACTAAAGTGGAGGATATTAACCAGGCAGACCATACTTTTGAGTCAATATTAGCGTACAGATCCAAGCGGCTTGAGGGGTATCAAAGTAAAAAAATGGCGCGAAAATATGAGGAGCTGTGTAATAAAGCAAAAGACTTCAATGAAAACTTAGGCTTGTCTGTTGCTCGCGGTTACTATAAGCTGATCGCTTATAAAGACGAGTATGAAGTTGCTAGACTACATACCGAATATTTGGAAAACCAAGTTAAAAATAGTTTCTCAGGGTATAAACAATTGAGATTTAATTTGGCGCCTCCACTTTTTTCAAAGAGGGACAAGAATGGACAACTTATAAAAAGAGAGTACGGTCCTTGGATGTTTACATTGATGAAGCTTCTAGCAAAAGGCAAATACTTACGTGGTACTTGGCTGGACCCTTTCCATTTTACAAAAGAACGTTTGAGGGAGAGGAAATTAATCAGTGAATACGAAAAAGATATTGAATATATAATGGAAAACTATAGTGAAAATAATCACGATACTTGTATCAACTTGGCTCTTTTACCGTTACAAATAAGAGGGTTCGGTCACGTTAAAGAGGAAGCCATAACTAAATTTGATAAGATTAGATCGAACCTTAAGGGGATCATTTCCGGTGATCAACCTAATCAAAAACTTTCAGCAGCTGAATAACTGGAATTCGCACTAACTATACCATATAAAGACGTATGTTCGGGATAGATATATTTTCTTCATCAATTATTTTTAGCGCGATACTTTGTTTATTTGCAGGTATACTGAGTTTTTTATCTCCTTGTGTCTTACCCATACTCCCGCCATACTTAGCATATATGGCTGGGACTACAGTCAGTGAAATCAAAAATAAAAATGAGACTATAAAAAAAGGTGTCTTGCTAAGTGCCATTAGCTTTTCAATTGGTCTTTCAGTTGTCTTTATTCTTTTAGGCTTGGCGGCCAATTCAATGGCAACAATATTTATTCTTTACCAAAATGAATTAAGAATTGGGTCAGGGCTTTTAATCATAATATTTGGGTTGCATTTTATCGGATTACTAAGAATAACTTTTTTACAAAAAGAGCTTCGACTTAACCTTGAATTTAAGCAGAGAGGAAATTTTCTACCGCCATTTTTTTTAGGGTTAACTTTTGCATTTGGGTGGACCCCATGCATAGGACCAATACTCGGCTCAATATTGGCAATAATAGCACAAGATGTGTCAGTTTTAAGAGGTTTAGTTTTAATGATTTTTTACTCCCTAGGACTTAGCCTTCCATTTATAGGTATAGCCTATCTTTTGATTAGAGGAGTATTTATCACAAGATTTATATCCAAGTATTCTCTATATATTGAGCGATCAACTGGTGGTTTCCTAATAATTATTGGTGTTCTATTTTTAAGTGGATCTTTCCAGTTGATAGGTTTTTTTATTTTAGAATATCTACCTTTTTTGAGTGTATTCGGTTAGCGTTACTAAATCATATTTTTGGGATTTACAATTTTAGTAAATTCCTTGTCATCAATTAATCCTGATTTAATGGCCTCAATTCTGAGAGTTGTATTATTTTTATGTGCATTTTTTGCAATTTTGGTCGCATTATCATAACCAATTTTTGGTGCCAAAGCAGTTACGAGCATTAAACTATTATCGAGGTGCTTTTTAATTTCAACCTCATTTGCTTTTAATCCCTTTACACAATTTTTTGCAAAAGAATTACAAGCATCACCAAGTAATTGCAGTGATTGAAGCGTATTGTAGCTCAATAGCGGTTTATAAACATTTAACTCAAAATGACCCTGGCTCCCAGCAAACCCTATTGCGGCATCATTACCCATTATCTGAATACAAACCATTGTGGTAGCCTCTGCTTGAGTTGGGTTTACCTTCCCTGGCATTATAGAACTACCTGGTTCGTTCTCGGGTAGGCTTAGTTCACCGAGACCACACCTAGGACCGGAACCGAGGAATCTAATATCATTGGCAATCTTAAAAAGGCTGGAGGCAGCGGTTTTTAATGAGCCGGAAAATTCGACTACAGGGTCATTTGCAGCTAAGGCTTCAAATTTATTAGGAGCCGACTTAAAATTTATTTTTGTTATTTTAGAAATTTCCTGTGCTACGCGCTTTGGAAAAGTTTTTGAGGCATTTATTCCAGTCCCAACCGCCGTTCCGCCTTGAGCTAAAAACAATATATCCTTTAACGAATGGCTTAAGCGTTTCATAGCTTGCTGCATTTGAAAAGTATAACCACTAAATTCCTGGCCAAGAGTAAGTGGTGTGGCATCTTGAGTATGAGTTCTACCAATTTTTAAAATTTTTTGAAATTTATCCTGTTTTTCTTTTAGGCATTTATGTAAAAACTTCATTTTTGGTAGCGTTTGCTCCAAAAATTCTGTAGCTATTGCAATGTGAATTGCTGAAGGAAACGTATCATTTGAACTTTGAGACATATTGACATGATCGTTTGGGTGTATTGGGTGCTTTGAACCTACCTTACCTCCTAAATCCTTTATTGCTAAGTTCGCAATTACCTCGTTTACGTTCATGTTTGTCTGTGTACCGGAGCCAGTCTGCCAAACTGAAAGAGGAAAGTTATCTTCAAAAGCTCTTTCACGTAATTTTTTGCAAGCTTTTATAATTGCAGAGCCTAATTTTTTATCCAACTTCCCCTCAGCCATATTGACTTTTGCTGCAGCTTGTTTGATTGCTATCATCGCCCTAATTAAGGGGTAGGGTTGCTTTTCATGTCCTATTGCAAAGTTTTTTAGTGATCTTTGCGTTTGCGCACCCCAAAACTTATCAGTAGGTACCTCTAGTTCTCCAAAACTGTCAGATTCTACTCGTGTTAGTCTCATTTGTTACTCCCATTATTCAATTATTTTTTGAAATTTTTTATATTAATTACGTTTTCGTTTTTTTTACTCAAGGCTTCTTTTTTTGTAGAAATTTGGTCGCCAGGCTCTTTATCAACTTCAGTTTCGTTGCTTGGCATACTATTGACTTGATTAAAGCTTATAGCAAAGTCAACTGATGGATCCGCAAATAATTCAAGGCTATTGAATGGGATAGTTAACCTTTCTACATTATTATTAAAATTGAGTGATATTTCAAACTTCTTGTCAGTCACACAAAGGTTTTCAAACCAATTTCTAATAATAATCGTCATCTTATCTGGATACTTTTCCTTCATCCAATCAGGAATGATTACACCTTTTGAATTTGAAAAAAAGGTTATTAGAAAATGGTGGTTTTTTGGCAAGCCGTCTTTTGATATTTTTTTCAAAATATCCCTTACCATATTTAGCATTGCGTTTTCTATAAGTACTTTATAATTCATGTCTGCCATTAAGCAATCCTCTGTCTTAGTAGCGTAGGCTTCTGTTGCCAGGTGCCTACAAACCCCGCCAATCTGTGCAAACAGATTGGAGTTAAGTTTCGGTATTCGTTACTGCTTACGCTGCAACTGCAACCGGAGCATAATCGTCATTTGCAATTATACATTTTGTGCCGATAACGGTGGCGTCCCGCCGAGTAAAAGCAAACATCTTTAGACGTCCGTCGATCCTATTTCGGCCCCCTAAATTTTTTTGGTGGAGCCGCCGGGTACCGCCCCCGGGTCCGATCCGTTTATTACATGCGCGTTTATTACCATAGTCAAAAAGACGATGACATTATGGTATAATTTTCAAAAATTATCAACTACCAGTGACCAATATTTTCCATCGTATCCCAAGGAGATTGAATCTCTTTGGGTTCACCCTTTTGTAAAAGTTCTATAGAGATATCGTCTGGTGATCTAACAAAAGCCATACGCCCGTCTCTGGGTGGTCTATTTATACTTACATCATTATCTAGCAAATGCTGACAGGTTTGATAAATATTATCAACCTCAAAAGCTAAGTGGCCAAAATTTCGTCCCTCTGTATATGTTTCTAAGCTATCCCAGTTATATGTTAACTCAATCATTGCATCAGGTTGATTAGGTGGTGCAAGAAAAATAAGTGTGAATTTACCTTGTTCATATTCCTTTCTTCGAACTTCCTTTAGTCCAAGCAGGTTACAATAAAAGTTTAGTGATGCGTCAATATCTCTTACCCTTACCATTGTATGTAAATATTTGATTGCCATTCTATTCCTATCCTTGTTAAAACTAATGATGAGTATATTTTATGAGAAAGCGTGCAAATGACAATATCTGAAGAAGATAAAAAGTCAGTAGAGGAAGAAAGAAAAAAATCTTTCACTACTAAAAGAGCCACTGTAGAAGGCCTCGAAAATAGCCTCTTAAAAATTTTTCCTGTTTTAGATCATGGCCTAGTAAGGGTAATAGACTATATGGGGGATGATTACGCAATTGTTCAAGCTGCACGGGTTTCATATGGTGCAGGCACTAAGAAAGCTCAAGACGATAATTCCTTAATTCGTTATTTAATGCGGCACTGGCACTCTACGCCATTTGAAATGTGTGAAATAAAGTTTCATATAAAACTACCTGTATTTGTAGCAAGGCAGTGGATTAGACACAGAACCGCTAACGTTAATGAGTACTCAGCCAGGTACTCTATCCTTGATAAAGAGTTTTATATCCCTGACCCTAGTAATTTAGCTGCCCAATCGAAGATTAATAACCAGGGTAGGGGACAAGTATTAGAGGCAGAGGAAGCACAGCGAGTTCTAGAGATTTTAAAAAATGACAGTGATCGTAGTTATGCAAATTACGAACAGTTACTTTCTTCTGACGGGAAACCCGGTTTAGCGAGAGAATTAGCCAGAATGAATTTGCCAACTAATATTTATACTCAGTGGTACTGGAAAACAGACCTACACAATTTATTTAACTTTTTAAGGTTGAGAGCAGATAAACATGCTCAATATGAAATTAGGGTATATGCAGAAATAATTGGTGAGATCGTACAAAAATGGGTTCCTAAAGCGTTCCAAGCGTTTCTGGACTATCAATTAAATTCGATCCATTTATCTAGTCAGGCGACCGAGTGCCTTAAAAAGAAATTGAAAGGTGAGAAGATAGCCTTTGAAAATTCCGGAATGTCAAAAAGAGAATGGAACGAATTTCTAGGGTATTTCCCAGAAATGGAGTAGTGTCAGCGATACACACCATCCCATTTGTCGACCTGCTCTAGTTTGCCATCAGCATTAATTTTTGGTCTGTTTTTGGAGAAAATATTTTCTTGACCCACAACGCCATAGTCCATATATCCTAATCTTGCTACAGGTCTTGCTTTCTTAGTATTGAACATTCCATTTTCGATGTACTCATCATTAATATGAATGCCAACAACCTCTCCTATTATTGAGTAATTGCCTGTTAAGTTAGATCGATCGGTCCCCGGAAGATCAATTGTTTTCCACAATTTACACTCTAAGGCAGCACTGCAGCCACTGACGAAAGGAGATTTGACTAAATTACTTTCTTGTTTTTTTATTCCAGCTAAATTAAATTCGTCAATTTTCGGTTCAACAGGAACGGATGAAGAATTCATAGCATCGAACATATCTTCCGTAACAAGAGAACAAGTAAAGTCACCAGTTTCTTCAATATTTCGTACAGTGTCTTTATATGTAATCGAACCAAAGATAACAAAATAGGGATTATCCGAAATTGCATTAAAATAGCTATGGGGAGCCAAATTGGCAATTCCATCTTTGTCAATAGAGCCTATCCAGCCTATTGGTCGTGGTGTCACAATTGCTTTGAATGGGTCATGAGGAAAACCATGATCATTTGCATCAGTTGTATAAAACATTTATCCCCTATGAGTGAATTTATTATTTTTCTAACATTTGAAGGACGGCTTCCATCGTAGATTTTACTCTGTTGACCATCGCAGCGGCAATTTCTTGAATATAATTTGATTTTTGTAAGGAGACAACTGTTTTAGGGACGTCTACGTCCTCTAATTTTCCAATAGCAATTTGATCCAAAGACGTAATTCGACTTAGATTGCTCACTGTTTCTTGAAGCTGATTTGCAAGACCACCAACTTTACTCTGTTCAGCAGCTATGAACTTCATTGAAAATTTAATTACATCAATAGAACTTTTTGCAGTCTCGAAGGATCTTGCTGCTATCGTTGATAAAGAAGCAAACTCGAGATTTTTTTCGCGAAGTGAAAGTATGCTGTCAGCTTTAGTGGAATTCACAGAGAAGTGTTTATGGCTTTTAAGAATAATTTCACCAGCAATTCTAGCTGAGTCATTAGCACTTGCACCACTTGAACTCTGGCTAAGCTTTAATGAGGAGGGAGATACTTGCCCAGATGATTTCATCTCATTTAGATACATGAAAACGCTATTGGTATCATTTTTTAAGTTGAAATCTTCTATTAATATGTCAAAGCCCTGTCTCGTTTTTAAAGTAATTGCCTGCTTGTCATCAGATATATATGCCGTTATACCTGTTTGGCTTGAAAAATTATTGATCTCCGTTTTAAGAGGATCTAAGTCCATATTTTGGTTGCCTGAACCAAAATTAATTTTCGAGCTAATATTTTTCATTGTTCCATCAATACCGTACAGATTGAATGAAACCGTATCATTTAAATTCGTATTGCTAGTATTCTCAAAAGACAACATTACCTGTGTTGACGATGTGGCCTCGACGGCGGTATCACCCGTCACAGTATTTATTTTATTTGCAATTACCTCAGCTATGTCGCCACTTTTCACACCTATTTGTTTTTTGCCAATTGCTCCAAATATAGTGGCATCTTGTCCTGAACTTATGATCGGCTCTGTTAAAAGCGAAGATGTTCCAACTGATAAATTACCACTAGAAGTAGCATCTACTTCGCCATATAATAATGAACTAATGTTTTCAATAGCTGAACCACTTAATTTTCTTGCGGCGTTTGTTACTGACACATCATCAATAAATAATCGAGCACCTAAAGCTCTGCCCCCAGTAGCATCAAAGGAACCACCTACAAAAACAAATTGATATGTTCCTTCTTGATTAATATTGACAGTTTTTTTTGTCCAAGGAGAGGTGCCTGTGTCATCGTCTGTATGCTCATTAAGCAATGTTATTTTTTTACTTGGGTCATCTATGTCTACTAAGTAAGCGTAAACGTCGTACGCATCACCACCGCCCTCAGCCCGCCATTCAAAAGATACTGAACTGGAAGTTCCTAGAGTAACATAGGAGTTGCTATAAAGGTAGGGCCCTCTGACTGTCGCAAAGCCTGTTGAAGATTGCAAACCAGAGCTCTCTAACCGAACTGCTTTTGATCCAGTTTTCACTTGGGTTGTGGTAATACCGCCGGACATTGTACCCGGATTAGTCAGTGCATTCCCATCATTTAAACCTCTGCTAGAATTATCAATATGGTAGGTTGAATCTACTGGGGTCGGTTTCCCATCTATAAGGTCACTTCCATTCAGATATACTCTTTCAGGCTCCACTGTCCAACCCTCTAAATCAGTAGCTGATTCAAAATCGCCATTTGTAAAAGATGGTTCTTCAATATTAATTCTCAGTTTTTTCCCACTTGTCCCATCAAAAGCACCATCTATCGTGCCGATGTGATCGGCAGAAGTTCCATTTCCAACATACACTTTGCTACCAACTACGGAAACGCTATCTGTAGCTGTGGATGCCGTAGCAACAGTTCTCAGCTTAGTTGTCTCGTTATTTAATTCGGCGTCATTTAATGACAAATCTATATGTGACCCAGAAAAAAATGCTTTTCCATAAGACGGTACTAGACTGTCTCCTAAGTCGATCAATCTACTAGAATTTGTTGAAACGTTTTTGTATGTAAAGTTTTCCTGATCTGTGCCATCAAAAGTATCTATGCTCAGATCGCTACTGAAATTTAAGGAGCTATGTGAGTACAGACCTACTTTTTTTGTGTTAATATTGCTTAAATCTAAGGATATTTCCCCAGCTCTTCCTGTTCCCATATCAGTTTTAATTTGCTTAATAGAACTGTTTATCAACGTAGTATCATTAAAGCCAATTCCATTAGCGATATTATCTATTTCATTAATAATATTTTGGATTTCATTATTGAGGGCAATTCGATCGGCATCTTTGTAAATCTTATTGGTGGATTGTAGCGCTAGTTCGTTTGCTCTTAATAGCATTTTATTAATATTCTTATAGCCTTGGTCAGCCAATTGAGCCATAGACATTATGTCTGTTACGCTTCGGATCGCAGCTTTAGTGCTTAACACTTTTGCCTTCAAGTTATTTACTTTATTAATGTTGCCAGCATCATCTGCACCGGTTATCAGCCTCTTACCGTTGGAAATTTTTTCCATTAGCTCAGCAGACTGATTTTGCTGTTTGTTCGTAATATTTGCAGCGTTTAAAGCGTTACCACCGGGAAAAATTGAGGTCATTTAAATAACTTTTAATAATAAAAGAATATCCTCAATCAATAATCATGCCAAATCTGAATTTTCAGCCAGATTTACTAAATTTTAGGGCTATGTGAAGTGCTTGCTACCTAATCTATATCAAACCGATCTAAGTTCATAACCTTCGTCCAGGCAGAAATAAAGTCAGTAACAAACTTAGGTCCGTTATCATCACTCGCGTAAACCTCTGCAATCGCTCTTAGTTCGGAATTTGAAGCAAACATTAGGTCAACTCTGCTGAAAGTTACTGTCTTATCACTTTTTGCTTGTTCAAATGAATTTATTTCATTTGGCATTAGATCCGTATTGATGTCCAAAAGTGAAACGAAGAAATCATTGCTTAGCTTATTTTGATTGTCATTAACCAAGCCTGCCCCAGTAGCGCTTATTCCCAAAGATCGTAAGCCACCAATTAAAACAGCCATTTCTGGCGCTGACAAATTTAGCAAATAAGCCTTGTCAAGTAACATTTCTTCGGGTGAAGTTGTGTACCCGTCTTTCATATAATTACGAAACCCGTCCGCAATTGGTTCAAGGACTTCAAATGACTCAATGTCAGTTTGCTCCTGTGTTGCGTCTCCTCGACCTGGAGTAAAGTCTAAAGATACCCTAGCAGCTTGCTCTATGCCTACATTCCCTCCCAGAACAATAACATCAGCTACAGACGCGCCGGTCTTTGATGATATTTCTTCATAAGAAGCAAGAATACTCTTTAACTCATTTGGTTTATTGATTTCCCAATCTTTTTGCGGTAAGAGCCTTATTCTTGAGCCGTTTGCCCCGCCTCTTTTATCTGTATCCCGATAAGTAGATGCACTTGCCCACGCAGTTTCAACTAATTTTGTAACACTAAAATCCAGTCCTTCGATCATTTTTTTAACATTTTCTATGTCATATGATGTTGATCCACTCGGAACGGGGTCTTGCCAGTTCAGATCCTCACTTGGAACTTCGGGGCCAATATATCTACTTTTTGGACCTAGATCTCTGTGAAGCAATTTAAACCAAGCTCTAGCGAACTTATCGGCAAACTCTTCAGGATTTTTGTGAAATCTCTCAGATATCTTAAAATACTCTGGATCTTCTCTCATTGCCATATCTGCGGTGGTCATCATTGTAGGTACTCGGATTGATGGATCCTCTACATCTGGTGCCATGTCCTCTTCTTTCTGATTTTTAGCTCTCCACATGTACGCCCCTGCTGGACTTTTTGTCAGTTCCCATTCGTATCCTAGTAATAAATCAAAGTAACCGTTGTCCCATTGAATTGGGTTCGCGGTCCAAGCCCCTTCAATACCACTTGTGATCGTATCTCTTCCTAAACCTTTTCCAAATGAGTTCTTCCAACCCAATCCCATTTGCTCTATTGGCGCACCCTCCGGCTCTGAACCTACCAGATTTGCATCGCCTGCTCCATGCGCTTTACCAAAGGTATGGCCACCAGCCGTAAGCGCGACGGTTTCTTCATCATTCATTGCCATCCGGGCAAAGGTTTCTCTTATATCTTTAGCACTAGCTAACGGGTCTGGATTGCCGTCAGGACCTTCTGGATTGACGTAAATTAATCCCATCTGAACAGCAGCCAAGGGGTTTTCTAATTCTCTTTCCCCAGTATACCTTCCATTTTCCAGCCACTCTTGCTCGATGCCCCAATAAATATCCTCTTCTGGAGCCCAAATGTCTTCTCTTCCTCCACTAAACCCAAAAGTTTTTCCACCCATCGACTCTATGGCTACATTCCCAGTGAGTATAAATAAGTCTGCCCAGCTTATTTTGTTGCCATACTTCTTCTTGATAGGCCATAATAATCTTCTCGCCTTATCTAGATTTCCGTTGTCTGGCCAGCTGTTTAAGGGAGCAAATCTTTGAGCGCCAGTACCCCCGCCACCTCTACCATCGCCGGTTCTGTAGGTTCCAGCGGCATGCCAGGTCATCCGAATAAAAAACGGTCCATAGTGACCATAATCTGCTGGCCACCAGTCTTGGGAGTCTGTCATTAACGCATGAAGGTCCGATTTCAAACCTTTATAATCAAGTTTTTGAAACTCCAACCTATAGTCAAAGCTTGAATCCATTGGATTGCCACTCTTTCCACTCTGTCGAAGTATTCCAGTATTTAACTGGTTCGGCCACCAGTCTCTATTAGTCGTTCCCGCATCTTTTTGTGCTGTTGTTATTGCCCCATGGATTACAGGGCATTTGCTTGATCCATCCATTTTAAACCCCAATGTTAGCAGTGCACAACGATGACAAAATTTAACGCCTTAGTCAACAATATATAAACGCTAATCGAATATTTGCGACACTTTGTCTAGATCCTTAATTCATTTAGATTTTATAATTTTAGGAGGATCAAAAGCCCTAATTTTAGGCGGTTCCTTTTTATACTCTTCAATTTCTACTAGACATGTATGCGATGAAGGGCCTTGAGCCAGCTTGGATGTACCTGCATCCAAAGTCAACACGTTCGGATTGCCATGAACGCAACTTATATCATCCTTTTTTGAAGGATCTAACCAGGCACCAGTGGGAATATTGACAACACCCAGTTTAATATTGTCTGATATTTTCAATACTGCAAGGCAGGATCCTCTATCATTAAAAACTTTCACTACCATTTTATCTGATAAACCTCGAGCTTCTGCATCGCTCCTATTTACCTCAATTACTGATCTACCATCTGATTTTTCATTGTCTGCAACCTGACCGTTGTCTAATTGAGAATGAAGTTTAAATTTAGGTTGGTTTGATAGAAGATGTAGTTTGTACTTTGAGGCATTACCTAGGTACTCTTTATCCTCATACCATTTAGGATGACCAACACAATCTGAATAATGAAAGCTGTCTATTTTCTGTGAAAACAGTTCAATCTTTCCACTTGGGGTATCTAACGGACTTTTTTCAGGAGAATTTATAAATTCTTTGAGAAATATTTGTTGATCTAGTGGATCAGGATGTTTATGCCATCCTTTCTTTTTAAAGGCGTCGAAATCTGGAAATTTGTGATTATTCTCTTGTAAAGCATTACTTTCATCATATATCCATTTGATCCATTCTTTTTCCGTCCTATTACCGCTATACTCATCTTGAATATCAAACTTATCTGCAAGGCCTGAAAATATTTCAAAGTCTGACTTGCTCTCTCCAACCGGATCAATAACCTTTGACATGAAAACCATGTATGGGTCTCTTGGCGCAAGTGCAATGTCTTCTCTTTCCAAGGTTGTTGTAACAGGTAAAACTATGTCACTATGTTTTGCCAAAGCATTCCAACACCATTCATTTGAAATGATAGTTTGTGGCAGTTGCCACGCTTTAATCATCCTATTTAAATCCTGATGATGGTGAAAGGGATTGCCTCCTGCCCAGTAAATCAATTTAATGTCTGGATAAGTTAGTTTTAATCCATTGTAATCAAAGATTTTCCCAGGGCTTTCTAGCATCTCTGAAATTTTTGCAACTGGAATGAATTTTTTGACGCCGTTTTTTCCTTGAGGCAAAGACACAGCCGGTATTTTTTTGTAATGGTTACCGATACTATTCATCGCACTATACCCAAATCCAATTCCTCCACCTGGTTTCCCAATGTCTCCAATAATACAAGCTAGAGCAATTGCTGCCCAGTAAGGTTGTTCTCCATGCGACTGTCTAGTTAGTGACCAGCTCACAGAAATCATTGTTCTTTTTGACTTTTTTATCTTTTTAACAAGGTCAAAAATAGTGTCTTTGCTTATTCCAGTAATTCCCGATGCCCAATCTGCGTCCTTAACAATCCCATCAGTATTTCCATCTAAATACTGAGTAAACTTTTCAAAACCCACTGTATACTTATCAATAAAATCTTTATTTGTTATGCCACTTTTATTAATTTCGTAACAAAGCGCTAGTATTAAAGCAACATCTGTATTTGGCGATACGGGGATCCATTCCACATCTTCAACGTTTTTTAGATCAGATTTTAAAGGACTCACATTTATGAATTGTACCCCGTTCGCGGATGCCTTATTTAAATATGCTCTTTGATTATGTGAACCAACTCCTCCTTGATTTATTTGCCCATTTTTCAAAGGAACACCACCAAAGGCGACTAGTAGAGAGGTGTGGTCTGCGATGGAGTCCCAAGTCGTCGTATCAAAAAGAAATTTGTAAAAATCTCCTAAAACATGAGGGATTATCACTTCAGCCGCGGCATAACTGTAGGTATTCTTAGAATAAGTATATCCGCCAATTAGATTTAAAAACCTCCTTAAATGGCTCTGAGCATGGTGAAACCGACCAGCACTAGCCCAGCCGTATGAACCGGCATAAATACTCTCGTTCCCATAGGTAGCAATAACTCTTTTAATTTCTGTGCCAACCAATTCAAATGCGTCTTCCCACGAAACCTCTACAAATGTATCCTCTCCTCTTCTAAAGTCTTTTTGTTTGTTATTAGATTTTAACCAACCTTTTCTAATCGCCGGTTTTTGTATGCGTGAACTGTTTTGTATAGTGGATTCTATTCCCTTTCCTATATCTGATGGATCTTTATCTTGCCCAAAAGGAAGTAGTTTGAAGTCTTTTCCACTTCCTTTAATTACTTTATAAGTTCCCCAGTGGGCTGCCGTGAAGTTTATTTTTTTCATTTTAGAAAGTTTCTCAAATATTATATTGATAATATCAGTTATTTAGTTTTATCAATATCATTTTTCTCTGAAAAATGCTTATTTTAACCAAAGCCTTAGAATAGAAAAGCTTCTAAAAAGGGTGTAGCAAAGAATCGTTGCTACCTTCTATTTGTTTGGTATTATCAAATAAAGCGCGAGAGACGCTAACCTATTTGGCAGTAATTAAGTTAAACAGTAAAAGGTAAATGCCTTGAACGTTAGATCAAAATTCTCAGACGTTGACTTCCTAACAAAAGCTTCTGGTTCAGGGACAATTATATCTAGTGGTTCAACTTTGGAAGGCCGAATAACCACGCCTAGCTTAATATTGGTTTCAGGATATGTTAAAGGCGAACTAAGTGCTTCGGAGATAGTTATTGAGAAAGAAGGAGCGGTTAAGGGATCCATATTTGCTGAGCACTTAATAATTATCGGAGGGTTTGAAGGCAAAGTGTCTGCAAATAAGATAACTATAGCATCGTCCGGTAGCGTTAAGGGAGAGTTATCCTACAAAAGAGTGGCTATAGACGATGGTGCGAAATTGGATGTGAGTTTTCACAAACTTTAATTGGTTACTGGATGTCATCCATCATGCTTAGAATTTTTGTGGCAATATTACTATCTCTTTTTGTTTTGCAGACATCATCTGAGAGTTTTTCCGACAACTTTCCAAAGGTTTTAAGCTGTGTTAAAGGAAAATCAGATGATTTTACTTTGCATTTAATCACTCTAATTGAACAAAATGAGGATGGCTCGGGAGAAGCTTTTGTAGATGATAGATTGTTCAAACTTGTTCGGGATGATGGGATCTGGCTTGGTACTAGTGAAAAAGGTACCGAATTCTTGATTCTAGAAGACGATAAGATAAAGATTATTTCAGGAAAAACTAATTGGGAAGGAGTGTGTTTCAGATCAGACGATGCGCTTACCCCTCTTGTAAAGACGGTTTCTCAGCCACTCAGTATTAAAATTGAAAGCCTGACAAAGGAATTACACAAACTAAAGTCAGAACTCGCTTTAATTGAGATAGAAAACTCCAAGCTTATAGAGAAAATAGAGGACAATATTTCGGATGAAGAAAACTTTCAAGAGAAAGTCAAACTATTTTTGGAGGATGGTATGACCTCTAACGCAATAGTAAACCAAATCAACAAAACAGAAAATCTGACTGGTTATATTGATTTCGTTCCTGAAGAGGGAAGCCTAGCCACAGGAAAATTATTTTTCAATAAGGGCGAGGATAGAGAGAAGGTTTTATCAAAGATTATGCTTTTGCAAAGAGCAAACTTGGGAAAAGCTTGGCTGATGAGATCAAGGAATATAATATTGAAAAGTCCCAGAGATTTGTTGATCTTAGCTTCTATTTTAGAAAAAGAAACTGGAAATGACTCGGAGAAACAGCTTATTTCGTCAGTTTTTCATAATCGATTATCTAAAGGTATGAAACTTCAGGCTGACCCGACAGTCCTCTATGGCCTAACCATGGGAAAAGACGTGATTGCAAGGAGTCCTACTAAAGCAGAGATAAAAGATAAGAATCCCTATAACACATATATCGTTAAAGGGTTACCCATTGCTCCTATAAGTAATCCCTCAGTAGCATCTCTATTTGCAGCTGCTCGACCATCAAAAACAGAGTTTCTTTTCTTTGTATCTAACGGAAATGGAGGCCATCGGTTCTCAAAGACATATGATGGTCACAAAAAGGGTATTGAAATTTTACTTACTAGGAAGAGAGAGCAAAGGAAATCAACAACATCCGGAGCGATGACTTATGTTACTATACCTCCCGCCAAGCCAGTTTTGTTAAAATGAATCATGTATTAGATCTTAAGTATCCTCTTAAATAATCCTTAAGAATTCTAATTCTCCCTTCTTCAATGTAACGAGCGTTTGATGCAGGGAAAATAGTTTCTGGCAGTTGTCGATCGAGTTCTGTCATAAACTTGTTTAAGGTAGACTGTACGTGTAAGGATAGAGGAATATTTTCATTTAATAAAATTTTAACTATTTTTCTTATTATATCTCTAAATAGATCGTTTGGCCTAACGTGTTCAAAAGCCTTTTCTGTACTTCCTAAAGCTTTTAAAGCTTCACAAAAACCTTTTATTTCAGAACCAACTTCTCTTTTAACTATATCTGCAATAAAGGACAAGGCTCTGGTATCATTAGTTTCAATTATATTTTCGATATTTTCTGAAAGGTTCTTTGCATTCTCTCGAAAACTTAACATCTTAGTGGATCTCTTTTCAGATATCAGTTTCTGAAGCCGGCCTTGTTGTAGTGCTAATTCCTTAGTTATTTCAAACTTAGTCTCGGTAGAAAACCGAAAAGAATTTCCAAAACACAATTCTAACTTATCCCAAGATAATATTGTATCTACCGTTCCTATGGCATCAATGCCAAGACTTAGCTTTCTTCTATTTGGAGTTTCCTGATCTCTCATTTACCTGCGCCCAATACCATCTACGTGGTTTCGGATAGGGTATCATGGTAAGAGTTATAATGCTAGGAGTTTTTAATTTTCCCATATAGAGATCATGACTTCAGGGTTTTTTATGAAACCACCAACAAAAGGAGGTCTAAAATCGCATAACCTCGCTTTAATTTTTTTGCCTGAATATATTTTTTTAGTAACTTCTCGTGAGCTATTCTCACATAGCTCTCCAAGCTTAATCTCATGAGATCTTAATTTAAAGATACTGGTATCTACTGATGTCACAATTACCTTGCTCTCGGACTCTATTGATAAGTTTACCCACTGCCCAAAGCATTCACGTAGTTTTTCGAGATTGTCTGTAATTGAATTAAGAGTTGCTTCGTTAGTTCTGTGCATTTCTTTACCTTGCTGTTTTGATAAAAGACAGCAAGATTAATGCCAACTAAGGCAGAAAATTATGTTTTAACTGATATTAATTTTTCAAATTCAGTATCTATTACGGATATCTCAGAAGTACTTTTTTCAGATAGCTTTGTATTCAAAAAATCAATTGCCTCATTGTAATCATCCTCTTCTGTCGTATTTTTTGAAAATTGGAACTTTACAGCGCGAACACTATTTGTGGAAGGCATAAGTGCACTTTTTTTCACGCTACAAATTAGATAGGTCTCTTTTGATTTTAACCAGGTGAATGAAGAAGTGAAAAATTCAATAACTTTATTATCTTTACTATTGAAAGTAATTTTGCACCGATAATCTTTTTTTTGAGGTAGAAATGAGTGCCTGTTTTCACTTAAATTAATTGCGTCGAGATTATTAGCATAAAGCCCTTTGTGCTCTCCTAGAGCAGGTGGTGACAAATTTAATACTTCAAACCCTAGAAATTTGACTGGATTGCCAGCTACCTTCCAATTTTTTCCCTTACCAAATGGCTGAGCTATGTCTAATATCATATTCCTGTTTTTAATATGTCTGTCTTCAAAAATTTCTTTAACATTGTTAACTGGACCGAAAGGAACTTTACCTCCGAGTAAATTGACTAATTCTCTTTTGCTGAACTGTTTTGTCCAAAAGTTGATTTGCTTATTTAAGTCATTTCTATTTTGTGCTCTTAATTCAATTGTTCCATATTTCATATCATTAAGAAGATCGTCAAAACCAATTATTTTCTTTAGAACTTGCCAGTAGGCATCTTCTACAATCCCTATAGCTACAAAACCATCTTTTGCATTATAAATTCCAAAAGGCGCTAATAATGGGTGCCCGTTACCCTCTGGTCTTGGAATAACTTTATTAAAATCATATTGATAAATCGCCCTTTCGCACATGCTCACAATGGCATCATACATAGCAACCTCGACGAATTGAGCCTCACCAGTTTCTCTTGATTTTAAAATTGAAGCTAAAAGGCCAAAAGATAGTAGAGACCCTGAAAAAATATCTGCGATACCTGGACCTACTTTAAGGGGTGATTTTTCATCATACCCCGTTAAGCTTATCAAGCCTCCCATGGCTTGGGCAACTACATCATATGAAGGCCAGTTTTTAAAGGGGCTTTCTCCGAAGATCTCTGAACCAAACCCGCTTATAGAACCGTAGACAATCCGTGGGTTGAGTTTTGATACCTCATCAAATGAAAGCCCTAGTCGTTTCATAACCCCTGGTCGAAAGTTTTCAACTACTACATCGCTCATTTCAATTAGTTTTTTAAAAAAAGCAATGTCATCTCCATTTTTTAAGTTGAGGCTAATACTCTTTTTGTTTCTGTTTAAACTGATAAAATAACCTGACCAATCTTTTTTTATGTCTTTTTCTTTAAAGGGACCACTTCTTCTACTAGTATCTCCTTCCGCGCTCTCAATCTTGATAACTTCAGCACCATGGTCAGCCAATAACATTGTAGCGTAAGGACCTGACAACATTCTACTAAGATCCAAGACCCTAATGCCTTCTAGAATTCCCATCTTTTGTGATTTATTTTTAACTTTCATTGAAAACTTTCAAAACAGCTTATAATGAGGAAATCACAAAAAATATCCCTGATAAATAGTTAGTTACCGACTACACACAATTTCTTTACAAGAAGCGGTAACAGCGTTTTAAATAGTTAAGACTTGGCTTCTCGGTTTAAGTACGGCAACGTATCTGTCCCTTGGGGAACAGAGGTAAGGTTTGGTGAAGAGTCTATAGCATCAGAGCAAGCTTCTACATAATCTACCTCTTCAGCTTTTCTTTGATAGCTATCTAAATCATACAATTCTCTTTTGTTCACTTCCTCAAGTATTTTTACAGACAGGAGTTTCAATTCAATTAAATGTCTTTGGAAGTTTAAAAAGGTTTTATCAGCCCTAAAATCGCTATCATTTCTTTTACTTACTTCCTTCTTATTTCGCAAAGTTCCCTCAGCTGATTGTCTCTCGAGCTTTTTATTTACTGATTCAATAATTGTTGTAGAGGGGACAAGAGATTTGTAAAGCGTCAATATTGTTTCATCAGAAAGTTCATTTAGTTCTTTTTCAAGCATAGTTATACCACCCTTTGTTTTGCAGATTTTAACTCTGCTATTAATAACGTCCTATGCTGCTCAAAAGTTAGCCTCTTTTTATTTTTTGTTAACATACTATTTTTTTTTAATTATATCAACTCAATTAGGTTTTTTGGCCAACGAACATTCAAGTTTTTTCAAGGGGTTGCACAGGTCACTTTTAATAGGCAAAGTCAATTATGGTTGAAGATGTGCAACAATTTTAAAAAATTTTATTATTTTGCTATAAAAAAAATAAAAATGTGGTAAAAATTAAGTTAGTATCTTTCAGTATTCTCTTGGAGGGGAAATGCGTATTAACTTATTATTGAAAATAACATTAGCAGCTTTGGTATTACTAGGGCTCTCATTGAGATCTGCAGTCTCTGCTGGAGGATCTGATGAAGAAGTATTTCCTCCCAAAACGCTAGAAAAACTGAAGAAAAATTATACAACTCAGCAAGAGAAATCAAAAACTGATAGAGCGGATAAAGAGGGTGGCGAAAGTAAAAAATCAGTAGCAAATGATGCAAAAAGTGTAAGTTCCTCGCAAAATAAAGGGAATAGCACTAGCTCAAATCAAGACAATTCTAATAAAGTAGAAGGCACTGGTAATGTACTGGAAGACGAGCCATTAATTGCCGATCTTACGTCTATAATCGATAAAGATGGCATTGGGGAAGTTAATGTTGTTTGGAAGATTTCAAGTGATGGTAATTCTTATAGAAGTATTCCCGGCGCCACAAATCAATCATTCACCCCAAGACAAGAACATGTAGGTAAAACATTGCGAGTTGTTCTTACATATCTTGATGGACAAGGTAACCTAGAAACACTAACTTCTGCACCCACAACCCCGGTGATTAATGTTAACGACAAACCAACTGGCGTAGTTCGGCTGACCGGAGAAAGTGCCGAGGACAGTGCACTAATATTAGATGTTTCTGATGTTTATGATGAGGATGGGATGGGTCCTTTTAATTTTACCTGGCAGCGGACCTCGCCTAACACTGGTTGGGAGAATTACACTGAAGATGATACGGAAGTTTTAAATCTAAGACAAGAACATGTTTCTTACACATATCGTGTGCGTGTAGAATATATTGACGGCTTTGATAATAGAGAAGTTGTATATTCCAATGAAAGTGAAGCGGTACGGAATGTTGATGATCCTGTTCTAGGTGATGTCGTTATTACAGGTGAAGAAAAGGAAGGAGCCATATTAGAGGCTCGAACTGACTCGCTTTCAGATGACGATGGAATAGCGTCAATCGATGTTGCTTGGGAACGAAGCAGAGATGGGAGAAATTGGGTTTCTTTAACAGGACAAAATACAAAAAGGTTAAATCTTGATCAAACAGTAGTTGGAAGTCAAGTAAGGGTAAAGGCAACATTAGTTGACAGGTTTGGGATTGAAACAGTTCTACATAGCCAACCAACAAGAATTATAGAAAATGTAAATAACGTACCAGTAGGAAATGTCTTGATAAGAAGAGTTTCTAATTAGCCAGCTAAAATAACTTTATATTAGTTTTTTTTGGATGATGTATTTTTAATCACATCCTTAGGTATTTCAGACCCAATAGTGTGCCTTCTTATAGAGCCTTCGTAGTATGCTCCATCCTCAATTGCTATTGTTTCATGAAAAGTATCGCCTTCCACTCTTGCTGAAGAACCAAATCTAACCTTTTTCCCAAATACCGGTCCAATTATTCTACCCTTTATGACAAGATCCTCAGAAGTGACAGACCCAACAACTTTCGCTGATTTTTCAATTACTAACCTTGAGGCTTTTATTTCTCCTTCAAGGACTCCATCTAATTGAAGAGCACCCTTCGAGGATATTTTTCCAATTATTTTGATCTCTTTCCCCAATAATGATGGTGAAGAAGTGCCATCAAAACCGCTGCCAGATAAAATGCTAGTACTGTCTTCTTTTTGCTGTTGTTTTGTAAATGATTTTGTCTTATCAGGATTTGCTTTTCTATTTTTCCAGGAACTAAAAATCATTGTTTTTATAAACTATTTTTTTGATAAATACTTGTGATATCAAAGTACCACAAAAATAAAAAAAGTTAATTAAAATAAGGGATTTTAAATAAGTTTTTTGATTGATCGACTATTCATGTATATGGTAACTTGTAAATAACAATTAGAATTGAGGAATAGTGTTATGAAGAAATATGTTTTACTTTTTGCTATAGCATTTGGGGGACTTTTTATCGCTGGTTGCGAAGCACCAACAGTATCGCCAGATGCAGTGTCTTGTACTAAGACAGGGGGATGTAGCTAAGCATCTAACCAATAATTGACGTTTGGCTCCGAGTTAAACACTTGATTCGGAGCCTTTCACTTCCAACGTCTGTGAGGCCAATACCATTGTGTAGGATTGTTTTTGACTCGTTCCTCAAGGCTAGCAATCATGCTCTTGGTAATCGTATCTACCCCTTTCATCTCAATCGGTTTGTCAAAGCTAACATCAATACTACCATCATCTCTTCTAATTCCGTAAGCCGGTACTAATAAAGCATTATACTTTAATGCTAATTCGGCAATTGATGTGGAAGTTTTTGCGGGCCTTCCTAGAAATTGAAAATACTTACCTTCCTTGACCGCTTGATCAATCATAAGCGCTATTATTCCTCCAGACTTAATCAATGAAATCATTTTTCTGGTTCCAGACGTCCCTACTTCAAGAATAGGCTCGCCACCCTCTTTGATAGCATTGAAGTGGAGTCTTTCATAAAAAATATTTCTGTTTCGCTGATAAAGGGCACCAGATGTGAGCCCATAACTTTTCAATATCGCTCTAACAGCTTCCCAGGAGCCAATATGCCCAGATATAATAATTACAGGCCTACTAATTTTTTTTGCCTCAATAAGAGGCACTAATTCTTTTTTTTTATATATTATTTTTTTGCTGTGCTTCTGAAATTCTCTGTTAAACATTAGCTCTATAAAACTTTTACCAATCATTTTTGAGTTTTCTTTAATGAACTCTTTTCTTTTATAGTGTGGCATATTTGGGTAAACAAATCTTAGATTGGTATCAACTCTATTATAGAATTTACTAACCCAAGGTAATATTAATTTGCACAGTTGCCCTCCCCAATATATTCGTTTTTCAAAAGGCAAAATTTTCAAAATTGTGATCAGGAAATAGAAGGGTATTATCTCGAGGAATTGACGTAGCATCACTATTTTTATCTATATCAATAAATTTATAATCTAGGTGTTAGGATATATTATCATAACCATCTGTCTCCCCTCAACTTTGGGAATAACATCCGGTTTACCAAGGTGGACTGTGTCTTCTGCCACTCTTGCCATTAATTCTGCTCCTAATTCCTGATGAGCCATCTCTCTACCTCTGAATCTAAGTGTTATTTTCACTTTATCTCCATTTTCAAGAAATTTTGTAACAGAGCGCATCTTGACTTCGTAGTCATGCTTATCAGTATTGGGCCGGAATTTTATTTCCTTAAGCTCAATTGTTTTTTGCCTTTTTCTAGCCTCTGCTTCTCTTTTTTGTTGATCATACTTAAACTTTCCAAAGTCCATAATCTTACAAACGGGAGGCTTAGCATTAGGAGAAATCTCAACCAGATCGAGGCCGGCTTCGCTTGCCATGACATTTGCCTTCTCAGGGCTAACAATCCCCACCATATTTCCTTCTGCATCGATTAAACGAACCTCTTCACATATAATTGATGCATTTACCCGAGCCGCAACGTCCTTTTGCCCCGAGTTCATTTCCTGATTTCTTCTTACGATTTCAAGCTCCTTTTTATTGAGTAAATTAGTATAATTATTTGCTACAACCTTTCTGCTTTTTGTTCTTTTAGATCTGGTGGTGTAGCTTCTATAGAAAGCTCTCTGATAGCATCATTTAAAGAAATGGTTTGTGAATCTTTTTGGCCGAGACGCCGAACGTTTATGGATCTAGATTTAATTTCTTTCTCACCCACAACAGCAATTATTGGAATTTTTGAAATAGAATGCTCTCTAACTTTATAATTAATTTTCTCGTTTCTATTGTCCACCTTACATCGTAATCCCACGTTTTTGAAAGATCTAGTGATTTCATCGATGTAGTTGTCCATATTTGTTGTTATCGATGCAATTACGATTTGTATTGGGGCAAGCCAGAGGGGAAGTCTGCCTGTCGTATTTTCAAGCAAAATCCCAATAAATCTTTCGAAAGACCCAAGTATTGCCCTATGTAGCATGACTGGCATCTGTTTTTCTCCCATATCGTTAATATAGGTTGACCCCAACCTGTCTGGTAAAACAAAGTCGACTTGTAATGTCCCACATTGCCAATCTCGGCCCAAGGCATCTGTCAAAACAAATTCTAACTTTGGCCCATAAAAGGCTCCTTCACCTTTATTTATCGAATAGTCGTATCCCGCCATTTTTGTTGCGCTTTTTAAGGCTTGCTCCGCGCGGTCCCAAACTTGATCGCTACCAGATCTATTCTCCGGTCTATCAGAAAATTTTATCTTAAATTCCTTGAATCCAAGTTCTTCATAGACTACCGATAGAAGGCCTATAAATTTTTTTGTTTCACTTTCTATTTGTTGCTCAGTACAAAAAATGTGGGCGTCATCTTGCAGAAAAGCTCTAACTCTCATTAGACCATGCAATGCCCCAGATGGCTCATTCCTGTGGCAAGCTCCAAACTCAGCCATTCGTAAGGGGAGATCCCGATAAGATTTTATACCTTGATTATAAATTTGAACATGACAAGGACAGTTCATTGGCTTTAGTGCATTTATCCTTGGGGTTTTTTCCTGCTCATCTACTTCAACAATGAACATATTTTCCCTAAATTTATCCCAGTGCCCAGATTTTTCCCAAAGCTTTCTATCTAAAATTTGTGGAGTTTTTACCTCTAAATAACCATTATTTTCAAGCTTTCTGCTCATATATTCTTGTAATGTTGAGTATAGCTTCCATCCTTTTGGGTGCCAAAAAATACTGCCAGTGGCCTCCTCCTGTAGATGAAATAAGTCCATTTCTCTTCCAAGTTTTCTATGATCTCGTTTTTCGGCTTCCTCTAGTCTGAAAAAATACTGTTTCAGCTCCTCTTTACTTCTAAATGCTACTCCATATATCCGCTGAAGCATTTTATTTTTGCTATTACCCTTCCAGTAAGCTCCGGCAACTCTTGTGAGTTTGAAGGAGTCGGCAGGTATTTGTCCTGTATGAACTAAATGCGGCCCTCTACAGAGATCCTGCCAATCTCCATGCCAATACATTTTTATATCTTCATCAGCTTGTATGTCATGAACCAGCTCAACTTTATAGGGCTCATTTTTTTCTTTGTAAAAACTAAGGGCCCGTTCACGATCCCATATTTCTTTTTTTACAGGATCTTTCTTTTCAATTATTGATCTCATGAGTAATTCAATTTTTTCAATATCATTCTCAGAAAAGGGTTCCTCTTTATCAAAGTCATAAAAAAACCCATCTTGAATAACTGGACCTATGGTGACTTTTACATTTGGCCATAGCTCTTGAACTGCTCTAGCTAAGATATGGGCACAATCATGCCTAATTAATTCGAGCGCTATTTCTTTGTCTTTTGAAGTGTGTATTGTAAGAGAGCAATCATCAGTCAGTTTTGTGGATAAGTCTGTTAAATGACCATTGACGGAGCACGCTATAGATTTTTTTGCAAGAGATGAAGATATTTCTTTTGCTATTTCGAAGCCTGTTATGCCAGATGGGTAACTTCTTAGGGAGCCGTCAGAAAGCTCAATAGCTATTTTCTTGTCTTCAGTCAGGTTTAAACTCAATTTATACTTCTTTAACTTGCTTTACTAAAAGATAAAGTACTGTATGCATCAATTAATAGCTCTTCCATATTTTTTATATTAAAATTGTTTAATACATAATTACGCGAGGTTCGTCCAGTAAAATTCCTTTCTTGTGCATTCATTGTTAGTAGGTTAGCCAAATTTTGTACAAGGATCTTTATATCGCCATTTCCAGTCAGGTAATTATGATATTCACGGGGTATAAGCTCTTTATTTACTGGATTTTGCCAACCCACTACTGTGTTGCCCATGGCCAAGGCATTCAGTATATCTAAAGAATAGTAGTCGTCTTTGGGATTTAGGTCTAAGTATATGGATGATAACTTGAGACCAGCTTCCAAGTCAGATAGCTTATCCATCAAACACAAAACACTATTTCTATTTTTAAAGTATTTTTCTTCAAATTCGTTTAACTGCTTCTTATTTGCATTCGTTTTTAAAATAACAATGTAGGGCTTTATATCTTCTGATAGTTTCTCTAGATTAACTGATAGCTTTATTATCTGATTTTGCCATTTTCTTGAATGAAAATAGGATTTAGTAAAAATTATATGCCTGGGTTTCTCTAACATTCCCCATTCGGTTGCCAAAGAAATAGTTCTTTCTTGGCTAATTTTCTTTTCATCATATATCGTGAAATCTACTGGTACTGGAACATGAAACAAATCAATGTTTTTTCTAGAATATTTGTTTAATAGTGCCCTATATGCTGTTTTGCTAGGTACTAAAGTGGTAGCTCGAGGAATAAATTCCCCAAAAATGGTCTGATTTATTCTACCCATTACGGTTCGCTCTGATGTATTTTTTAGCAGAGAAAATATTATCTTAATAGAGCAGTGTTTCTTTACCTGGAAGGCAGCCTTATAGCCGTCGATGTCATATACATGTATTGTAGTTATATGTTTTGATGATATTACTTCGCATATTTTCTTAATGGTTGCTTTAGAGTAAAACATATCTACTGAAGAAGTGCTTTGACTTACAATTTGAGCCCCCCATCGTTTTAAATATGATAATTCTCTACCTAGAGGAGCGAAAACATACGAATTACAACTATTATCTTTCAATATTTTAGAATGAGCAGCTATTGCTCTAATCGAAATATCATCATTAAGGCTGGTTAGAAGTTGAAGAATGTTCATGGCTGTGCGATCATCTTTTCGAATGTTATAGCTAAAACTAAAATAATGATATGGTTAAAACGAATTTTTATAGAATTGATGATGGACAAAAACTAGCTTTTTCACAAGTTATTGGTGATAAAAATGTAAAAAATTCCCCAGGTGTTGTATTTTTGAGTGGTTTGAAGTCAGATAAAGAAGGAACAAAAGCTGTTTTTCTTTCACAATGGGCAGAAAAAAACAATAGGGATTTTTTGAGGTTTGACTACAGAGGTCATGGTGCTTCATCAGGAACGTTTGAAGAGACTTCGATTTCAGATTGGCTAGAAGACACAAAAAGAATTGTTATGGAGCTAACATCTGGCCCTCAGATTTTGGTTGGATCATCGCTTGGAGGATGGATATCACTATTATTTGCAAGACTGTTTCCTAAAAAGGTTGCAGGAATAGTTGGTATTGCTGCTGCCCCAGACTTTACTGCCAAATACTCTATTAATAATCTAACCAAGGTTCAAAGGAAGGAACTTTTTAGCACTGGAAAACTCTCTTTTTATTCTGAGTATTTTGAACAACCGCTGGTAATTACTGAAAAATTAATTGAAGATGGAAACAAAAATCTAGTCTTGATAAAAGAGCAATCAATTGACTGTCCAGTAAGGCTTTTACATGGGTCTGATGACAAAGATGTAGCGCTCTCAACAAGCATTGAGATTTTACAAAGGCTAAGTAGTAATGATGTAGAGCTTCAGATTATAAAAGGTGTGGACCACAGGTTTTCAACACCACACTGTTTAGAATTAATCCAAAAAGCAGTAGAGCAAATTTCCCTAACTGAATAAAATTCCTACTACTATGATAATAAGACCAAAACTAGCCAGTGAAAGAGCGAGATAATTTAAAATTATTAATCTTTCAAAGGTATTTTTTTTTTCTTGTGCGGAATGGTGTTTAGGGCTTGTTCTAAGTAAAAACCCATAATATATGACTATAGAAAGCCCTAAGAGACCGAAAAAGCATAAAATACCGCCCAAGATTACTAAAATTAAAGTCATTATAAGTATGCATTACCTCAAAAATTATGGAAAATATATAAATAGATCACTTGAAATAAAAATTTATTGCAAAAACAACAAAATGTTTTTAATTTCGGAACGTGCCTCTATAGCTCAGCTGGTAGAGCAACTGATTTGTAATCAGTGGGTCGGGAGTTCGAGTCTCTCTGGGGGCACCATCCAGTTACAGTGATGGCTTTATTTACTTGGCTTTGATGAAATTTAGTCAAGGAGGGTAGACCAAATGGTAGACCAAAATGAAGCATATACATTCCAAAAACGTGGAATATTTTATTTTTCAAAGCGAGTGCCATCAGATTTAAGAGAGTTTTACAAAGTTAGTCGTTTAACCTACTCGCTTAAAACTAAATGCCCTAAAACAGCTAAGAAGCAGGTCAGAGATGCATTACATAAATTAGAGTTATATTGGAATAAAGTACGGATGGATAAGGAATTGCCATGCAGCTTATTTCTTGTATCTGCCACAAACAATCAAAGCAATGATTTACGCATTAAATTTACAGAGGCGGCCCACCTGTATCTAGAGTCAAAAGGTAAAAATAAAGGTGTTACCTTTTATAACTCAGTTCAGAGAGCCACTAGATATATAATAAGCTCAATCGGAGATAAAAATTTAGCCAGTTATACTAGAGCCAATGCAAACTCCTTTAGAGATTATCTCTTAAAGAGAGAATTAGCAGGAAGTTCTATTACAAGAATCTTAGCTATCGTAAAGGCTATCTTTAACTTTGCTAACAATGAATATGGTTCGAGCTTAAAAAACTACTTTAGTGGACTCCAATATGACCGATTTGCAAGGGTAGGGAGCAGAGAGCCAATTCCGCTAGATGATATAAGAATTATTCAAAAGAGATGCATTGAGATTAATGATGAACTGAGATGGCTTGTAGCACTCATATCAGATACTGGGATGAGGTTAGCAGAAGCAACTGGTCTTTTGGTTGAAGATATTACACTAGACACAGAGGTACCATGTGTTTTGGTGCAAAGCCATTCTTGGAGACCTTTAAAAACAAAGGGAAGCAGAAGAAATATTCCTTTGGTCGGAAAAGCTTTGTGGTCAGCCAAGAGAGTCAAGGAAATATCGGAAAGCAAATTTGCATTTCCAAGATATAACAAATCAACCTTTACTAATACAAATACTGCAAGCGCATCGCTTAACAAATGGTTGAGAAGTGAAGGCTTTGGTCAGTATAGCATGCATAGCTTTAGACATTCATTGAGAGATAGACTGAGATATGTAGCTTGTCCTAACGAGATTAGTGACCAGATAGGTGGTTGGTCCAATAAAACAGTTGGGCAGAATTATGGTGATGGTTACAGGTTATGTGATTTGAATAAATGGATGCAAAAACTGGTATGAAACTTAGCTTGAGTGCTATTTTAAGAGTCATGCAGAACCTGTTCTCACAGCGCATGAGAACTACAGAATAGCCAGAGAAAAGGTCTCAGTGAAACTTAAATCAAGTCTGATGATAGTTTAGTGCTAAGAGCATTTGTTTGATAGAACTAGCTTAAATTTATCTACCTCATACTTTTCATTGTAATAGCTGTCTTCATTAAACCAACCAGAGCTGTGCCACTCAGTAACTTTTCTATCAAAATCTATAGTCAATTTATTATCTTTTCAAAACTATAAAAATCCATACAGTATAAAATATTAAGTAATGTAGCAGTAGGAGTAAAAATGGCTATCTTTGAGAAATTTAACGAAGCTTGGGAAAGTAGAAATATAGATAAATTAACTGAATTCTTCCATCCAGATTGGGAGTTTCAATTTCACTCAACGGGTAAAGTCATAAAACTTGAGGAATGGAAAGAGTTCTTTGGAAAAATATTACAAAATCCTGATGTAAAACGTGATAATGTTAGATGCATTTATGAGAATGAGGATATAATAGTCATTCATAGCATTACAACATTTCCGAATGGTAAAGATGCCGTGATGTATGTTGGACTAAAAAGAGACGGTAAGATTTATCGTTCTGAAACTGGCTCTACACCTCTTCCAGATTAAACATATTGATAAATTATATGAGTTTTTCAGCATTATAATTTTAAAGATGACTTGAAGCATTTGTAATCAATCTTTCAAAGAAAATATGAAAACAATTTTTTTTATTATCAATTACTTTGTGACGTTCCTATTTACAGCCTTTTTTGGGTTTCAAATGAAAGAGCTTTACCTCAAGCCTATGAGAATTAAAAAATATGAGCGTCCTCGTAGATAGAATCTTCCATCTGCTCAACACCCTTTGTAATTCTTAGCAACGCACTCTCTAGCTAACTCCTGTGCCTTCTCTATTTGAGATGGGGTCATTTGTTCTGTTAAAAGACCGTTCAGATTTATACTCATCTCAAATCCATTTAAGGAAGCTAGGTTAGTAGGATAGTTTCTTAAGCTGTCTGCAAATAAATTTGTCAAGCAATACATACCTCTTTTAAGGGTAATAATTAACTAACTATTATCTTTTTTTGCCTTCACTCTAACACGCTTTGGCTGTTGCTTCGGCTTTGCTCCAAGCTTTGTTACAAGGAGGATTGTGGCTAATGTTGCTACAAATATACTCATATCTTTGATGTAGTGTGGGTTGTTACTTTTACAAGTAAGTATTGACCACTTTTTGGCACTTGTTTCATGTTAAAACAACCATAATCTAAAAAACCTATTAGTAATGGAAACGAGTGTGCAACTGAGATGGGCTTTGAGTTGCCGTTAAAATTTGATAATTTACTGGATTTAACGTTTAATTGTTTTATAAACTAAGTCCTTAAAATATGGAATATAAATATGTCTGCACTAATCAATTATACTACTATCGCCTTTACATCAGAATTTGAAATGAACGAGATGATAAAGCATATCGATGATACTAGTAAAGTATGGGCACCTGAAATGAAAAAACGCGGTCTAAAACGTTTTGTTTGTACACGCATTTGGAACAAAGGTGATACATTTAAGTTAGGGATTTTATTTGAATACGATACAAAAGAAGCATTTCAAGCAAACGTTGCGTATTTAGATGAACAATTTAATACACTTCCCAAAACAAAAGAATTGATGACTATGGCAAAAATGGAAGGAAGCCGAGGCATTTCAGTTTTTGAAGCTTAAATCATAACTTTAGCTGTACCATGACTAAGCAACTCCCCCTATATAAATCAGATATATAGGGCTACGCCCACAGATTTGGTTACTCTTTATCTTCGTTAACCCAGGTACGGCATACATTTTGTACATCAGAAGTTAGAAAAACATTGGTGAAACAATAAAATACCTTCTTGTCATATTTGATAATATTAATAAAAGAATTGCCAGATATTTGTTGTTGAAATACTTCCCCTTTAGATAAGACAACTTCTATGTCGCCTTGTGATATTTCTACATACTTTCCTTCTTTCTCCTTCTTAATTGAATATGTTTTCGCAAAGCTTAGAGATGAAAAGATAAAAGTTAGTATTGATGTTAGTAGCAAAAGCTTCTTCATTATTTATTCTCCTATTTACTGTTCACAGACTTCCCACCATACCTTGTTTCTGTAGAAACTGGTAAACTAACTACCTGGGTTTTTAGCAACTAATGGAAAGAGCTAAAAAGTTTTATAAATCAATGATTGGTTTAGATAAAACTTCTCTTAATCATAAACGAGTGTTAACCACTTTTCTTCTCTTTTGAAAGGTAGGAGCTTATTACTGAATAGGGTTCGTTTATTACTTCGCACAAACTACATACAAAGTTTGAATCTCTAAGTCACAGAAAGGAATAAAGACCATGATAAAATATAAGTTAACAACAATGGCCATATTAGCTTTGCTATTTCTATCAGCTTGTAATGATGGGGGAAGCAGTGGGTACTGAGAAAGCTGTTGAGATAATTGATATATACACTCATAAGGTAGAGAAGAGATTAGATAGACTAGGAACGTACTTAGTCTTTATCGTAATACCTTTGTTATTACTTATAGCAATGCAGCTAGGTGCTTTAATTATCTACCTGTTTAGTTCTAGCTAGGGTAGGCATGGGCCATAGAGGGGTGCTACGTATATATGTATAAGCTCTTACACAGATTAGGTATTTAAACTGGAGACTTTAATAAAGTAATAAATATAATTAAGCGTACTACATAGTTATAATATTTATAGTAATAATATATAAAAGCTATAGTGTATGGTTGTGGCTATACTAATAACAAACTTTTATGACCTTGTTGAGCATACTTGTTCTGCTATACAGACCTTTGAGAAAAGAAAGAATAAGCGTAGCAAGAGAGAACAGAAAGGCTTTGAACTCGCTGTAAAACATATACTTGAGTTACTTTGGAAGTCACATCAGAGCTACCCATATAGACTACCGAAGATTAACTTAAATGGTAACTTTTATAGAAGTTCAAACAGATACAAAGAAGAAGGTTTAACCTATCGCCACCTGATAGAAAATGTATATCAACCATTGCAAAAGATGGGATGGATTAAAGAGTATCGTAAGGGCTACAATGACAGGGCTGGAGAGGGCAACTCTGATATCACATGGTTTTCAGACCAAGCAGGAGTTTAAAGATGACTCTTGAGTCCTTAGAAGGTCACTCAAGCATAACTATAAAGCCAGACTTAACTAGAGAGTGCATCATATTAAGAGACGCAACAGGCAACAATGTACCTGACTATAAAGATACTGCTGTAACAAGAGTTATGCGAGATAACCTAGTTGCAATAAATGAATTTTATCAGAAGCATCATTTAGACTTACGAATTAAGAATACAGACTACAAGAAACTGTCCTGTGAATTACTGCAAAAGAAAAAGACTAACAGAAGGCAAAGACAGCGCCAGCTAGACTTCTCTAGGAAGGTTTTGGCTAGAATATTTAATGATGGAAAATGGGGAGTTGGTGGACGATTTTACTATGGTTGGTGGCAGGAGATACCAAAGGGATATAGAAAATACATTACCATAGATGAAGGCTTTACTACAGAACTAGACTACTCTGCTTTACATCCTCATATGGTCTACTACCAAAATGATTTAGAGATGGGAACTATAGACCCTTACACACTCATCCTGCTCGTGGGTAAGATAGAGCTAAACGACGTTAACAGGAACATTATCAAACAGGTTTTCAATGCAATGCTCAATGCGACGAGAGTAATGATTAGACAACCAAGAGGACTTGATTTAAAGCCATTAAAAAAGAAGTGGGGAGAGATAGTACCCATTGTTTTACAAGCCCACCACGAGATACAGCATATGTTTTTTAAAGGTTACGGGGGGCTGCTACAGTATGAAGATAGTTGTATAGCTGAAGATGTAATGTTAGCAGGAATGAAAGAAAACATTGTCTGCCTTCCGGTACATGACTCCTTCAGAGTGCGTAGACAACATGAGAATTTCTTGCGGAAAACAATGATGGCATCCTTCTTTAAAAGGTGGCGTAAAATTCCCAAAATGAAAGAAGGCGATTTGCTACAACCTTTTGACTATTATGATGAAGGAGGTAATCCAAGAACTGAAGAGATAGCCAAAGAGGATAGGCTTTATAGTAAGTGGTATGATAGGAACGTTTTATGGATGCATAGAGAAATAAAGGGGTAAATATGTCAATGAATTGGGAAAGAGTTAAAGGGGTTTTGGAAAGCTCTGACAAAGTTAAAGAAGCCTCAAAGGTTGGAGAAGAATACGCTCATGATGATTATATGTTTGTATCTGAAACTAAAATGGCTGTTGGCGAAGAAATGGTCGATTTAATACAAGAAGAAGCCGAAAAAAATAATTACATGCTCGAGGACTACAAACTTCTATACGAAGATAAGTACGTCATACTTTGGAAAGAATTGGGATATTTTAAAGATGGAAAGAAATTTATCAAAACTGTTTGTATGTTTTTGAAAGATGGAAAAATTTGGAGAGAAAGTGATAATAGAGTCTTTGTTAAAGAGGACGAAACCATAGATGGTTAGAGTGAACCTCAAGTTTGTCTATCCTCGATAATGTTAATTGAAATAACAGATTAAGGTATGATGTCTAGCAAGTATGAAATGAGAATCAATATTCTTAAAAATAGAGACTATGAGTCAGCGATAAATCAGTTACACGAAGATTTCATGTATATTCGAGAAGAGGGCCTGGTAAGTAGGGCAGAATATATTGAATATGCGCGAGAAGACCTTGAAGGCGCTAACAAGTTAATTTTTTTAGACTTTAAATGCGTAGTAGAGAATGAAGATTCCCTTGTCTGGCAAGATTTATTTGATGACCAGCAAGGAAAACGATGGATTACTACCACTTATGAAGCATACAAAGATAAAAAAGTCTGGAGAGCAATGCTTAATAAAAAAGAAGTTAGAAAAGATGTGGAGAAGATACCATGACGGGATATGAGAAAATGATACGGATACTTCATCAAAAAGATATGATGCTTCTTGAAGCGAGTGTAGCTGATGACTATCTTTGGATTTATGAGATGAAGATGTGGACTAAAGATGACTTCCTCAAGCAGATGAGTGAGCTTTTTCAAACGAATATCGTTAGAGACAGATTTTTTGACGAGGAATGTCTATATGAAGATAAGGACATTGTAAACTATACCAGATTAGAGAAAGAAGAAAGTGGGGAAATATTACGTATTACGGGAACTATCCTTTTAAATGAGGACGGTAAGTTTTGGAGGAGTATTGAAAAAGGAACAAAGATACAGGATGCCTTATGAGTAACTTTGATAAAATGATTAAGCTTATTGAAGAAAAAGACATTAAAGGGATGGAGGAGTGGCTTCATCCAGACTTCCTATTTGTAGTTGATTACGAAATGGAAACACGGGAGGAGTGGCTCAAGGAGACAAAGCGATTACTAGACGAGGATGAATTTTCAATCCTTAACATTAAACTACTGTACGAAGACGAAAATGTTATTGTTCATCAAGGAAAGTACGATGTTGAAGGCACTCAAAACACTACCGTAAGCACTACCCATCTCAGAGAAGGGCGACCTTGGAGGCAGTTAGTCAATAGATTAGCGGTAGGCTAAATCTTTTGTTTTATCTGTAGTTTCTTTTTCCATCTACTCTAACACGCTGATACAACGTTTCAGGTAGATTGTAGGCTTGGTAGATATTGTTAGATATTGATGTTCTGTTTTGATAAACGGTCTTAACAACCCACTTGGCTCCTTTGAAGCCAAGAAATCCCAACATGCCGAGAAACATTAAACTTGTCATTACACACATAATGTTAAGATAGCATTGGTTTTTCGATTATCAAATGCGACATTTTGTATATTTCACAAATAAAAAAATGCCACCACCAATTTTAGCTTGAAATCTTTTGGGTTCTCTTGTGACCCAAACCAGCCTCAATCCATGGCTCATCCATTGTGCAGGTAGACAGGTCAGCTAAGTCGAAAAATGTCTTCATTGTTTGACCTGAGGGCTCTACGTTTGGTCCCCATGAGCCATCATGCTCTACTATAATTGCCACTACATTAGGATTTTGCCAATAAAACTTTGCGTCGCTAACACCTGAATTAGATTTAGCATTTTTACAAAAATTCAATGCTGCAATACCAAAGTTATCTCTATTAGCACCACTTTTCATTTCCCATTTTGAGACCTGCAACATTTAATGTTCCTCCCTTATTAAGTTTCATATATGGATTATTTAAACAAATTTAAATCTTGTGGTCAATTTTTGAAAAAATTTTCAGATAGAGCATATAAATTAGTAATATTGTAGCCTTGAAACTTTTCCGGTAGGTTGAAATCCTATTTGCAGGACACCTCCACGAGATACTTCCTGTAAACCCTCTATGCCCCAGCTTGGGAAGGGTAGACAAAAATTAAGCATGCTCAAAAGAAAATGTTTTATCAATTAGTTCTCATTTATGCATTTGAGAAAAAATATATTTTCTAAAATATTGACAAAATGGACATATTCAAATAAATAAGTTCACTTTTAATACTATTTCTTATGAGAATTTTATGGAAACAATACTAATTGAGTCTGGGTATTATTCCCATTTATTTAATGATGACCCTGTAAGGCCTCACTTAACAGAAGAATTTAGGTTATCCAACAATAGGCTGGGATTAGCTTTAATTGATAATCATAATTGTAAGGCAGCAGTCTGCATCGCAATTTCTAACGAAGTTCCAACAAATGAAATTGAATTAGATGAGTTCTCCTCGGACCAGACAGGCATTGAAAAATCGATAGCGATATTTTACACAATTTGGAGTTACGATAAAGGATGTGGTCGAAAGATGTTATTTAATGCTGTAGATTGGCTTCAAAAGAATAGACCTGAAATTAAGCGCTTTGTTACGCTGAGCCCAAAGAACAATATGGCAAGAAATTTTCATCTTAAAAATGGAGCTAAAGAATTAAGTGTTAATTCAGATTCACTTAACTTCGAGTACTTTATATAGATTACGGTTCTGTTCAATTATTTCTACATTATAACTTGCAGTCCACGAACATACTACTGTAAAACCCCACTGTTTCATGCGTGGAAGGGATAGACCAAAATGGTTTAAATGATGCAAAAATCTATGTTAAACTATACGTAAGTAGCCAAGAAAAGCTTATCATAGTTGGTAGAGCAACTGATTTGTAATCAGTGGGTCGGGAGTTCGAGTCTCTCTGGGGGCACCATCCAGTTATAATAGTAGTTTTATTTACTTGGCTTAGATGAAACTTAGTCAAGGAGGGTAAAACAAATAATAGACAAAAGTCGATAAAAGTTCTATTTTAGAACTAAAAATTTTTGGGATGGCTCCTTTGAAATATATAATTTTAGCTATTGCAATGATCATGTGTTTGAAGCCAGTTTTAGCAAAATCTTCTGAAGATTTAATACGTGAAAAGTTAAGTCGAAGTTATTTGGATCATTTTCAGAAACAAATCAGCATGTATATAGGACCGCCGTCAGTTGATTTTAAAGACCTCAACGAAAAAATTGACTATATGAAACCTGAATATTGGTACGTGTTTGGCAAAGGAAATTCTATTACAAAATATATACCAAATGAATTAAATCAATTTGAGCTAGAAGAGAAGAAGGTCGCTGTATTCTATTTGCATTCTGCTATTTATTGGGGGTCTGAAAGATGGAATGCTAATATCGATGACGAGGCGAACAGTATAGTAGAAAACCTTTTGCTAGTAAATCATGCTTCAATTTTTTCCGCTTGCTGCGAAATCTATGCCCCAAAAAGGAGAAGCGCGCACACATACTCCTCTATAGATAGAACAGGTAATGGAGAAAAGGCAATACTCCTTGATTATAATGACTCCAGAGCAGCATTTAAAACTTTTCTTGAAATTAACAAAGGTAAGGCATTCATTTTAGCGGGCCACAGTAGCGGCTCGGCTATGTTGGCATTATTAATAAATGAATTTCAGGAGAAGGAAGATTTTAATCATTTAGTAGCAGCCTATTTACTAGGATGGAACATTCGAAGTGATCACTTTAGGACTCTACCAGGTTGCCAACATAAGACGCAAACAAAATGCTTTCTGGGTTGGAACAGCACAATGAATAATTCAACTCCAATTTGGAAAGGTGAGAAAAATCTATTTTGTTCTAATCCCATATCTGCAAAGCAGGGCAATGAGAAAATTCCTTTCAAAAGGTCTCTTGGTGCAATGCCTTTTTCTGACTATTCGTCTTCGGATCTTAGAGAGGAGAAAAAACGCCAACTAAAAAATCTTAAAGGTTCAGTCTACTGCAAAGATGGACATCTTATTGTAGAGGGGGATCTTTATTTGCAATTCCCTTATAGGTTTTTTAATTTACATTCTTACGACTACGGTCTTTTTTATGGAGATATAATGAAAGACTCCCTGACAAGGGTAGAATCATTTTTTTCTCAGATTGACAACTAATTTCCATCAACTCATCTGCTGTAGACTCCAAGAACATAATACTTGAGTACCCCCCAGTGGTGTGGCATAGGGGTAGACCAAATGGTAGACCAAAAGTGGTTAATTTAAGCTTAAGTTTGTGATAATCTATTTTAGGAATAGCCAAGAAAAGCTCATCATAACTGGTAGAGCAACTGATTTGTGAAGAGTGGGTCAGGAGTTCGAGTCTCTCTGGGGGAACCATGTTTCATAGGCTAAACATAATTCTTCGTCATGAGTAGCAAAGGTTCTTCTTAAATCATGAAATGTAAAATTTAGATGGGTAGCTTTCCTAATTCTGTCTAATTGAGATTTTGGTTCTGTCATGTGAGTACCAGTTCTCTCGGAAGGGAACACAAAGTCGCTATCCTTTGCAAATTTATGATGGCGATGAATTTACTTATATTTACCCAGCGCATGTAACTATTAATGGACATGAAATTGTCGGAAAAGAATTCCTTAAATTATAGTATTTCTTTAAATTAATGTTTTGTCTAAACTTGTTCTACTTCTAGTTTTTCGTCTAGCTGCTGCATTACAGTTGTAGAAGAGTTGGATCTAAAATCTCTATTTCCAGATATTACAGTTAACTCATTTTTATCTATATCGGTAAGATGTCTTTTATATCTGTTATACATACTTGCCGCACGTTGGTCTGTTCTCAAGAGGTGAATGATTTTCTTCATGTATTTATTTGATAATTTGAAGTCTCTTTTCCCTTTAAAGCATATGTAAATCATATAAAGAGCAACAACATGGTAGGGGTATTGATCTGAAATATTTTGAAACATCTTTAACGCTTTAGTGTAGTTGAAGACTTTAACATTGTAATTGTCTATGAAATTTATCATAATATTAGCATCATACAGTAGATCATTGAGCTCCTCTTTAGATATCTCTTTCGTATCAAATTCCCTAAGTCCATAAGCAGTTTGATTCCACTGATCTGGTGTGTGATTAATATAACCCTCAGCTAACATTTCCTCATATAAAGGAGTTCCAACAAGTGGTTTTACAGCATTGAACGTGCACCAATCTGAGTTAATCTTCTTTGCAAACTCAATCGTTTCAAAGATCATCTCTTTTGTCTCCCCCGGGAAGCCTAGTATAAAGAAACAAACAGTAGGTACGTCTCGTTCACGAAACATATTGATAACTGCGGGCACGGTATCTAAATTAACTCGCTTTTTCATAATATTTTGATTTACATGCTTTGAACCAGACTCTACCGCTAAGTATGCAGTTTCGAGTCCTGTCTTACATAGCGCGTCAACAACGGGCTCATTGAGAGTATTTACCGAAAGCGCATTTTTCACGCTTAAACCCATCTCAGGAATATTAAGCGATTGTAATTCACTTAACATTTCAACAGTTCTATCTTTATGAACTGTAAACATATCATCTTGAATTACGAATTCAGTAACGCCAAAGTTCGAATGTAAACCCGTTATAGCTTTTTTTACCCAGTCAACTCCAAAATACCTCATTTTTCTACCGTGAAGAGTAAATGATGAACAAAATGTACAATGGAAGGGGCACCCTCGAGAAGTCATAATAGAACAAGAGTATTTAGGAGAGTCATATAAAAATAATTCAGACATACTTCTTTTATAACGTGACATATCAAATAAATGCCAACTAGGCAAAGGAAGGTTTTCTAGAATTGGATACTCGCTTATTTTTAGTGACTCTTTGCCAAACTCAAATTCTTTTGAGTAAACTCCCTTAATCGCTAGAGCTTTACGTGCCTCTCCACTTGCAATCAATTTTAATAGCTGGGCAAAGGACTCTTCTGCTTCGCCTCGCACAACATAATCTAGAGAATGAGTTTCTAAAAGTTCTGCTGTTATGTTCGTAGAATGGGTGCCTCCTGCAATACTGATTGCATTAGGCCACTTCTTGTTAAGTATTTTTTCACATCTCACAAAAAAATCATGTTGAGTAGAGAAATTCATTGAATATGCAAGAATGGCTGGTTCATAGGAGTATTTAGAGGCAAGAGAAACAATAAAATTTTCATACGATCCGTAAGTAGGTCCGTTTTCTAGTTCAATGCAGTAGTCTAGACATTCTACGCTTCCGATATAATCTTGTTTTTCCAAAACAGAGGCCAGATGAACAATTCCGAGAGGGACTTGAGCCATGTAAGGCGAGGGTTTCACTTTAAAACAGGCCTCCACATTCTTTGGGCTTATAGTAGGAAAGTTTACAAATAATACGCTTAATTTTTTCATTTTCTACCTACAGCTTTTTCTAACTTAAAACCATCTTAGATGCAGGAAAAGTATCATAATAGTATCATAGCAAAATGAACAGGGATATTCTATAAAAACCATCTAACTATTGTATATTAGAGTTCGGGAGTTTCGATATCTATAATAAAATCGAATTCAAAAACACTAAATAAAACCATTGAAATCTTATATTTTTCTGATTGTAATTGAGTAATGAAAAACAATTTAAAAAATGCAAACGTACTCGACCTATTACTTTACACCGCTAAGAATTCGCCAAAAGTAACATATTGTAAATCATCTTCGCATCAATTCACTTATGAGCAATTTGTCTTCGCTTGTATTAGGCTTTCAAATCAAATAAGAAAAAAAAAATTGAAGAATAGAACTATTGCAATCCTTCTTCCAAATTCAATCTTATTTTTATTGACCTATTTTGCCATTCTATTATCTGGAAATACCCCCGCATTATTAAACTATTTATTACCTGAATTTGCGCTGAGAAAACTATTAGACAATTTACAGCCATCTTTAGTTATCTCTGACAAAGAACTAAAAGAACACCAATGTCTAACGATTGAATTAGAAGATTATTCAGCTTTAGAATTGACAGATATTGAAGAAGTAAGTAATCCCTGTAATGCTAAAAACATAGGTGCTATTTTATTTTCTGGAGGTACAACTGGTGTTCCCAAGCAAATAAATCATTCTCACAAATGTATAATTTCAATGATTGAAGGGATGGAATGGGGATGGCCAACCAGATCAAACGAGAAATGGCTTGTAATTGCGCCATTTACTCATATTTATGGATTTCTAACTGGAGTAACCAACCCGCTCTTGAGGGGAGGTTCAGTTTTCATTCCGGAAGCTTTTGAACCAACTCTCATCGTTGAAAAGCTCAAAAGTGAAAGAATAAATGTATTCGGTGGAGGTCCACCAGCTATTTATCAAGCACTGCTCTCTATTGAAAATTTTGAAAAAAGCCAGGTACCGGATTTGAGAGTATGCCCCGGCGGAGGAGCACCATTCCCTATAGCTGTTCATAAAATGTGGCTGGAGAGAATTGGTGTTCCTATTTATGAGGGCTATGGAATGACTGAGATTGCTCCTATATCTGTAAATACAATTGAGAATGGAACTAAGCTCGGGTCAGTAGGTAAGGCGGTTCCAAATACTATAATTGAAATAGTTGATATAGAAACTGGACGGCATGAACTTAAACACGGGGAAGTAGGTGAGATCCGGGTTAAAGGTCCTCATATGATGCTGAAATATGAAGGAAATGCTGATGAGACTAAAGATACTGTTAGAAATGGGTTTATTTACACAGGCGATATTGGAGTGCTAGATAGTGATGGCTTTTTATCTATAACCGATAGAAAAAAAGATGTGATATTTGTTAAAGGCTTTAATGTATTCCCAAGAGAAATTGAAGAACAATTAATGTCTCAATCAAATATTTCTTCTGTGTGTGTTGTTGGCAAAAAGGATGATAGGAGTGGTGAGACGCCAGTTGCATTTATTACGTTTAAAACTGCAATGGATATCTCTATCATTAAGAAATATTGTGTAGACACAATGTTACCATATAAGGTTCCTTCGGAATTCATAGTTTTAGAAAATTTACCGCTAACCCCAGCAAAAAAAGTTGATAGAGCAGCCTTAAAGAACAGGTTAATTTGATTGCAGAGCCTTTGAGTAAAAATTAATACTTAGCAGATATCAACCTGAAATGTTTATCCATATTTATATTTCTTCCACACATAAGAGCTACGGCAGGCCCTGTAGGGTTAAATTTTTTATTCAAAAGCGATGCGATAGCCACTGCTCCAGCCCCCTCAACTATTTGTGACTCACGCCAGTAGGCATAGTGAATTCCTTCTGCAATTTCTTTTTCACTTACAAGAACTATCTCATCGACTAGTTCTTTTGTAAGATCAAAAGTGTATTTATTATTAAGACCAATTCCTCCTGTTAAAGCATCGGCCAAGCTTTCTTCTTCTTTTACAAAAATCGGTTTTCCAGCTTTTTGAGATTCATACATTGCAGCGCCCCTATCCATAGAAACTCCAATAACTTTTAATTTTGGGTTCAAGCCTTTTAATGCTTTAGCCACTCCACAAATTAGTCCACCCCCAGACAAGGGCACAAAAGCAAAATTTAGTTCGGGAACTTGTCGATGAATCTCAATGCCCAGGGTTCCCTGACCTGCAATAACATCAATGTTATCAAATGGTGAAATGTAGGTCATGCCCTCATCAATTGAAAGTCTATCAGCTTCCATTTGTGCTTCATCTTGATTTGCCCCACTCAATCTTACTTCAGCGCCTAGAGCTTTTATCCCTTCTATCTTATTTCTAGGTACTAGTTCTGACATGCATATTATACATCTAATTTTCATCAAATTGGCGGCAAAAGCCAGACCTCTACCATGGTTTCCAGTAGATAAGGCGACAACTCCTGCTTTTTTGTGTTCCGGCTTAAGGTTTGATATCGCGTTTATAGCACCTCTGATTTTAAAGCTTCCAGTTACTTGTTGGTTTTCTAATTTTAAATATATTTTTTCACCAATAGCTTTCGATAAAGTCGTTGAAGAAATCACTGGGGTCGTGACTATATGCTTGGAAACTATCTTCTCAGCATTTACTATGTCTTGAAATGAAAGCATGTTTGTTCGTTTCCACGTTAACTGAGCGCCGGGTTAAAATTATCTTAGTTTTTATTATGGCTTTTTTTTGATACGATAACAATATGAACTCAAAAGGCTTTAATAAGGATATTTTAAAAGAGAAAGTTGGATTAGCTGGCTGTGGAAATATGGGCTTACCTATGCTTAATTCAATGTTATCAAAAAATATTGATGCACAAGGATATGATATAGAGAGTAAGAAAGCTTTATTAGGCTTAGAAAAAGACTTTGTAAGTTGTAAGAAGAAGTTTCTTGATGACAGGAATATTATAATTAGCGTTGTTAGAGACGCATCAGATACCAAAGAGTTGTGTCAAGGAACCAATGGGTTGTTTGAGCAGCAATCTAGTAAAATTTTAATAATTGCTTCAACACTATCTCCAAAGTTCTTAATGAATTTAAAAGAAAAGGCGCCAAAAAACATTACGGTTATTGATGCTCCCATGTCTGGCGCAACATTTGCTGCTAATGAAGCAAAATTGACCTTTATGGTTGGGTGCGAAAAAAATTTTTTCAATTATATTGAACCTCTCTTAGGATTAATGGGCTCTGAAATAAATCATATTGGAAATTATGGATCAGGTATGATGGTGAAAGTTCTAAATAATTTTATCGCCGCAAGTTCTGTTGTATCCGTTAGGCATGTGTTGCATCAGGCTCAAAAGTTTGGGCTTGATATAGATGCTTTGTTCAGGACTATTGACACTTCTTCTGGTCAAACTTGGTTTGGTACAAATAGAGCAGATATAGAATGGTTTAAAGAAAACTTCGAAAATGACAATACTATGGGAATTTTAAGAAAGGACGTTTTGGCCTATGTGGATGCTTGTGAAAATGAAGACGATAAAGATAAATTCGTTAATGGTGAGTTAAGTAAATCAATTTTAAAGGCTTTAAAAAATATGCCAGCAGCATAGTAATCAAGGGACTTATTTTAGGAAATTTTTATGAATAATGTTAGAGCACTAACTTTTGATACTGGTGGAACTATATTGGATTGGCATTCGGGCTTTAAAGAAGCATTTAGAATGATTGGTAAAAGATATAATTATTTTAAAGATTGGGAATTTTTGGCAAATGAGCTTCGAAGAAGGAGTTTAAAGTCGATGCTTAACTTAGGAGAAAATGAAACTCCCAACTATAACTTTGATGATGCACATAAGTTTATTCTCTTGGACCTAATAAATGAGCATAATTTAACTAAATTTACAGAAGAGGATATAAACTATATTGCATATGAGACTCCACACAATTTCAAATGTTGGAGTGATTTTCCTGAAATGCTGCCTAAGCTGAGAGAAATGTACATCGTTTGTTCATTTACTATCCTTAGCTATCGAATAATCATAGATACGGCTCGAAAAAATGGCCTTTCGTGGGATGCTGTTTTTTCATGTGAGGGTATTAAAAAATATAAATTACTTCCAGAAGCTTATCAAACGGTGGCGCAGAATCTCCAATTGGAACCAGAGCAGTGCTTGATGGTTGCTTGCCATAACTTTGATCTAGATGCAGCAAAAAGGGTCGGCTTCAAAACAGCTTTTGTTAGACGGCCCGATGAATGGGGAGCGGAAGGGCCACCTGACCCAACCCCTAATCCCAATCACGATATAATTGTTGATAATTTTCCTGATCTGTTGAAAAAATTAGAGAAGAATTTGTGTTGAAACTAAAGACAAACCACTGTTTATTTCTTTGAGAAATCATCAGCCATTCTTAATGAGTTCATAAACTCAGCTCGCCTGAGAACCAAATACAAAATAAGTTGGACTAGAGGTTGTTCACTTTTTAAATTTTTTTCAATTAAATCTTCATCAATTGTCCTGATAAGACAGCTTTCCAAAGCAAACGCGCTGTTATTATGTTTTTTGCCTCTTATCAATGTACTTTCTCCAAAGCATGTTCCCATTGTTAAAGTAGCTAATTCTCTATTATTTTTTGTAAATAATTGTACGCTCCCTTTTTCCAAGAAATACATTCTATTATTTGAGAAACCACTTCTGAAAATCCAGGTACCTTCTTCAAACTTTCTAAGCTTTGTCTCTTTCTCGTTTTTTAAAAGAAATTTCTCTTCAAAAAGTAGGGGTGCTTTATCATCATCAGAAACTTGAAAAATTCTTCTTAAGCTATATTTTATAATGGATTTTACTAGAGGCCCTGCGCTATTAATTTGACTTCTTACTGGATCGCCAGACAGGCGGTAAAGATCAACTTTTTTATAGCGCCTATACTTTAGTTCATTTGGTCGGCCCAGGATTGTTTCCGCGACACCTATGGGATCGTTGGGTTTTAATAGCTGTGTAAATTTATTTGCCCCATAGCTTAATAGTTCCCCACTTTTGATGATGTAGCATGCGTCTCGGCAATTGAAATCTATCTCACAATCCTCCGAAAGTGTTAGTTCGCTAATATACTCTTCGGGTACACTTTTTATTAGTTCAGAGATCTTTAACATTTTTTAGAAGAAACTATTTTATTGCACTGTTATTAGCGATACGAAGACAAAAAATCAATAGCCTAATAAGTTCGGAATTGCTCTTAAAATTTATAAGTTTCTCTTTCTCAAGCTAGACCTTTTAATGCTCTTTTTACTTTTGTCAGTCTCTTGCCACGGTCGTCCTAGTTGTGAAAAATGCTCTTCTGCGGAATAGGTTGCTGAAATGGGTGCTTTCTCTAACGAGTTTCGCATCGCTCGAATATGTCGAGCCGTTGTACCACAACAACCACCAATTATTTTTGCTCCGGCTGTAAATGCCATTAGCGCGTATCTGCTCATTATCTCAGGTGTTCCACTGTAAACTATTTTTCCTTCTTGATAAGAAGGTATGCCACAATTTCCTTTTGCAATGATAGGTAGATCGATATTTTGATTTTTTTTTATTTGTAATACAGTATCTACCATCTCAGAAGGCCCCACGCCACAGTTTGCACCATAAGAAGAGAGGTTACTATCCTCACAGAAGCGCACAAAGGTTTCGGGACCTATACCCATCATGGTTGATCCATGGGTATCAAAGCTTAAAGTACAGCAAGTTGGTAACCCTGTTCGGTTCGCAGCATCTATTGCAGCCTTCAATTCATCAAGCGCGGATATTGTCTCAATCCAAATCATATCTGCTCCACCGCTTTTCAAAGCATCCATTTGCTCATGAAAAATCTCAACTGCATCATCATAAGTGAGCAATCCTAGAGGTTCAAATAGCTCTCCTGTTGGTCCTACTGAGCCAGCAACTAATTTTGTTTCTTGAAATTTATCGGCACATTCTTTAGCAATTTCAGAAGCTATAAAATTTATTTCTGCAACTTTCTTTTCTGCATTATGTAATCTCAATCTACAACTTGAGCCACCAAAAGAATTTGTGAGAATTAACTGAGATCCTGCCTCCAGAAAATCTGTATGAAGTTCAAAAATTTTATTAGGCTGATTTAAATTCCAAAGTTCTGGAGCGTCTCCTGTTAACAGACCTTTAAGGAACAAATTAGTGCCTGTGGCTCCATCAGTTAGAAGAAACTTGTCCTCTAAAAGTCGATCAAAACTAGATTCTAAAAGCATATTAAAGGGTTACTTTTTATCTGCAATTTTAAGTGCTTGGTCTATATCTGCAATTATATCATCTATATGTTCAATACCAACTGCTAGCCTAATATATCCAGGAGTAACGCCTGCTTTAAATTGATCTTGCAGTGAAAGTTGGGAATGGGTAGTTGATGAAGGATGAATTGCTAGAGTACGTGTGTCACCAATATTAGCAACATGATAAACCATCTTAAGATTATCAATAAATTCCTTGCCCGCATCGGCGCCTCCACGTAAAACCATTCCAACAATTGGGCCATAACCAGTTTTAAGATATTTATCAGCTGTTGCTTTATCTTTCCCTTCAAAAAGAGATGGATAAATGACTTGTTGTACTGCTTTGTGCTTCAAAAGATAGTTTGCCAACTTTTCTGCATTTTCTTGATGCGCTTTAAAACGTAATGGGAGTGTCTCAAGTCCTTGAATTATATTAAATGAGTTCATTGGAGATACTGCTGAACCTAGGTCCCGTAACAAAACCACTCTGGCTCTGACAGCGAAAGCAATGGGCGCACCTAATGCTTCAGGCACCAATTGTCCCCAAACGGCTCCATGATAGCTTTCATCTGGTTGATTAAATAATGGTTGTCTTTTAGGATTTGCCGTCCAGTCAAAGTTCCCGCTATCAACTATAATTCCGCCTATAGAATTACCATGCCCACCTATATACTTTGTTAGTGAATGGATCACAATTGCTGCACCATGTTCGATTGGCCGACAGGTTAGTGGAGAGACCGTATTATCTATAATTAAAGGTATGCCCAATTCTCTACCTATACTAGCAACTTCTTCAATTGGAAAAACTTTCAATTTAGGATTTGGAACTGTTTCTCCAAAAAAAGCTCTAGTTTTTTCATCTACAAGCTCCCCAAATGTTTCAGGTTTTTCGGGATCGGCAAAGCGAACTTCAATTCCGAACTGCTTAAACGTGTTCACAAATAAATTCCAAGTTCCACCATAAAGGTGAGGCGAAGAGACAATATTATCTCCTGCACTGCATAAATTTTGAATTGCTAAAGCAGTTGCTGAAGAACCTGAAGATAGAGCAAGTGCTGCAGCTCCTCCTTCTATTGAAGCAACTCTTTCTTCAAGAACCGCGTTAGTTGGGTTCATTATACGCGTGTAGATATTGCCCAGTTCTTTTAGGGCAAACAGATTAGCTGCATGTTCTGTATTTTTAAATTGATAGCTAGTTGTTTGATATATAGGAACAGCTACGGCGTTTGTATTGGTGTCGCTTCTATATTGTCCACCGTGTAGAACCAAAGTTTCTGCATTTGTATAATTAGACATATTTCACCTCAATAAATTTTTGTAGACAATAGGAAAAATTTTCTTAAATATAAATAAATATTTAGAAAATATACTAAATTATTTAATATTTAATGATTTATTAGAAAATTTTTCTATTATCTGGAATAAAAAAAGAATGGATGACATTGACAGAAAACTTTTAACCCTACTTCAAATAAACGCAGATTTACCTTTATCCGAAATCGCAAAGAGAGTAGGTATTTCAGCTACTCCCTGCTGGAATCGGATTAAAAAGCTGGAAGAGCAAGGCGTCATTAAATACAAAGTATCACTCGTTGACAAAGAAAAGGTAGGTTACTCTGTTACGGTTTTTCTCTCTATCTCAGTAAGTAACCATAACTCAGATTGGTATGCTGAGTTCGAGAAAGTTGTGATGAGTTACAACAACATTTTAGAAGTACATCGATTAACCGGATCGAGCGCAGACTACTTGTTAAAAATCATTGCAAAGAGTATTGAAGAATATGACGCCTTTCAGCAACGATTAATATCTGAGATCCAATTTGCTGGTATGTCCTCAAGCATATCTTTGAAAGAGGTGAAAAACAGCAAGCAGATACCAGTATAACACTTGCTATAAACGCATTCTCGATCCTTCAGGATCCCAAGGACTATTACAAAGAACTACACAGCGCTTTTCCTTTCCTACTATATGAGTTTTAAGTTCTATGCCTGGTTCAGAAAACTCTGGTTCAACAAAAGCCATTGCCAATGATTTGCCAACATTATGGCCATAACCACCTGATGTTGTCATGCCAATTCGTTTATTATTTTTGGACCATATAGGTTCATACCCATTTGCCTCCACTTCTGCATCTTTAATTTCTAAGGTGATTAAAGTTTTTTGAAGTGCTTTTTCTCCTTCTGATAGTTCCTTTAAAGCTGGTGTCTTCCCTACAAACTCCACATTTTTGCCCCTGGATATCCATCGATTTAGCCCTGTTTCGCCTGGTGTATAGGCTTGCATGAATTCGTAATTCCAAATTCCAAAACTTTTTTCTAGTCTCAGAGTATTAAGAGCATAATAGCCATATTCTTGGACACCAAGGTCTTTGCCTTGAGAAATAAGTAATTCTCGTAGAGCGTTCAATTCTAAAGCATGACAATTTATCTCGTAACCAAGTTCACCTGCAACTGACAATCGTGCGATTTTTGTCTTAATTAGTCCAATGTCGATTTCATTACATGACATGAACTTTAAATTCTCATTAGATACGTCAAAGTTTGTTAATCTTTCAAGCAATTTTCTAGAATTTGGACCTGAAATTGCGTAGCCGCCAATATTATCACTTATATCTAGTAGCGATATCTCTCCATCTGTGTGAATACTTTTAATTCCACCTGGTAAATGATCATGAAACCATCTCAAATGCCACTCTCTCAGATAATAGCTTCCCATAATCCAAAAAACATTATTCCCCCAGTTTAAGCATGTCAGATCTCCCTTGAGTCTTCCATCATGCCCTAGCATTACCGCAAGCTTTACTTTTTTGTTGCTCGGTATGTCGGTAGCTAATAGTTGATTTAGCCACATCTCAGCCCCTGGCCCCTTTATTTCAAATCGACTAAACCCAGAACTATCTAATATTCCAGCATTTTCCCTCACATTAAGGTGTTCTTTTTTTACAATTTCAAAAGCATTTGAGCGTTTTAAACTGGGTGTTTCCTTGAAATTTTTTGGTCCAAATAATAATGGTATCTCAAGCCCCCAACTGTTACCAAATATTGCCCCATTATTCTTTTGAATGTTCCACACGGCTGTTCGTTTCAGATCTCTGCCTGCTGGTAGCTGCTCATTAGGGTAGCTCATAACAAACCGCCTGCTGTAAAATTGACCTGTTGTTTGCTTTATATATTCTCTATTTGAAGCAAAATCACCATATCGAGCTATATCCATAGACCATGGATCAGATTCGGTTTCTCCAAAGATCATCCACTCAGCAAGTGTTTTTCCAACGCCACCTCCCTGAAGAAAGCCTGCCATAACTCCACAAGCAAGCCAGTAGTTTTTAATACCTTTCACAGGCCCTACCAAGGGGTTGCCATCTGGAGAAAATGTGAACGCTCCGTTTACCCAATTTTTTATCCCAACATTTTTTAAGTCTGGATACCTTTCAAAAGAGAGAGCCAATTCATTCTCTAATCTATCAAAGTCCTCTTTAAATAACTCCATCCCAAAGTCCCAAGGCGCTCCATCTAGGGCCCAATGCTCATGATTAATTTCGTAAATACCAACCAAAATACCTTGATCCCATTGTCTCATGTATGTGAAACCCTCAAGATCTACAGTCATCGGAACCTCAAAATCCATCGCCTCTATAGTAGGAATACTTTCAGTAACCAAGTAATGATGTTTTAAGGGTGAAATTGGCAAATTCAATCCTGCCATCTGTCCTACTTGCTTTGCCCAAAGCCCGCCCGCATTCACTACATGCTCAGTAACTAGCGCTCCTTTTTCGGTGTGTACTTCCCAACATCCGTCAACTCTCTGTTTTAATTCATTTACCTTATTATTCTCAATTACTTCAGCTCCATATTTTTTTGCAGCTTTAGCATATGCCCAAACGGTGCCTGTCGTATCAACATAGCCCTCTCTATCTGCCCACAGCCCACCCAAAACTCCTTTTGTATCCATTATCGGACATTTGTTTTTTATCTCCTCTGGGGTCATAAGATAAACGTCTTCTATACCAATAGTTTGATATGTTCTATATGCCGATTGAAGCCATTCCCACCTATCAGAAGTACTCGCAATTGTTATACCTCCAGTCATATGCAATCCAATGTCCTGACCGCTTTCTTCTTGAATTTTTGAAAGTAAATCTAGGGTATATCCCTGCAATGCTGACATGTTTGGGTCAGCATTCAAAGCGTGCACCCCCCCAGCAGCATGCCAGCTAGAACCTGCAGCTAAAACGGATCTCTCTAGAACAACACAATCAGTCCAACCATTTTTAGCGAGGTGATATAGAACAGAAACGCCAACAACTCCTCCACCTATTATAACGACTTGATACCTATCTTTCATACTTTCCCCCTTTAAGAAAAAATATTTTTCTCCAATTTTGATTACTTAAGTTGAAACTAATAAATTATTTTCCTTTCCACTTTGGGTCTCGTTTTTCAGCAAATGCTTTGGCACCTTCAATTTGATCCTCACTTGAATATAAATGATCAACAGTTTTAAATTGCCTTTTGGTTATTCTGTTTAGGGCATCTTGAAATTTTAAATCCTCTGCTTCACGCACAATTTCTTTTATGGCTGCATAAACTAGAGGTGGTCCACTCGCTAAAATCTCGGCCAAGTCCCATGCTTTTTTTCTCAGCTTATCGAATTTTACTATTTCTTTTATTAATCCATACGACATTGCCTCTTGGGCATCAAACCATCGCCCTGTTAACAAAAGGTCCATAGCAACATGGTAAGGTATTCTTTTTGGAAGCTTAATAGAGGCTGCATCAGCGACAGTCCCTGAACGAATTTCGGGTAATGCAAAGGTAGCATTTTCTGAGCAGATAATAAGGTCACAAGACAAAGCTATCTCTAATCCACCACCACAACAAATACCGTTTACAGCGCAAATCACAGGCTTATTGAGATTCCCAAGTTCTTGAAGTCCTCCGAAACCTCCGATTCCATAGTTGCCATCTACAGCATCTCCATCAGCAGCTGCTTTTAAGTCCCAACCTGCAGTAAAAAATTTCTCTCCCTCAGCTCTTAAGATAGCTACGCGTAATTTGGAATTATCCCTGAAACCCATGAAGATTTCACCCATTTTTTGGCTAGTAAGCAGATCTATGGCGTTTGCCTTGGGGCGGTCGAGTGTGACCTCAAGGATTGCTCCCTTGATCTTTGTTTTTAATTCATTCGTCTTGATTGTCATTTTTTGTACCGTTTAATAATTTTCCTTTATAAGTGCATCAGCTGCAACAACCTGATTTGATTTTACTAAAAGAGGGTTTATTTCCAATTCAACTAATTTAGTTCTCTCTTTTAGAGCATAACGTTGCAGCGCTAAGACCGCTAAAATTATCTTGTTGATATTAACAGGTTTTTTATTTCTGTACCCATTTAATAAAGGCCATATTTTCAGTTTTTTTAACGCCCTAGCTATCTCAGTCTTGTTACATGGCATGCATAAGGTAACCGAGTCTTTTCGCAATTCTGATAAAACTCCACCCTCCGCTATAGTTATCATAAAGCCATGTTGTGGGTCTCTTACAATTCCAACTAGAAGCTCTACCAAACAATTATCTACTTGGTGTTCTATAAGAAATTCTTTTGACTTAGTTGCTCTCTTCATATTGTTGAATTTATCAAGTAGTTCGGTTTCATTATCTATTCCAAGTACTACTCCAGAAACATTTGTCTTGTGATTAATGCCCATAGCTTTTAAAGCAACAGCTTTCTTAATAGTTCTAAATTTATTTAAGAGAGAATTTTTATTCGTAATTATAAAACCCTCCGGAACATTTATACCGATTTTATTTAAAACTCTTTTAGATTGATACTCATCTAGTATTTGAGATTTTTCATCCGACCAGCGTTGCCATATAATTGATGGAGTACTCTTTACTTTCCACTGTATACTCACATTTTGTAATGCCTTTACAGCGGTAAGACTATTTTCTAATCCAGTCAGTGGAATTATTGAATGCCTTAATAAATCCTTCGCAATCTTTTCCGGCATATTTTCTTCAAGCGACGTTATTAGGCCGACTGGGCATTTTGCAATTTTTTTAGCCTCTTTTAGTGCTGCAATTGCTGGATACCATGCATCTGAAGAACAGCGATCTTGTTTAGGCAGATCCATAATTATAAATAAAAAGTCATATGGCTCTTCCATCATACTTTTAAACGCCATAGTCAGCTTGACTTGGTCATTCCAAACATACGTCTGATAATCTAAAGGATTAGATAAATGAACTAAATCACCTAATACTGACTTAAGGTTTCTTTTTTGTTTAGAGCTAAGTTTTGGAAACCTAAAATGTAATGGTTCTGCTAAATCAGCTATTAGGCTTGCCTCTCCACCAGAGCAGGACAGTGAGGCAACTTTATTACCACTTATCGGTTGATGAACATGTAAAATCATTAATGAATTTAAAAAGCTTTCAAGACCATCAACAGTTGCAATAGCTAATTTGTTGAGTAGAGCTATTGCGCCTTGATAATTTCCTGCCATCGAAGCAGTGTGAGAAACAGTAGCATTTTCTGCTAACTTTGACTTGCCTACCTTTAAAGCTACTATTCCTTTGTTTAAAGTTTTAGCTTCTCTCGCCAACTTTTCAAAATCCTTGGGATTTGTTATTCCCTCAATATGAAGGCCAACAGCAGTTACTCTTGAGTCTTGTAATAATTCCAAAGCTATTTGAGCTTGATTGAGCTGACCCTGATTGCCCACCGTTATGACATAAGCAATAGGAAGGCCTCTGCATTGCATGGTCAAATTAATTGCAATATTAGAACTTTGGGTCAGTATAGCGACCCCCTTATTGACCTGTTCTCCACCATGCTGGTCAGGCCAGATAAGTGCATTGTCTAAATAATTTATGAAACCATAACAGTTTGGACCTAAAATTGGCATTTGCCCGGCTGCTTTAACGATTCTATGTTGTAGTGTCTTACCCTGGTCTGATTTATCATCAACTGATGTTTCCGAAAACCCCGAAGCGAAACATACAACCCCTCCTGCATCTATTTCGGATAGTTCTTCGATAATTGAAACAGTTTTTTCTCTATTAACGCCGACAAACACTGCATCTGGAGATGATGGCAGGTCAAAAGTTGTTCTATAACACTTGACTCCTCCTATAGTTTTTCTTGTGGGGTGAACAGCCCAAATCTCACCCAAAAATGAATTCTTTTTTAGTTCTTTCACAACATTTTCAGACCAACTTCCTCCATAAACGGCAATAGTTTTTGGCCTTAAAAGTCTATTTAACGGCCTAACCAATTTTATCCGCCCAAAGGTCTCAGAAGTTCCCGACTGATTATATGTCTTTGTATTTCTGATGTTCCATCCCAAATTCTTTCAATCCGTGCATCTCTCCAAAAACGCTCAAAAGGAAGGTCATCCATCAATCCCATCCCACCATGTAGCTGAATACAGGTATCTGTTACTCTAGCCAGCATTTCTGTTGCATATAGCTTTGCTGATGCAATCTCTCTGTTTGCTGGAATTTTATTATCTAATTTTGATGCAGCGGATAGTGTAAGAAGGTCGGCGGCATCGATTTCAGTAATCATATCCGCGAGCTGGAAACTTACACCTTGGAACTGACTTATTTTTTTTCCAAACTGCTTTCTCTCAATAGTAAAGGGAAGTGTTAATTCAAAAGCCCTTCTTGCTCTACCTACTGATGTCGCGGCAACAGTTAATCGTGTCGCGTATAGCCATTCATTAGCAATATCAAAACCTCTATGGACTTCACCCAAAATTTGATCATCGGAAAGTCGACAATCTTCAAACCTTAAAATGCAATTTTTGTATCCTCTATGCGACACAGAATTATATCCGCTACAAATTTCAAATCCTGGTGTAACTCTATCGACCAGGAAACATGAGATTTTTTTCTTTTTACCTTTTTCTGTTTCTTCTTCTCCAGTTGCAATGAAAACAATAACGAAGTCAGCTATGTCGGCATGACTTATAAAGTGTTTGGTTCCATTTATAATCCAATCGCCACCCTTTCTTTGTCCAGTGCATTCCATCCCTCTTACATCAGAACCGGCTCCTGGCTCAGTCATTGCTAGTGCATCAAATTTTTCACCTTTGATTGCAGGGATAAGGTACTTATCCTTTTGTAGATCGTTGCAAGCCATAAGGATACCAGACGGCCTACCAAAAAAAATCGTTAAGGCATTCGAACCTCTACCGAGTTCTCTCTCTAAAAGAGTGAACTCTAAATGATTCATTCCACCTCCCCCTAGTTCTTCCGGGAAGTTAGCAGCAAAAAAGCCTATTTCTTTACATTTTTTAGCAATTTCTGTTCCTAATTCTATTGGAACTTCCCCAGTTTTTTCAACAATTTTTTCGTAAGGATAAATCTCTTTTTCCAGAAAATGTCTGGTTGTATCGACTATTATAGATTGTTCATCAGTTAATTCGAAATTCACAGCTCTAATGATCCTAAGGCTTGTAAAAACATATAATTAGTTTAATCCTAATCCTAAATTTGTTAAAAAACAAAATCAAAAGTATCAGTAATGGTAAATTAACTTTCTAAAATAAACTCGACCTAAGTTTTTATAAAAACATAATGGAAAAACACTCGTTAAAAGAAATTATTGGACTTTTGAAAAATAGAAAAATTTCACAGAAAGAGCTATTACAGCACTATTTGTCCAGAATAAAAAAATTCAACCCCATTCTTAATGCGCTTGTTTCTCTCAGGAGCATAGATGAAGTTTTTAATGATCTTGAGAACTTAAAAGATCGTTCCGTACAAAAAAAAACAAAAAGTCTCTTTGGCATTCCTCTAGCTGTAAAAGATTTGATTGATGTTAAAGGTCTACCAACAACTTATGGAGTGCCAAAATATAAAAATAATGTAGCAAAAAAAAATAGTATTATTGTTGATCGATTAATTGGTAGTGGCGCTTTAATAATTGGAAAAACAAATACGCCTGAGTGGGGGCTTGGGTCGCAAACATTTAATAGAGCTTTCGGCTCTACCGCTAATCCTTATGATGTATCAAAAACTGCTGGTGGTTCTAGTGGTGGTGCAGCAGCGTCTATAGCCGCTGATTTAATCCCGATAGCTGATGGCTCTGACATGATGGGCTCATGCAGAAATCCGGCTGCTTATTGTAATTTATATGGGTTTAGGCCAACACCCGGGCTTATCCCTGAGGAAAGATCAAAGACAAGGCACAAAAAGTTGCCCATTTTATCAACTTTGGGAGCTTTAGGAAAAACACCTGAAGATTTGGCTTACTTCCTCGATATTGTATCGGGTTCACATGTATCCGACCCTTTTTCATTTGATTTAGATTGCTCATTTGATGATATATTCCTCAGTGATGAAAAAATGCATGAACGAAAAATTGCCTGGTTAAATGATTTAGGTGGTTACTACCAGGTTGAAGAAGAAATACTGGAACAATGTAGGAAAACTCTTTTTTCTTTAGCCCAAAATAAAGTTGTTGTCGAAGAAATAGAGCCGGAAGCCAACCCGTATTATTTGAGTAATAGCTGGAAAGTATTACGATCAAAAAGTTTGTATGACGAATTTATAAATTACAACCTGAGTTCAGATGAAAAAATCCTCACCATCGATTGGGAAATTAAAAACGGTCAAGTAGTTAAAGAAACAGATCTTGAAGAAGCACTAATATGGAGATCACTTTGGGAAAATGAAGTTAATTCGATTTTTAAAAAGTATGATTATTTGGCACTGCCAGTTGCACAGGTGTATCCCTTCAATAAAGACATTCCTTATCCTTCTAGCATTAATGGTAAACAAATGGAGACATATCATCAGTGGATGGATATTGTGGTTTTATCAAGCATTCTGGGGCTGCCAACTATCTCCGTTCCTTTGGGTTTAAATAGAAATGGACTGCCCATGGGAATGCAAATAATAGGAAAGAGAAAATCCGATATAGATTTAATTGCGTTCGCAAAAAAATATGAAGCCATATTCTCTTGCTCAGAAATAGTACCGCAAAAATTTAATTAGGTGTGTTTATTTTTTGAATTAAATAATAATATCAATATGGTCTATTGTTTTAATTTACTCAACGTGTATTTAACAGATTTATTTTTGCAATTTAAAAGGGCATTGAACGTTTATGAATTTCCAAGATTTTTTCAATCCTGATAAAGTCGTAGATTTAAGCTTTTTTAATTTTGAGAATGCTATTACTGCTTGTTACTATGCTGATAAGGATTTGAGGGTAAAAAAGGTCAATAAAAACTTCAAAGGCTTTTTCCCGGTTCTAGGCAATGTCAAAGATGCATACTTCCCAGATATTTTAAAGCAGCTAGGTGTAACAGACGAACAGATACAACTTTTTGAGGATGAAATCCACAATAAGGGATCTGTTTTAATCCCAAAGGTCAAGATTATTATCGATGATAAAGAGAGACTTTTTTCACTACTTTCAACAAAAACAAAAAATTCTGATTTTGAGTACTTAAACGGAATTCAAGGTCAATTCGTAGATAGAACAAATGAACATGAGTTAACTAAGCAACGAGACTTACTCATAGAAGGGCAATTAAAAGATAAACAACTAATTGAAGAAAAAAGTAAAAAACTCGAAAGCTTAGCAACTAGGCTGGCTAAATATCTTTCTCCTCAAATTTATAAGAATATTTTTGAGGAAGAAAAAGACCAGGGAGTTTCTCATAGCAGAAAGAACCTAACAGTATTTTTTTCTGATATCGTAAGTTTTACTGATTTAACTGATAAAATGGAGCCTGAAAAACTTGCGCTGATCATAAATTCCTATCTGTCAGAAATGTCAACAATAGCAATTAAACACGGGGGCACCATTGATAAATTTATTGGAGACGCACTTATGGTTTTTTTTGGTGATCCAGAGACCCTTGGAGAAACTGATGACGCTCTAAAGTGCATAGAAATGGCTATAGCTATGCAGGAACGGGTTAAGGAGTTGCAAGGTCACTGGAAGGGTCTTGGTGCGACGGAGGGTATCTCGGTTAGGATGGGTATCTCAAATGGGTTTTGCACTGTAGGGAACTTTGGTTCCGATTTACGATTAGATTATACCATACTTGGAAGCCCTGTGAATCTTGCTGCAAGACTTCAGTCAATGGCTGAAGTAGATGATATGCTTGTTGATCAAAACACAAAAAACCTTATTTCGACAGAAGTAGAAACTGAGTTCGTAAAAGAATTGACACCTAAAGGTTTTGTTCGGCCAATTGGGGTTTATAAGGTGAAAAAATTAAAGTCTCATAAGCAAGATAAAATAAAACTATCTCATAAAGGGAAAAGAGTTGAAATCAATGTAACTGACAGCTCTGATATTCGTGCAGCAATTGAGGAGCTGAAGTCGATCCAAGAGGCTTATGAAAAGCAATTAGCCAAGGAAGATTAACAGAAGACAATACTTTGTTAGTTTCAGCGTAGTTTTTCAGACACCTTACTGGTTCCTTTTATCGTCACTAGAGCAGTAGCTGTCAATATTTTCCTTTTGTTCTTGATCGTATACACTTTTGTCTCTCCATGAAAAATACTTCGGCCTCCTTGTAAAATTTCCGCTTCAGCAACTAGTTTTTCCCCATCTGCAATGTTAAGAAAATTAATTTTGAATTCAATTGTAAGGGGCTCTTTCTCTTTATCCATTAATGTCATTGCAGCAAATCCAGCAGCATTGTCAGCTATAGCTCCAGATACTCCTCCATGAAATAAACCGTGTTGCTGAGTTATATTATTTTGATAAACAACTTCTATTGATGCTCGCCCAGGAGATATTGTGGCGAGTTTAGCCCCTATATAAGGCATTAGAGGTTGATTTAAGAAAGATGCTCTAAGTTCCTCCTCATTTCGATTACCCATGCTTTAAATCCTATGTTTCCCAGGTGTCCAATTAGTATTTTCCATAAGATGCTCTTTCCCTTTTTCAATTGGCAAATCTTCTAAAGCGGAACCCATACCATCATTCCAACGATTGAGAAAACCGAACAATGCAATTACGCCCATAATTTCGACAATATCATAATCATCCCAGTAATTTTTTAATTGAGATACTTCTTTTTCCGTAACCTTGTTAGGAACAGATGCCGCTGCAAAAGCGAAGTCCAGAGCAGCTTTTTCTGCATTTGAAAAAGCTGAAGAGTTTGCATAATTCCAAACCTCTTCCAACCTTTTTTTTGTGCAGCCGAATCGTTCAGCTCCTAAAATAGTATGAGCTTGGCAATAAAGACACCCTGAGGCAAAACTTGTTACATATCCAATAAGTCGTTTAAACTCTGGGGTAACTTTCCCTTTGCATTCCATTACAGCCTTATTGAGATCTGTAAATGCATCGGCTATTTTGGGATGGTAACTCATAGTTTTAACGGAGCTTGGTATAACACCAAGCGGACCTTTGAAGAACTGAATCTTTTCCAATAGATTTGGGTCAATATCATTTTCATTTAGTGGTTTTACAATTTCCATTATTTCCTCTAAGTGTTATTTCATAAGATGCTTTCCAAAAAAAATTATTTCAGAATAAATTAAAAATAGCACTAAATTAAATCGCTCATATTCGTTCAATATACACAATACTTACAATTAATATATGATCACTAGGTCGCTTATTTGGATGCGAGTTAATTTAGAACTAAGGTATGTCTCAATTTTATTTGATTGCAATTTTGGCCACTAGGAAATTTAAAAATAGGTTCCCCTCATACATAGGTTTGGGTTTATATTGGGAGTATGAGGGGACTACATGGCTGCAAAATACATGCCACGGTTGATAATAACACATATATTAGGGAAAAAAAATCTAGTTTTTTACCAACGAAGGTTACTTTTCTTTTATACTTAAATCATTAATATGTTGTCATTAAAGCAGGAGTTAAAGTTGCCCGGATTTGAGGTCATCGACGAAAAAGAGAAAAAAGCAATTTCTAGGATCTTTGATGAGGGGAAAGTTTTCTTCGCTCATGGATTTGATAAAAAAAGAAAACATTACCATGTCAGAGAATTTGAACAAAGGTTGAAAACCGTTTTCAGTCCAAAAATGGCTGACGTTTTGTGCGTTTCATCTGGTACAGCTGCAATTAAAGTGGCTCTAAAAGCTCTAGGTGTGGGAAGAGGTGATGAGGTTATAACACAGTCCTTTAATTTCATTGCGACAGTCGAAGCGATTTTAGACACTGGTGCAAATGTTGTTTTTACTGATATAGATGATACGCTGAATATGTGTCCAAAAAATTTAGAAAGTTTAATATCCAAAAAAACAAAAGCTATAATTCCTGTTCATATGCTGGGTGTACCAGCGGAAATGATATTAATTAACAGGATTGGCAAGAGAAATAAAATCCCAGTAGTTGAGGATGCATGCGAGGCAATCGGGGCCAAAGTTGCCGGCAAATATGTTGGAGGCCTGAGTGAATTTGGTGTTTTTAGTTTCGACTTTGGTAAAATGATTACAACTGGTGAAGGCGGAGCTCTGTTTTCTAAGAAGAAAAGTGATGCAAAAAACGCTAGAATGTATCATGATCATGGCCACAAAAATATTCCTAATATGCCAAGAGGGTTAGATCATGCTGGGTTGATTGGGTTTAATTACAGAATGACAGAAATCAGTGGAGTATTTGGTAAGGTCCAGCTAAAAAAATTCCCGAGTATTTTAAGAGATTCAAAAAAGAGATACCACGCCCTCGAAAAATATATTAACCACAAAGACATAAAATTTAGACGTGTTAATTCAGAGAGCGAGCCCAATTATGATACTTTTGTGATATCAATCGAAAATAAAAAACTGCGTAACCAAGTGATTAGTTTGCTTAACAAAGCTGGCTTTGGTACAAAAAATTTACCTGATGCTTTTAACTGGCATTGTGCATATTTTTGGGAACATATTAATAAAAACATTAGGAATAAAGAGGTAAAAAGTTGCTATGATAGATTGCTTAAATGCGTTGCTCTCCCGATTTTAGTATCGAAGTCAATTAAAGATTACAAAAATATTGCCAGTGATATTAATGAATGCTCTTAATGAAAAATTAGTTATAGTCATTCCCGCTCGTAAAAATTCCAAAAGGCTCAAAAATAAGAACTTTAAGAATTTTTTTGGGTTTCCTTTATTTGAGTGGAGTTTGGCAGCGGGTTTATTTCTCAAGCAACAGCTCAGTGGGTTAAGAGAAATTTTAGTAGTTTGCACCAGTGATGATGACCAGATTTTAGATTTAGTAAAAAAGAAATATTCGTATAGTGTTCTAGCGGTTCGAAGGAAACCAGAACTTTCTGATGATAGGGCAATTCTATCCGATGTCATATTTGATTGTATCTACAGGCTAGCTGAGAGACACGTGATCCGTTTGGATGACTACTTAGCTGGGAGCTTTATATTGTTGCAACCGACATCACCTATTAGACTGAAGGATGATTTAGTCTCTTTTTGTAGACAAATTAAGAACCAAGAGAATAGTCTTTCTATGGTATCTGTAAATAAAAACTACAGCTCAGTAAAAGATATCTATGAAATAATTAAATTTAGCGAAGTAAAATCAGACTTTTTATTAGGCCACATAGGTAAAAAATTGCTTAACGTGCATGACACTAAAAAAGATAGCAATTCAGCTTTTGTAGATGGAAGTTTGTATTTAGGTTTGATATCTATGCTAAAAGAAAAAGGCTTCATGCCCGCAGCCAAGACCTTGGCTTTCTCTCTTTCGATTAAGCGCTCAATAGATATCGATACGGAAGAGGAGTTTGACGATGCATTAGTGTTGATCAAAGAGCTACAGAATTTGGGAATAGAGTATGTCTCACCAAAGATATGATTTAGCGATTGTTGGTGCTGGAACAGCTGGTCTTGAAATTGCAAAAAATGCAAGTAGGTCAGGTTTAAAGGTGTGTTTAATAGAGCAGGGATGCTCTGAGGGCAAAAGCTATCTAAATAAAATACCGTTATTATCAGGAAAATTACTGCAAAATGATAAACACTGTTTAAGCTTTATATCCAAGAAACAAGCTGGTTTAGGAGATAGAGAACTTCCTATTCTTCAGGGAATTGGTTTTGGTGGTTCAAGCTTAATCAATGGAAATGTCTCATACTTAGGTTTCGAGAAACGGTTTGGAGAGGTTTTTCCTTTCTGGCCAAAAAATATGTTCCAGAGAGTTAAGAAGCACATATATAATAACACAAATTTTTCGTATAATAGAGAGTACGGCTATACAGACAATCTAACCAACATTTTTTGTAAAGCCCTTAACAATATTGCAGTTCCTGAGGTCGCAGATTTAGATAATTTTATAGAAGGATGGGCAAAAATTCATCTAAATATTCGGGGATCAAAGAGATATAATTTTTCAAATGATTTTAAAGAAAATGCAAAACACAAAAATATTGAAAAGCTAGCAAATACACGTGCGATTAAGATCTTTTTCAAAGACAACTATGCTTCAGGCGTTGAGTGCGAAAATTTTGTAACTAAGGCCAAAGTTATTGTTAATGCAAAAAAAATTATTCTTTCGGCAGGCACAATATTTTCACCTTTAATTCTGATGCGATCGGGAATCGGAGACCCAAAAAACGTTTGTAAAGCCGGCGTACCTTTAATTTTCCAGCAAGAACATGTAGGAAAACATTTAAAAGATCATGCAAATTTCAGGATTGAATTTGATTGTAAAGGGTTCGATACGCTTAACCAAAAAACACGTGGGTTGAAATTATTTTTCGAATTTGTCAAATATATTTCTGCAAAGAATTCGATCTTAAAAAGTCCAGGTGCCACTCTTGCCTGGAATAAATCAACTTTTAATAAGAAAGCTAGTATAAACAACTTGGTAAGGTATCATTTGGTGCATTTTACACAAGAAAGAAGCTTATTATCGTCCAAGGGCATTAGATTTCAAAAAGATCAGCGAGCATCACTGGGGTGCTTTCAAGTTTTTCCGAGATCGGAAGGATCTATCTCTTTTAATAATAAAAACCAGATACAAATTGATCCAAACTATTTGTCGAACAAATATGATAGAGAACTTACTTACAAAGCTTTTCGAAGCGCAATCGATCTCTTGAAAAAAGCAGGCTTTGCTAAAAGTGGAAAAGATTTTATTAATGATGATATAAAAAGAAATATCGGGTCTGAAACGTTTTCTGGATACCATCTGATAGGAACTAATAGAATGAGCAAAAATAAAAATAGTGGAGTAGTTGATGAAAGTTTTAAAGTATTTGGGACCAACAATCTCTATGTATGTGACGCCTCGATATTTCCAGATTTCGTTTCAACACATCAATATTTGCCTACTTTAGCAGCCAGCAAGATTTTTTGTTTAAAACAGGGGTTTCTCAATGATTAGAACTCTCAAAAAATGTTTTCTGTAAATTTAATTCCCAAATTTTTTTATCGTTCAAAATCTTTGTAAACTTTTTTGCAGATTGACCAGTTCCAAAACTATTATCAGGCTCAAAGCGCTTACCCCATTGTTTTTCAACTAGCTTGTCAAGTTGTCCGTTTTTAAAGACATCAAAGTTTTTTATACTTTTTGCTCCACCTCTTTTAAATTGGCGAGAGCCAATGTTTATTGAAGAAACCCCAAGAAAAGGAGCTTCTCGAACGCCCGCTGAACTATTGCCTATAATAACATGAGAATGTTTTAGTAATGTCGAAAAATATGCAAATCTCATAGAAGGTATCTGTTTGAAATGAGATTTGGGTAATTTTCCAATTGCCTTAAAAATTATTTCACATCCTGGATCGTTATTTGGGGCAATAACTACGAAGTTCTTTTTTGTTTTTTTTAAGGCATCACAACAGAATTTGATCTCTTTCTTTAAACTCTCTAATTCTGAAGTAACTGAATGAAAAATAAAAATCCCATAGTCATCCCACTCAATATCGTAGTAATTCAAGACTTCATTTAGCATAATTGAATTTCTTGCTTTATGTGCATCAAGTTCTGGAGAACCCAGCACAAAAACCCGGTCGGGATGCTCTCCAAGTTTTGTAACGCGCTTTTTTGCTGAATTTGAACTTACAAAGTGGACTGTACATAACTTTGTATTACAGTGACGATAAACTTCATCTATAGTTCCTGATACTTCTCCTCCTTCGATGTGTGCGCTTCTTATGTTCTTTGTTGCACAAACAAGGGAGGCGGCAACTGCCTCAATTCTATCGCCATGGATCAAAACAAGATCAGGTTTTAAGCGGCTTACATATTCAGAAATTCCAGTAATAGTTCGAGAAAGGATCCTGTCAGGTGGATCTCCTTCCATCTGATTGACAAATTCAAATCTTGTGATGTTTTTCATCCTTGAAACTTCTATACTAGTAAGTCCATACTTTTCTAAAAGGTGCATGCCAGTGACAAAAAAATAAATGCCAAATCCTGCTGATTTTGCGCTTGATGCTAATGGTTCAAGTTTACCGAAGTCAGCTCTTGTGCCTGTTATGAATAGCAGTTTTTTCACATCAATCTCTTTATTCCAAATCTGACCACTTTATCTGAGTATTTTTAGCAATGTCTCGTTTTAAGGTTTTCCCTAAAACTTTTTCAAATTCGAAAGCGGGTATTTCTCCATTTCCTGGTCTTCTTGCCCAGATATTTTGTCTATCAATAGTATCGCCCTTTTTTAGATTTTTATCGCTAACAATCGAAGATCGTGCAAACTTATAAACATCTTTTTCCACATTGGCTATAAACTTCTGTCGATCTCTTGAATAAGCTATTTCTTTGCTTTTTTTTATAAGGTGCTCGAGCTCATCTGGGTCCATTGAACAGGAAATGTCGGGCCCTTGTCGGTCTTTGGTATCAGTGAAGTGTTTTTCTATAATTGTTGCACCTAATGCAATAGCCGCTAAAGCCATTGTTGGGCCAATTGAATGATCTGAGAAACCTATCTTGGCATTAGGGAACTTATGAGATAGCTGTGCCAAGCTACCAAGCGCTATATCTTCTGGTGGGCAGGGATAAATGTTTGTACATTCTAAAAGTGCATATTCAATATTTTTTTTCTCAAAGATTTCTACGGGCTTTTCTACCGACAATAAGTTTTGCATGCCTGTAGAAAGAATAATTGGCTTCCCGAAATTTGCTATATGCTCAATTAATAGAAGATTATCACATTCTCCAGAACCAATCTTAAAAGCAGGTACATTTATATCATTTAAAAAATCCGCTGCAGATCTTGAAAAAGGTGTGGAAATGTAAATCATTCCCAAGTCCTCCACTAGTCGCTTTAATTTGATTTCTTCATCTTTTGTTAAGGAACATTTTTCCATTACGTCCCATATTGAGACATCCGCGTTAGGGGGCATGATTTGTTTTGCATCAGGGGTCATTTCATCATCAAGAAAGTGTGTCTGGTGTTTAATTACTTCACAGCCTCTATGAGCAGCTGTTTTAACCATTTGCTCTGCAACCTGCAAATCGCCACCATGATTGATACCCAATTCTGCAATGATTAGAGGGGCTTCTTTAGAGCTGATAGTTCTATTTTTTATTTTCAAAATTTTTAAGCCTATCTTTTAAAAATATGAATGAGTAAGATGATATTGCTCAATTAATGAGCAAGCAATGCTTTAATAGGATAATTTTTTTGGAGAGTCGATTGGAATTTAGTTTGAAAAAAATATTCACCTTAATTGTTTTCAATCTTTATCAGGTTCTTTGGTATTTATTTTTGCCAATTGCATTATTGTATTTCTTTTATCGCTCTATAAAAGAACCAGGATATGCTTCAAATCTTATGGAGAGATTAAGTTTCTATAAAAAAAACTTTAAAGGAGCTTGTTGGTGCCACGCAGTATCCTTAGGAGAATTTAGAGCTGCCCGCCCAATTTTTGATAAACTTCTTCTCAATGGAGAAAAACTACTAATAACTACGCTGACTTTATCTGGCAAACGTGCCGCCCAGCAGGAGTACCATAAAGAAATAAGTGAGAATAAAGTGGTAATTGTTTACACTCCACTTGAAATAGGCTTGATGTTTAAAAGATTCCTTAAAAATTTCAAGCCGAAGTGCTGTATAATTCTTGAGTGTGATTTATGGCCAGTAATGATCACGACTACTTACAAGGAACAAGTTCCTCTAATACTTGCCCAGGCTCAATATCCTGAAAAAGGTTTCATTAGAGATAAAAAATTCCCTTTTCTGAAAGCTAGTTTGATTGAAAAATTCGATTTAGTTTTATCTAAATCTGAAAGGCATAAGAAAAGATTTGAGTACTTTGGGGCTAAAAAAGTTTTAATTATGGGAGATGCTCGATTTGAACAAGGAGTTCCGTTAGACCAAATTAATGCAGCTTTGAAACTAAAAAAAATAGCTTTTAAGAAATATTTTACGATTTGCTTTGCCAGTATTGGGAAGCAGGAATTTGAAATAATCAGTGAAATAATAATAGATCTATATGAAAAGTATAAGGATATTTTTTTTGTACTAGTTCCCAGACATCCCAATGACTTTAGCAAATATAAGATGCTGTTTGCAGGTAGTTCAATAAAAGTAAAAACACGTAGTGAAATTGTGTGGATCAAAACAGATTTTAAAATTTGTAATGAAAAAAAATTTAAAGACTTAAATAATTTTAGTCTTTTATGGGGTGATAGCCTTGGAGAATTGAATTTTTATATGGCTATGTCTGATCTAGTTTTTATGGGTGACTCTTTAAACAATGAAGGATCGCATAATATAATTGAGCCCTTTGCTTTGCAAAAGTCTGTAATAGTGGGTCCAAGTATTTGGGGCATCGAATATCCAGCATTGGAAGCGCTAGATGTTGGTATTTTGAAAAAGATTAGTGGGCAAAAAGAGTTATCATCTGCTCTGGTTTCAGCTTATTATGATAAGAAAGGTATGAAATTTGATGAAAGTCATATAAAAGATATTAAAAAGTTTTATAAAAGCAACCAAGGAGCTTCTGACAGTTTTATGGATCAAATGGTCAACAATAATTTTCTAGAATTAAATAACAATTAACTCGAGCTCATCTTTATTTTCTTTGATTATTTGGCAAATAAGTTAGTGAAAATACCGATATAAGAGCCAACGCTCCTACTAATAAAAATGCATAATAATAACTCTGGGTTAAATCAAATATTGCCCCTGCTACAATCGGTCCTGTTACTGAGCCTATTGCACCAAAAAATGTTATCTTACCAAAGATAGTGCCTAGATTTTTTAGACCAAAGTTTTCAGCGATAATAAAAGGGGCTATTGTGAAGTGCCCTCCGTGTGAGAACCCATATAAACATAAAAGAATATAAATAAAGAGGATATTGCCTGTGAAAGGAATAGCTACTAAGGCGATAGTCATGGGTATTAGACAAATCATATATGTTTTTTTGCCTCCCAATCTATCTGCTAAAACACCGACAGAAAGTCTTCCAAAAATACTCGAAAAACCTATTATTGATAGAAGTAAAGCACTATCCTTAAGCGATAAGCCTACATTTAAACCATGTGCTACAATATGAGTCATAGTTGTAAACATGGCAAAGAAAATACAAAACTGACAAAAAGCTAAAAGGTTAAAAACTTTTTTGTCCAAAAGCTCAATATTGGTTTCTTCACTAGCTGAGTTTTCGCTTGAAGTGTTTGGAGCTGACATTAGTGATGCGGCAAATACCAATCCGATGCTCGCAGCGATGCCAAGATAAAATGTAGCCATGCGCCACCCAAAACTAATAATTAATAATGCTATTAGAGGAGGCATTACCATTTGTCCCATCGCAGTTCCTATTTTGGCAATAGAAGTCACTAGCCCTCTTTTGGACTCAAACCATTTTGCAATTGTTGATAATGTCGAGATATCATGGGTACTAAGTCCAGTCCCGATAAAGAAAATAAATATCAAAAATAAATGCCAGATCTCACTGGATTTAGAAAAAAGGATGAAACCTATCCCGAAAATGAAACCATTTACTCCCAATACAATTCTTGGCCCAAGTCGGTCATTTAAATATCCTCCTGGTATCGCAAGGATGCCCCAGGCAAGCCAACCAGCAGCTCCAATTGATGAGAGAACTGTTCTTGACCAGCCGAACTCTTTTTCTAGTTCGGTCATAAGTACGCCATAGGTGAATAACATTCCAACTATTATGAATTGAGTAAGGAATGAACCTACAACTACGTTTACTTTTTTTACCATTTCTAAATCAGGCCTTTTAGAAAAAGACTCAGCACGTTTAGTTTTATTTTATTTATTGATGATGCCGAGGAGAGTGTTAAAATGATGCAATAATACTATATTTGATGTTTTGGTGAAAAAAATGCAAGAAAAAAAAGTGTGTTTAGTCATCGGTGCTGGAGCTGGGATTGGCGTGAATGTTGCGAAAAAATTTGCAATTTCTGGTTACCATGCAGTGATTTCAAGGAGGACTAATCAAGAAGGTTTAGATAATTCAGTAAAAGTCATTGAGAAGGAAGGTGGTAATGCAACAGGATTTTTAATCAATGCAATTGAAGAAAATTCCATAGAAAATCTTATTGAAAAAGTCGAGGAGAGTATTGGCCCGATTAGTGTTACAGTTTTCAATCTAGGATCTCAGATAGGTAATAGATCGTTATTTGAAACTTCTGACAAGGTATTTGAACGAGGTTGGAGAATGGCTACATTAGCACTTTTTCGTACGGCCAAAAAGCTTTTTCCCTATATGGAAAAAAGGGGAGGGGGCACTCTTTTAGTAACGTCATCTACAGCAGCCGTAAGGGGCAATAAGGGGCAACATTCTCATGCCGCCTCTATGGGAGGACGGCGCATGCTCTGCCAGACCCTAAACGCTGAGTTCTCCAGTAAAGGAATTCACACAACCCATATTATAATTGATGGAGCCGTCGACGCCCCCGATACGCTAGGAAAAATGCTGGGTGAAGAAGCCTATCAAGCACTGCGAAAGGAAAAGGGTTTAGAAAAAGACGGTTTATTGTTGCCTGATAAAATAGCTGAGACATATTATCATCTTGCTGATCAACACCGTTCAGCTTGGACGCATGAAGTCGATCTTAGAGCCTATAATGATGATCCTTGGTGGAACACGCCGAGAAATATAGCTAACAGTATTTAATCAATCACTTTGTATGGTTTTGGCGTGAACCATGAGCTATCTTGAGCTATATCATTGTGGTAAAGGGACATTTGCTGAGTTCCTGTGGATACAGTAATGTTATTTTGGATCAACTGGCATTGAGTAAACGCGAAATTCTTTCCCTCGCGAAGGATCGAGGCTTCTGTCGTTACTTTGCCAGGTTGGCACGGATTTAAATATTGTATATTTAATCCTAGAGTTAGGCCGGTAGTAAAGCCTTTATGGATAAGATCAACCACAAAAAACATCGAAGCGTCTAATATAAAGGAAACAGTTCCGCCATGTGCTATTGTTCCTTTGGTATGGCAAAACTCAATAGGTATATACCAATCAACTTTAACAGTTTTGTTTTTTATGTTTAGCTCTGTGACACATGGTTCAAGTCTTTCTTGTATTTTAGCGTATCTAATCTCTGAGGGGTCTGTCATCTTTTAACTTCTAATCATTTTTGTATTATTATCAAATATGAACATGAACACGATAAAAATAAAAAAAACATAAATGTGCAAGCATATTTTTACTCCAATAGCTCATAGAGGAGGCACTGAGGCCGCTTTCGAAAATACTTATGAAGCGTTTGCCGATGCCTATGCACTAGGATATAGATGGTTCGAAACGGATGTACAAATTTCCAAGGATGGATTTCTATACGCCATTCATGATAATAATTTAAAGAGGATTGTTGGAATTAATATTAATATTGATCAGCTTAACTCAGAGGATTTAGATCAAATATTAATAAGCGGCAAACATAGGATTCCGAGGCTTGATTTATTGCTACGAAAGTTTCATGACGTTACCTTTAACCTGGATGCTAAAAACATAAATGCTGCTAGAGCCCTAGTAAACCTTCTAAATAGTGATAAATCCATTCAAAACCTTTGTTTGGGTTCGTTTAGCCAAAAAACGATGAATTATATGAGAGAGTTTTTGAAAAGAGATTTCCCCATGTCTTTTAGTCAATGGGAAGTATTCTCACTGATCTTGGACTTTAAATTCAATAAAGACCCCAAATACAGTGCTAGCTATCTTCAGATTCCGAAGAGCTATTTGGGCTATAATCTCATATCCAAAAAATTATTAGACTACTGCAAAAAAAATGGAATAAAGGTACATGTCTGGACAATTAATGAAAGAAACGAGATGAAGAAACTTATTGGAATAGGAGTTGATGGAATAATGACTGATAACTGTAGAACTCTCTTAGATGTTGCGAGGAAATATAAATTTGTCGATAAGAAAATAGTTTTAGATCCCTTTATAATTACTTAAATGTCCCAATCCACATTAAAATAAATAAATTGTTGAACTCTTTAAAGTCATAATAAATCTAAAAGATAAAATATTTTGCGAACAAAAAATCCCTCAGTAATCGCGCTCTCCACAGCCTCTGCAGCTTCTGTGACTGGCCTAGCTTTTATCAGTCCTATAATTTTATTAATAAAAAATCATTACAACGTTAGTTCTAACGAAGTCCAGTTGACAATAACTATTTATCTTGTGGCTATTTGTATTTCT